>JAITEZ010000016.1 GCA_031281735.1 Deltaproteobacteria bacterium | reverse complement strand
CGTCCTCCCTCTAGCCCCCGGCATCCTGTCTGGGCCACCCCTCCCGCGCGGCTTGCCCCCCTCTCCCCGATGTCCAGCCTGCCTCTCATCTTGAGCCCCGTGCGAGCCCGGACATCTCGCCCTGCCTCAAGCCGGCCGCCCGGCGCGCTTCGCCGACGACCCCTTGCCTGTACCCGGCCCCCGCCTCCTCAGTTCTACGAAGGCCCCTTATCCTTCCCGGACCTGCCGCCACCGGGCAGGTGGCCGGACGGCTACGCCTCGCGGGTCTGCGTTTCACAGCCGGCCTGGGACTCGACTCTTCCCCGGGAGGGGATTCTTCCCTGCTTTCCCCGGCCAGGCATGGGAGGGAGGCTCTCCCGGCTCTGAAGCCCCGCCTCGTGAGGCGGCCATGCCAGACCCGCCGGACGCCTCCGATATCCCCTCCGGGAACCGACCGCCTGATCCCCGGCTCCCGCTTCAGAGGGAGGGGGGATCCGCTGGGTTTAGGAGGCTTCCCCGCCATCGCAGGGCATCGCGGCGGGCGGAGCGCAATCATCATGCCTTCCCCTGACGGACGGCGGAGGGCCCGCCGCCTGTCGGAGGGCCGCGAGCCGCCCCGCAACGGGACGGTTCAAGGCGCGGGGCGGCTAGGGGCCTGCAGTCCGGCACCCGCTCCGAAATTCCCTGGCGTCCATCCCGATCCGCGAGGAGATCCCGCCGCCACCCACTACGTCTGGGCGGATGTCTTGGCGGATCATGTGAGCCCAAGCCGGTCAGCGAGACAAGCGACCTGCCACGGCCGCATCGCGGGAAACGCGTCCGCCGCGGCAGGCCCCTCGGGGGCCGCGCAGGCGGGGGGACGAACCCGGCGGCCGCCGGTATGGCTCCCCCTGGACGGAACGGCGGCGCTCCCCCCGCCGTTGCGGGAGCGTCCGGCGAGAGCGGCCCGAGGCACCGGGCGGCCGCAGGATCCTCGGGCGTCCTGCCGCCCGGTCGGGCAGATCACGGCACGTCCCGCGTAGTCGCACCCGCCCGGCGCCCTCGCGATCGCCTCCCGTGTCCTGCCGCCCGCCGCCGGTGCGCCATCGCGCCGGGCGCAGGGGCTGCCGAACGGTTCTTTAGTGCACAGGCCGGGCGCCCTCAGCAGGATCGGGAGCGCCCCCGCCGGGCCGGATCCCGCCTGCAACCGTCCCGAGGCGCCGCCTCGGGGACGGCGCCCGTCGGATCCGGTGTCGGCAAGAATCAGGACGGCTTATTTATATAAAAAAAATTATTTATCATCTGCGTAATATCTCCATCGTCCCTCAGGAGGTCGGCCGCCCCATGCCTCCGATCACCATATTTGCGGTTCCCCGCTGCGTCCCTGTAAGCCGCGGGCTCCCCCAGGCCATGCGCGGGAGGCATTTCCGCTCCGCCTTCGACTCGCGATGCCTTATCCGAGGTGCGAGCCGCCCGCGAAACAGCCGTGCCCCGCTGCGGCGACCCCCTTACCGCTTTCGGCGGGCAGCGAGGCCCGTCATGCCCGTGTGGGCACCCTCGGACGCGGCAACGGCTTTGCCCGCGGTTTGCGCATCCCGCAGGCGGCTTTCGCGCGGACCACGCCCTCCGGGGCGCCCCGCCGCAGACATGCCGCCAGCCGCTTGCGCAGCCCCGGAGGCCCCTCCTGGCGTGACGGGCCGCCAACCCCGCGGCGCGGCCGCCGCGCCGGCGGCTTCCCTTGCCCGCCCCTCTAGCGGGCGGATCCCCGCGCCCCGCCCGCGCATCCCGCTCCGGGCGGCGCCGGGGCCCGGCCGGCGGCCCGCAGGCGCCCCTGGCCGACTGCCTATTCCTTCTCCCGCGTGATCCTGGCCCCCAGGAGGTTCAGTTTCCTGTCCAGCCGGTCGTAGCCGCGATCCAGGTGGTAGACGCGGGAGACGACGCTCCTCCCCCTGGCCGCGAGGGCAGCCAGCAGGAGCCCGGCCGAGGCCCGGAGATCGGAGGCCGTGAGAGGCGCCCCCGAAAGGTGCCTGACGCCCTTCACCACGGCGGAGCGCCCCTCTAGGGTGATGTCCGCGCCAAGGCGCCTGAGCTCCGCCACGTGCATGAAGCGGTTCTCGAAGATGGTCTCGGTCACGATGGAGACCCCCGAGGCCAGGCACATGGCCGCCATGAACTGCGCCTGCATGTCCGTGGGGAAGCCCGGGTGCGGCATGGTGACGAGGTTCACGGCCTCGAGGCGCCCCCCCGGCGATTCCAGGTACAGGTCGTCCCCCTCGTAGCTCATGTAGAGCCCCGCCTCCCCGAACTTGTCGCGCACGGCGGCCATCGAGGCGAGGGGCGCCCCCTGGAGGGTCACCTTGCCCCCGGCCAGCGCCACCGCCGCCATGAGCGTCCCCGCCTCGATGCGGTCGGACATGACGGCGTAGCGGGCGCCAGACAGGGACGGGACGCCATGGACGGCTATCTCGCCCGTCCCGAGGCCTTCGATCCGCGCCCCCATGGCGCACAGGGCGCGGCCCGTGTCCACCACCTCGGGCTCGCGGGCGGCGTTGGAGATGACGGTCTCCCCCCGGGCGAGGGCGGCGGCCATCATGACGTTCTCGGTGCCGGTGACCGTAACCGTGGGGAAGTTCACGGCGGCGCCCCTCAGCCCGCCCGCCGGGGCGCGGGCTATTATGTCTCCGCCGCTGATGTCGAAGTCAGCCCCCATCTCCTTCAGGGCCTTGAGGTGCATGTCGATGGGGCGCACCCCTATGGCGCAGCCTCCGGGGAGCGAGACCACGGCGCGGCCGTGGCGGGC
This sequence comes from Deltaproteobacteria bacterium, assembly GCA_031281735.1. Lineage (GTDB taxonomy): Bacteria > Desulfobacterota > Desulfarculia > Adiutricales > Adiutricaceae > JAIRZX01. The sequence continues at coordinate 6,092 of JAITEZ010000016.1, read as the reverse complement.
CAGGAGCGGGCCCAGGACCAGTGCCGAGGCGCGCATGGTCTTCACGAGCTCGTGGCGGGCCTCGGGGACGGAGAGCCCCCTCATGTCGATGAGGCACTCCTCGGGCCCCGCGCCCTCGTCCCCGCGGAATGAGGCCCTGACGGCCCCACCCATGAGGGTGAGGAGGCGCGCCATGGTCTTGAGATCGCCCAGGGACGGGACATTCGTGAGATCCAGCGGGCCGTCGGCCAGGATGGAGGCCGCCATCAGGGGTAGCGCCGCGTTCTTCGCGCCGCTCACCCTCACCTTACCGAAAAGGGGTGCGCCCCCCTCGACCGCGAGCCTGTCCAACGATCAGGCCCCCCGCCCGCCGCCGGGGGCGGGGACGGGGGCGGCAGCGACCGGCTCCCTGCCCCCCCCCTGGGCCTCCAGGGGGGGCATGGCGAGGCCGCCCTGTTCGCCCAAGAGCCGGGGGGCGCCCGCAGCAGCGCCCAGGGCGGGAGTGCCCCCCAGCGCCTCCGCCGTGGAGCCGTAGCACAGCGGGGCCGCGTCGGCGGCGCCGTCCTCGTCGCGGGAGTACTCGAGGAAGGCGTAGGCGCTGTGGTTGTGTATTGACTCGAAGTTCTCGGCCGCCACCGAGAACCAGAAGAAGTTGTCATCGGCGCGGAGCTTGACGGCCACCTCGCGGACCACGTCCTCGACGAAGCGGGGGTTGTTGTAGGCGGTCTCGGTGACGAACTTCTCGTCGGTGCGCTTGAGGAGGGAGAAGACCTCGCTGGAGGCGGAGCCCTCCACGAGCTTGATGAGATCCTCCATCCAGAAAAAGTGCCGGTACCGCACGGTCACCGTCACGAGCCCCCGCTGGTTGTGGGCGCCGCAGCTCGAGATCTCCTTGGAGCAGGGGCAGAGGGTGGTGACCGGCACCACCACGGCCACGGTCAGGTCAGGCTCGCTTCCGGCGGCGATGGTACCCGAGAGCACGCATCCGTACTCCATGAGCGCGACCGCCCCCGTCACCGGGGCGCTCTTCTCCATGAAGAACGGGAAGGAGAGTTCCAGATGGGCGGCCTCCGCCTGGAGGCGCTCCTTCATGTCCGAGAGGATGCTCGGTATCGTGGACGAGGATATGCTGGTGCGGTGCTTGGCCAGGATCTCGATGAAGCGGGACATGTGGGTGCCCTTGTGGTTGTGGGGCAGCTCCACGAACATGTTCACGGAGGCCACCGTCCTCTGCGAGCCGTTCTCCCTGTCCTTGACGTCTACCGGGTAGCGGATCTTCTTGACCCCCACCTGGTCGATCTTGATCCTTCTGGTGTCCGTCCTGTTCTGGACGTCCGCCATGCCGTTGTCGCCGTTTTTGTTTGCAGAACCATCGTAAATCATCTGGTCAAACGCTTGAGAGGCCCTGGGTCGCGCCACGCAGGTCGGGCCAGTGGCGCGGCCCGCCTGGCGGGCGCTTCCTCCTTCTCGAGGTTGAGTGGAAAGGGGCCGTCGGGCCGGCCCGCCGGTATCCCGGGGCACCGATCCGGTAGGGCCCGCAAGCGCGGGCCCGCGTAGTGGTATGGGGCTGCGGCCGCAACGCTGGCTAGCCCCCCGCTGGCGTCCGTTCCGCCTTCCCCGGGAGCCGCCGCGCCCCTCCGGGGGCCCCGCCCCCGTTCTCAAGCTCTATCAGGTGATGCGAGGATTGTATTATTTCGCGGATCTGCTGTCAAACCCAAACCGGGGCCCGCACTGCCGCCGGGAAGCACGCCGGCGCTGGTTCGGACGGCCCATGCCTCTGGGGGGGCCAGCGGGAGTGTCCCCAGGGGCCGCCCCCCGCCCCAGGCCACGGGCGGGGGGTCTCAGAGCCCGCCCCGGTCCTTCTGGGCGCCGTCCCGTATCACTGTCTCGCCGGGGGACGGGCGCGTCGCTGGCCGGGGCTCCCGCGCCCCACCCCCGGCGGCTGGCGGAGGCACGGGGGCGTCCTCGGCCCCGACCGCCCATCCGGACGCCCGGCCGGGGATCCGGCCCGGAAGGGCGCGGCCGTCTCCGGAACCCCCGGCCCGCCCGATCGCTGTCCCGGACGCATCCGCAGGGCCGGGCTTCCCGGACCCGCCGGGCGCCCCGCCCGGCGGGTCCCCGGCCGCGCCCTCGGCTCTCGCCCCCCGGCTGGCTTGGTCTTCCCCGGCGGGGGGGCCGACCCGTTCTTCCCCGGCACCCTCTCCCGCCCCGGCGGCAGGGGCCTCGGTGGGCGGCAGGGCCCCGGGGGCCCCCTCAGGATGGCCGCGGGAGGCCGATGGCAGCTGGAGGCCCCTGCCGGCTGGGGCGGAGCCGGGGAAGTTGGGGTTTATCACTATCTCGGCTTCTTTGTAAAGATCGCGCACGAAGGCCCGGAAGGCCTCGTCGGCCACCCGGCCCTCGTACCCGGCGCGGGCGGCCTGGATTATCTGCTCCGGGGTGGGGGGCGGCACTTCTTTGAGAATCTCGAGCACCGCGTAGCTCTCAGCAAGCTCGAAGGGGGCCGTGAGCTTCTGGCTGTCCCCCGCGGCGGCGGCCAGCGCCTTCCCGAGATCCCCCGCCCCGGCGAGGGCGACCGCCGCCTTGCCGGGATCCAGGTAGATGGGGTCCGACACGATGCAGCCCGCGCCCGCCGCCTTGAGATTGTCCACGAGCCCCCCGAGCCCCCCGGCCCGGGCCTTGGCTGAACGCAGGATCCCCAGGGCGGCGGGGCTCTTCTCGGAGAGCAGGGCCCGCACCTCGTAGACCCTCGGCACCGTATGGGCTTGGACCCATTCGGCCAGGAAGCGCTCCCAGTCGCGGGCGGCGCGCCTGCCAAGGCGGCCCGCCGCGTAAGCGACGGCCTTCTGGAGAAGCAGGCGCTCCCGGAGGGAGGCGGCAAGCGACTCCAGCTCCTCGCCGCGGGGAAGCCGGCACAGATACCCCTGACGGGCGTCCTCGCCGCAGCCCCATGCCAGCATATGCCCCTCGAGAAACCTCCCCACCTCCTCGTCGGTCACTGTGAGCCCGGCCCGCTCCGCCGCCTGGAGGACCAGCTCCTCCTCGATGAGCTTGTCCAGGATCTGCCGCATGGTGATGGTGCCGGGCTCGCCGCCCTCCGCCGTGAGCGGCGGGTACAGGCCCGCCTTGAGCACCTCCTCGACCTCCTCGCGGAGGACGGGCCTGCCGTTCACGAGGGCGGCGTGCCGGGGATCCCAGAGCTGCTTGCTGTAGAGCTCCTGGAACAGCGACACCCCCATGACAGGGAGCAGGGCCGCGCACAGGGCGAGGAACGCCAGCAGTAAAATTTTCTTGAGCTTGCGGGGCGGCGGCAAGGGAGCCTCGGGGGCCAGTAGGGCTGCCAGGGGGCGGGACGAGTCCGGGGCCGGTGCCCGGGGGCGCGCGGGCCGTACGGCGCTGCCCCTGCGGCCCGATCATAGCCCACGGCATCCGGTTTGCAAAGAAGAGGGGCGGCCCCGTCCTGCGGCCGCGGGGTTCAGGCGTCCATCCGCCCCGGCCCTCCCGCCATGCGCCGCCTGCCGGCCTGACGGTAGGGCCCGGAAGGCCCCGCAGGCCGGCATCCTCCGGCCGCGCCGCAGCCCCCGCGGGGGGCGGGGGCGCCGGCCGCTTCCCGGCCGGGCCGGGCCCACGCCCGTTTCAGGCCGGGCCGGGATCCCCCCCTCCCGGAAACCGCACGGCGCGGCCCCTCCCCACCCGCGGATCCCGCCCCTGGGCGGGCGGTATCCGGCGGGGCGCCAGTGACAGGCGGCGGGGCGGCCCGGGAGGGCGCGGCGCCGGGGCATACGTCCGGGAGCCGCCGCAGAGTCCCGCCGCGCCTGGGCCGTCCAGCCTCCCCCGCCCGGGGGCGCCCCCCCCGCCGGCCGCCGGAGGCGGGGCTTCAGACCTTCCAGTAGCTCGGCATCTCCTCCCCCTCCCTGGCGCTACACCGCCCGGAGGCACCGTCCAGCCTAACCATGAAGAGCGGGGAGCGCTCGGGGGTCCTGCTGAAACTCTCGGCCTTGGAGGAGAAATCCATCCCCATGACCTCCCCCAGGATCCCCCAGCCCCGGACGATGGCCTCCGGGTCGGTCGAGAAGGAGCCCGTCCCCTCCAGGGTGACCCCCGCCCAGAGGGAGAGATCGCGGGAGGCGTAGGTGATCTTCAGGAGAACCCGGTCGGAGCGGCAGAGGTTCCTCCGGGTGCCTCCCTTGGGGTTGATCATGAAGCAGACGTTCTCGCCCATGTAGAACGGGGTGGCCTCGATGGCGTAGGGCCGCCCGTCCGGGCGGACCGTCACTATGGTAGCCCATTTGGCCTTGTTGGCCAGCAAGCCGATCTCCTCATGGGTCAAGGCCCTCATGAGGAACCTCCTTTCGCTCGCCTCCCTGCCCCGGATTACCTGGCCCGCAATCCTCTCCTCCGCCGCGGCACCCGCGGAGGGCCGCCTCAGCCGGCCTTCCCGCGCAGCTCCGCCCCGAACTCGGCGGCCCTCCGGACGTCCTCCCCGTCGGGGTGCCTCGCCGCCTCCGCCAGGAGGGCCCTGCGCTCCTCCGTCATCCTGACGTGGGGGTGATCCGGCGGGAGCTTCCGTCTCGTTCTCTCCCGGGCCTCCGGATCCACCTTCCCCTGGCACCTGAAGGATCCCAGGACCGTGTTGCCGCCCTTCTCCAGGGCCTCCCGCGTGGCCTTCTCCACGCCCTCGGCGCGGGGGGAGTCCGGGTAGGCCCCCAGCGTGAAGAAGAAGGCCGTCTTCTGACGGCGGATCCTCTCGAGATACCCGAGGGTGGCTTTGTCGGCCCTGCCCTTGTCCACCCAGAACCCCGGCACGACCAGATCGTACCCCGCCGGTTCCGGGGCCTCTGCGACGGGGAAGAGCTCCGCCTCCTCCCCGAGGCCGCTGGCCAGGCCCTCGGCGATGGTCTTGGTGTTTCCGGTCTGAGTGGAGTAGACAACCAGGATCTTCATGATGCCGGATCCTCCCGTTCGCTCCCGTCCGCCATCTCCCGCCCACGTCCTCCCTCTCCCGCCACCCGGAACCGGGAGTCGCCGGGGGGGGAGGGAGGACGGGGGCGGGGAAATACTCGCAAAACAGCCGCCGATGCCCTTGCCCGGGGCGCCGCCGGTGCCCGGCGGCCGCCGGGACCGGCGTCCGACCGTGAGGGGATCCCCTCCTGACGAGGCGCACCCGTCCGGGGCCCCGTTGCAGGCGGGCCGTCACGGCCGCCGGGGGCCGCAGCCGCGATCCGGGCGGGCAGGCGGCGGACGCAAGTGGCGCGCGCCGCCCGGCCCGCGCCCGGGACGGACGGTGGGGACGGCAGGTGCACCGCCCCGCCGGAAAGCGGACGGGGAGGCGGAGATTGCTGGGAGGCGCGGCGGGCGGCCGGGCCGGCGCCGCCGAGGCTGGGAGACCAGGAAAACGCGCGGCGCGGCGCGGGGGAGGACGGGGACCTGGCGAGGGCACCGGAAGGGAGGGACGAGGCGGGACGGTCTGTCCGCAGGGGCAGGGGAGGCCTGCGTGGCGGTCGCGGGCGTCCGCCGAACGGGAGCCGGCGGGGCCTGAGGGCGGATCCGGAGGGACTGCCGGAAAAGCCCGGAAGGACAGCGGCCGGGAGCGGGTAAACAACGCGCTGGGCGCGAAAGGCCAGCTCCGGGCCATTATTATATACAAGCTCATCCCCGTGTGCCAGGAGTCCCACCGCGGGCAGGGGCGCTACGGCCGCCGGTTCCTTCCCCGCCCCCGCGCGGGGGGCGGGGAAGGCGGGACCGGCAAGCCCGCCCGCCTGGACCGACCAGCCCGGGGACGCCGGAAACCCGGCGCGGCCGCACGGGATCCCGGGAGGCGGTCCGGAGCGGAGGAAACGCCCCCGCCGGGAGACGCTACTGGCCTGCATGAGGCGGGATCCGCTCGGGCGGCAGTTCAACGCGCGGGGCGGCGCGGGAGGGCCAGGCACTTCCCGGAACCGCGCCGTACGGGCCCGGCACGCGGTGGCGCAGTTCCGGGACACGATAAACGCGTAAGGGTCATGCACATCTTGAAGTTTGACACGGCGGGGATAACGGCACCGGCCGCCCGCACGGAGGGGCGCGATCGCGCGCGCCCTGGCGCTTGGGAGGCGGACAGCGGGCGGGGGTGTGTG
>JAITEZ010000008.1 GCA_031281735.1 Deltaproteobacteria bacterium | reverse complement strand
ATCCGTTTATGATATCATTAAATAACCCCTACTATACCTGTCTGTCTGTCTGTCTGTCTGTCTGCCTGCCTGCCTGCCTGCCTGCCTGCCTGCTTTCCTGCTGTGGTTCAGGGGGGGGGGGTAGAATCCTCGGAGGACTTGAACCATCAGCCTGAAGCCATCCGTGTTCCGGTACCCGCGAGCCCTGCCGACAAGGAAATCGAGCTTGGGTTGATGCTCTAGGGTGGCGCGGTTGTGATCCTGTACCTGTAGTGATATGAACCAACTAGAAGTGCTTCTGAATCGTCTGCCTCAACCCGATCAGGGCACCTGCGCAGGAATCCTCCGCCTGGCCGGACAGGGGGGCAGGCCTCGCCCGCCTCTAACTGATCCTGCCGCCGAAGCCAAATGCGGTTAGCTTGATGAGCAGCTTGTTCACGGGAAATCACATTAAACGAGCAGATATTAATCAAGTCATCGGTTATCGTAACCATGTTGTCACGTCCACCGTGTCTTGCCGTGTCGAGCTGGGTGCTAGCAGGCAGACTGGCAGGGAGGGAGGGAGGGAAGCGCGATCCTCGCGGTATTGTCATCGGCAATCGAAAGTGTTTGCCTTGGCGGAGATGGATGTGGGCGGGTTACCTCATTTACACGTAAATACCGGCCTGAGGCATATTCTGAAACAATATCTCCCACTGATCGGTATCGGTTCGCTGGTGTGCCTACCGCACCCTCTTGCGGTGGCAGTCTATCCAGCAGAGCACGCGATTAGTTGCCGGGCGTCTGCGATCCCAGTCCAACGCCGGATAGATACTGTCAAACTATATCGTATATGATTGCGGATCCTCCTTGCAGCGATCGGCTCTCTCCCCGGGCGTGACGGCTCCCGCCTACGCAGTTCAGGCAGTCGTGGCGCGCTCGCCTCTTGGCGCTACGGTGACCGTTGCCCCCACCAGCTCAAGGATCATGGAGGGACGGCGGCCTTCGGCCCCAGATGCTCCCGCAACTAACCCCCCTGTCCGATGGCTCTCCGGTATCTCGAGAATCCGTAAAGACGCCGGAACCCGAGCGATGATGACACGAAAGACATTCGCCACGTACGGGCGTGGGACACGGCACATGTACTTTGAGCCGATTCGCTTGCTCTGTAGTCAGCTACATGCGGAGGAGCGATTAAACCAGGTCACTGAGGCGGTGCCGCAGTTACGGCGTGAGCATTTGCTCCCTCCGATTCTGTCCGGGAATCATGAACGGCGGCGGCATCGGGAGGGGAAGGGGGAGGGGGAGGGGGAGGCTTCCAATCGCAGATGAGACGTAGTCGACCCAACACTGGCTTTGCATGCCGTGACATGCAGTAACTTGGTGTTTTCTATTGGACGAATGATAGCATGCCGTACTACCGTAGTCAATAGGGGAATTATAAATATTTGTACGTCACCCATAATCGTTTCGTGATAATCGCCGCCAGCGCCTGCAATTTTTAGTGCCGTCACCAAATTATTATAGCAGTCACTTCCTCAATACGGCCTACGTCTAGTAACATAATATTAGCGTTCGTGTTAGATGGCTCATAACCAGCCGTTACGTGACGGCAACAGTACTTCGACCAACATAAGAAAATTTTTGACCTGCGATAACTATTACATTGACTGGCCGGCATCCCAGGAACTGCGAGCCTACGAATGGATCGCGGCACAGGTTCTTACGGGCGTCAGCCGGAGGGAGATTGCGGGCCAACCAGAGAATAAATGTTGAATTTTAATTATCTCGTTATTTTATTAATGTTATATATTTATATAATATCTATATATTAATAAGCATACATTAGCCATATCACCTTCCATACGCATCTAGTAATTTAAAAGTACTACATAACCCTCCCGCTATGACACGCGGTGTACACCTTAATCAAATGGTTCGCGATTGCGAGCCGAATACTTGGTGACCGGGAGCAGCGGCTGTTCTTCGGAACCTTAGCCGAGTTGCCAGGGCATGGAGGGATTGGCCTTTGTCTCCCTCTTTCCGACATGACGGCAACCACGGTCGGCAGGTACGCGCGCGAATCAGAGGGACAGGATCTGTTTCCACTATAACCCCCCTTCACATTGTTTTTGGGTTACATTTTTTAAATAAAAATAATATTAAAGATTTATTATTTATAATTTTTTATATTATATATTTTATTATAATATATATATAATATATTACTTTATTTTTTTTAAATACAGATATATATTTTATTCTTTTTATTATATAGAATATAATATACTATTTAAAATATTTATAAAATCATATTTTTTTAATATAATATTTAATATCAATTTCCATTACTGTTATTATGCATCCAAGACGTGAGTGCTAAGAAGTTTCAAGGCCATGTCAGCATACTTCACAGAGAAAGAATCAATTATCCCTCCGGTTTACACACGCTAGATCACCCCCCCGATGAAGGGACAGAAAGGCGATTACGAGAACTCCGTGTACATGTCTTCAGGCAGCCCGTGCCCCCTGATCCCGAGCCTGGCGACGCCCGTGTCCAGGCGTTGCCACGAACGGGACTGAAGGCCCTCGAAGGCCATCGACACCCTCACAGGCCTCTGCAAACTTCAGGACATGAATGACTTGGCGGCGAAGCAGGCCCTCCATACCCTCTAACGCGACGCCTTCGTCAAATACCCGCAGGGGCTTCCGGACCATGCGCCTGGCGAGGCTGTCAGGAACAGCGGGAAGACGCACATCACGTTCCGGGAGAGGTCCCTGGTGGCAGGAGGTCAGGAAGCCGCCTACGGGCAAATGCCGTCCGCCTCCCTGCGGGCCTTCAGGGTGGAGCCTCCGTCGTCCGCATCGGCTCCACCCGCGTCAGCTCCGATATCAAGACCCTCCCAGGGGCGGTCTTTCCGGGAGACCGTCACCCTTTCCTGAGGGGGTTCAAGGAAAGAGCCCGCGGTTGATCGCCAGGCCCGGCCGGGGGATCTGGGACAGGCACGTCGAATCCCGGAAGGCCGGTTGCGACCCATGCATCCAGGCCGGCAAGGAGAGGAGGCGCCTCCTGACAGAGGCCATGGCCGCGGACGCCACGACCATCGCCAGGCGGTTCCGGCAAGACCCGCGCCTCAATGTCGGAAGTGATTTCCGGCTTCCGGCGGAGACCCGTGCGGGAACGGCGCAACGCGGTCACGGGCGGAGAGGGGGGCGGGCCGCCGTTCCGGCTCTGGTGGACCCAAGGACGCCGCCGCTGACAGTCTCCATAGCCCGCATGACACCGGAGCGGCCTGCAGAGGGGCAAAGAGGCGGAGGGACGCAAGCTCCAGGCCGCCGAGGTGTGCTCCCCCACCGGGATGAGCGGGCCCATTGCCCCCGCCTGAATCTCGCGGAATATGTCAAGGCCGAAGGTGCGCAAGGGAGCGGTCCCAGTGCCACCGATGGCCCCGTTGAATACCTGAAGAGGAAGAATCCCGGCGTGAAAGCCGTCCCCGGCGACAGCCCTTGCGGCGCCGGGCGCTACCGGGCGCCCGGCGGGGGGATCGGCGCCGGGATCGTCGCCTCGCGGCACGGCGGCCTGAAGGTTCCTCCGGGATCCGGGGCGGAGGCGGGCGATCCCGGGTTCACGCCCGCGGGCGGCAAGACCGTCGGGAGGGAACCCTTGACGGGTGCACCGGCGGGCTGGCGGCCAGGACGCCGGTGAGCCGGCGCGGCGACGCCTGCACCTCGCACCCAGACAGGGGCGGCCGCGGGGCCCTGTGCCCCGTGAGGCCAGCGAGGCGGGGCGCCTCGTCGAGGCACGGCCTTTCCGGCCTCAAGGACGCGAGGGACGGCGCCTTGAACGGGGGATGCCCGGGATCGCCGCTGAGGCCGGGCATCGAGACGGCGCCGAGGGCGCCGTGAGCGAGGCGCCAAAAGGGTGCAGGGGACGGGCAGCCTGGGAACCCGGGGCACCCTCAAGGTTTCCTGAGCGGACCTCCTCGAGATGCTCGGCATGGACGTCAGGAGGGTCGTCAACCTCGTGATTGGGCGCGGTAGATTCTGCGGGTCGTCAAGATGCCCCCTCGGGGGCGGGATTCCGGACAGTCGGATCGTCCGCCCCGGCAGAAACCTGACAGCAAGGAGAAAAGCAGAAAAACGGGAAACGGTCGGGATAACAGGGCTGACCGCCATGAGAGTGGTAAGCGACAGGAGAGCAGCACGCGATTAGAAGTGCACACGTCTTTCTGAAGTGTCCAAATTGAGTTTTATCTTCCCTCTCACGCAATAACCCATCAGACTGGCCTGGAGGGGGGGGTTACTGTGGAATCAAGATTTGTCAGCAGCGCTTTCTAAACACTAGCACCTTACTGGCGGAAGACCGGGCGACCGGGAGTATGGAATGCCTGGGATACTGAGAGGCGGCAAGTAAAGGAGACTGAGAGACAACAAGAGAAGGAGAAATGAAAGAATATAGGATCTGGGAAGATGATGGGAAGAGAAAGAAAGAGGGGAAGCGAGAGACCCCGAGACCTACGTGAGAGGCCGCTCCACGCGCCGGACACCCTCATCTTCCGGGACCGCCCGTGCCATCAGGGGCATGGGGTGCGCCGCACCCAGCCCGCGAAATCAAGGCTCTCCAGGAAGGAAGGCATGCCCACCCCGGCAAGGGTCTTTCCCGAAGCGCCTCCACACACGCGGTATCAGGCCTGCCCACTTAGTAAATGCATCGGAGCCAGACGGTCCGCCCCCCGTGGAGTACGACGCGGGTCAGCACGTGGTCCCGGCTCCACGCCGATTCCGGCCCCTTTCCGGCCACATGGAGTGCTCCAGGGCCGGGAAGCCCCGGCTGAGGAATTCCCGGCTGTCGGTGATCCCCGGAAGAGCCCGTCTCAGCCCCCCACCCCCCAGAAGGCGGAGAGGGCCTCGGCGTCCCAGCCGTCTCCGGAACCGATCCGGGAGGGGCCCCTGATCCGGAAACGGATCGGGGCCCGTCAATACCGGCAGAGACGACAGGAAGCCCTCCTCCCGGCCCCCGCGCAGGAAAACCCCAAGGATGGGCCCGTGTCCTTGGGGAAGGGGGCGTAGGAGGTAGGGCGCCTGAGACGCAGGGCGGGGCCCCCGGCCGCCTCCGGCGCCACCTCGAAGGCCTCCCAGACCGCGTAGTCCATGGCGGGCGCCGTCCCGGAAGGGCCGGGCGCCGGGAGGGGGTGGGTCCGCGGGGAGGGGCGCGGCGGACAGGGGGAACGCGAGCAGGAGGGGCGTGATGAACTGCAGGCGTTTCGGCACGGGACTCTCCCCGGCTGACTTGCGCGCGTGAAGACCCGGATAGGGCGAAGGCTCTCGGCCCGCCTGGGGGAAAGCGCCCATTCGCCATCCCCGGCGGTGGGGCGCAGGGGGCGTCGCGCCATCGGCCGGGCCGCCGCCGCGTGTCGAGCGGGTTTATGGGCCGCCGACGTGGCCGGCCGCGCGGGTTACCGGAGGCAACGGGCGGGGGGCGCCGGCGAGCACGCGGGTTCCCGTTAAACCCGCAACCGCCGGCATTGAGGTACCGCCGACCCTGACCGGCAAAACCATGCGACAGGAAAAAACACATCGAATGAAATTGACAGCGCGTCCGCCACGGCCCCCAACCCGGTGCAGCGCGCGGGGATCCCGGCCTTCCGGGCCGGAACCGGCGCGGCGGACGCGCCGGCCGCTGGGGACGGCCGCCGGGCTCACCCCCCGCCCGCGAGGCTCTCCCTGAGCCGCCGGAGGCCCTCTTCCAGGCTGACCTCCGGACGGTATCCCAGGAGATCGCGGGCGCGGCCGAGGTCGAAATAATGGCTGGTGGTGAGCTGGAGCGCGGTGAAATAGGTTGCCGGGGGCTCCCCCGCGAGCCTGAGATGACGCCAGAGGGCCTCGGCGAGACGGGCGCCGAGACGGCCGAGGGACGGCGGCACCGAAGGCCTGACGGCCGGGATCCCTGCCGCGGCGAGGAGGGCGTTGATGAAGTCGCGGGAGTCCACGGGCTCGCCCTGGCCCAGGAAGAAGGCCTTCCCGGAAGCCCCGTCCCCCTCCCGGAGGCGCCGGAGCGCCAGGAGATGCGCCCGGGCGGCATCGTCTATGTAGGTGGGATCCACCAGGTACGGCCCACCCTTGAAGAGCCTGAGCCTCCCCGAGCGGGCCATGGCGCAAAGGCGCGGCAGGAAATGAGGATCCCGCGGCCCCCAGATCAGGTGCGGCCTCAGGGCCGCCGTCCTGAAGCCGGGCCCGTTCGCCGCGAGCGCCTCCCTCTCCGCCAGGGCCTTGCTGTAGGCGTAGGGGAAGCGGGGGGGGGGGAGGGCCGCGTGGCCCTCGTCCACGCCCTCCAGATCCCGCCCGTCGTAGACGGCGCTGGGGCTGGAGGTGTGGACGAAGACCCCCGCGCCCGCCGCGCGGGCTGCGGCGAGCAAGTTGCTGGTGCCCAGGAGGTTGTCCTCCATGTAGACCGACAGCGGCCCCCAGACACCTGTCCGGGCCGCGCAGTGGATCACGGCCGAACATCCCGAGGCGGCGCGGGCCAGCGACTCGTAATCCAGGAGCTCCCCCCGGACGATCTCGGCCCCCAGGGCCTGGAGGCCGGGGGACTCGCCGCGGGCCAGCGCCCGGACCGCGCACCCCTCAGCCAGGAGGATTTCCAGGATCCTCCGGCCCAGATATCCCGTGGCCCCGGTCAGGAGGACCGGCCCGTCGCTGAGAGGTGATTCCATGCCGCAACCCTTCCCTCCCGGCGCGGGGCGCGTCCCGCGCCGGACAGGCCGGCGGGCCGCCGGCTGTCACCCCCCGGTCCGGGGGCCCCCGCCGGGGATCTCGCCGGCCAGGGCCCCGAGGATGCGGCCCCCGGCATCGAGCACCAGGGCCGCCAACTTCTCAGAGCCCGCGAATTCCCTGATATCCAGGACGTGCATGGCCTGGACCGAGTATTCCTCCGGCGGCGCGAGCCGGGCGAGGAAGGCCTCCCCATCGGCGCGGGCCCTGAAGGCCGGGGCGAAGGAGAGGCCGTCGGCCTCGAGGATCATCATCTTGTCGCGGAGTCTGGTGACGGGGGCGGTGAGCACGAAGAACCAGTCCACGCCCGCCTCGGCCTTGGCCGGGCCCTCCCCGGCATCCGCCGGCGCGGGCCTGGCGGCGCCCCCGGCGCCCTCCGGCGGCTTTCCCCGGGCGCCGAGCCCGGCGCCGGATCCGTCCTCAGCAGTCATCGGTCACCCCCCATACGCGGCCCCGGCCGCGAAATCGTTTATAATGGCCGGGACGGGCAGCCCAGCGGCCGCACCCGCACCCCTGCCGCCCGCCCCGCCCCCGTCGGGCGCCGCGGCCGCCCCCGCGCCACACGCGGGCGGCCGCGTCCCCTCGGCCGGAAAGAACAGGAGGCCCGTTCCGCCGCTGGCATTATACATGGGCTGGCCCCGCCCGTCACGGCCCGGCGGGAGCGGGAGCCGACCCGGCGGGCCGGGCGGCGCCCCTCCCGGTGGACGGCGCCAGCGGCCCCTCACCCGCACGCCCCGCCGCGGCCCACGCGCTGCCCCCCCCCCGCCGCGCCCGCGAGGTTCTCCCGAACGTGACCAGCCGCATCAGACTTCTCCCGGACGACCTCGTGAACCGCATAGCCGCGGGCGAGGTGGTGGAGCGCCCCGGCTCCATCCTCAAGGAGCTGGTGGAGAACAGCCTCGACGCCGGGGCCGACCGCGTCGAGGTCGAGGCCGAGGCCGGCGGCAAGCGCCTCATACGGGTCTCCGACAACGGCTCGGGCATGAACGAGGAGGAGCTCCTCGTGTGCCTGGAGAGGCACGCCACAAGCAAGCTGGGGCCGGACAGCGATCTGACGGACATCGGCACCCTGGGCTTCCGGGGGGAGGCGCTCCCCGCCATCGCCTCCGTCTCGCGGCTCACGATCGTCTCCTCCCAGGGCGGGAGCGAGGGGCGGAAGGTCACGGTGGAGGGGGGGAGGATCGCGGGGGTCTCCCCCGCCCCCGCCAACAAGGGCACGACCGTCGAGGTGCGGGACGTCTTCTTCAACACCCCCGCGCGGCGGAAGTTCCTCAAGTCCGTGCCAACCGAGGAGGCCCACCTGGCGGACGCCTGCCAGCGCTACGCGCTCTCCCGGCCAGGGCTCGCCATCTCGCTCGTCTCGGACGGCCGCGAGCTCCTGCGGACCGCGCAGGGGGACGGCTTCCCCGCCAGGCTCCGGGAGGCCTGCGGCCCGCACGCCTCCCGGTTCCGGGAGTTCTCCTGGGAGGGGTCGGGCGTCTCCGTGCGGGGGGCCCTGGGCGGACCCGAGCACTCGGGGCGGTCGGGGGCGGGCCTCTTCGTCTTCGTCCTGGGCAGGCCGGTCCGGGACAAGCTCCTCCTGCGGGCCGTGTCCCAGGGTTACGGCAGGACGCTCCAGCCGGGGCGCTACCCCGCCGGCGCGGTCTTCATCGACCTCGACCCGAGCGAGGTGGACGTGAACGTCCACCCCGCCAAGACCGAGGTGCGCTTCCGGCGGCCCGGGACGGTCTTCAGCTCCATCTCCCAGGCGGTGGAGAGGGCCGTCACCGCCCCGCTCTCGGTGACCGGCGGATCCTGGGACCCCGGCGGGCCCGGCAGCGGGGACGGGCTCCCCGAAGACGGCTGGGACGCGCCGGGTCCCGGGGCCGGCCCCGCCTATGGCGGGGGAGCAGGCGACCGGGGAGCCGATCACCTCGGCGGGGGCGGGGGGGGCGTCTCCGGCGCGCGCGCCGGCGGCCCCGGGGGCGGACTCAGCTCGCGGCCCGTCTGGACGGGGCCCACGCTGCCGCGCCCGTCCGGCGGAGGCCTTCCCGGATACGGACCGCCGGGAAGCGCCGGGGGTTCCGCCGGCGGCCCCGACCCTTCCGGGCCCGCGGCGCCAGGCGCCCCCCCCGGGGTTCCCGGCGCCCCGGCGGGCCCCTGCCCGGATTCCGGCCTGGGCCTGCCCCTCCCGGCGGCGCCCGGCCCGCAGGCCCCCGCCGCGGTCCCCCGGCCGGACCTTCCCGGGCCGGGGGGGGCGCGGGCCTGCGCCTCCCCCGGCATCCTGCCCGAGTCCGGGCCGAGGCCCCTGCGCCCCATAGCCCAGCTGGCCAGGACATATATCCTGTGCGAGGCCCCGGACGGGCTGCGCATCGTGGACCAGCACGCGGCCCACGAGCGCATAGTCTTCAACAGGCTCAGGGCCGCCCTGGAACGCGACGGGCTCCCCTCCCAGAACGTTCTCCTGCCCGAGGCCTTCGAGCTCCACCCTCACGAGCGGGCCGCCCTCGAGCGCCTCCAGGCCCCCCTCGGGCACATGGGCTTCCGGCTGGAGCCCTTCGGGGGCGACACCTGGATCCTCAAGGGCATCCCCAAGATCCTGACCCAGCAGGCCGCGGCCGAGGCCCTGCGCGAGATCCTCTCCGCCGCCCGCGGGAGCTACAGCCAGCTGGACGGGGCGGGGACCGGGGAGACGGTCCGGGAGGTCTCCGAGGCCTGGCTGCACACGGTGGCCTGCCGGGCGGCCGTCAAGGCCGGGCACGATCTCTCCCTCGAGGAGATGGAAAAGCTCCTCGCCGACATGGCCGAGGCGGAGGCGGGGGGCTTCTGCCCCCACGGGAGGCCTTCGTCCCTCTCCATCACCTACGCGGAGCTGGAGAAGAGGTTCGGGAGGAAGTAGCGGGCTGGCCCCCCCGCGCCCCCCAGCGAAAGAGAGCACGCAATGCCGCCGTCAGCACCCCTCCCCGCGCCTCCCGGGAAACCGGGGCCGCCAGCGGGACGCGGGCCCGGGGCACCCCGGGCGCCCCGCCCCCCGCTCGCCGCCGCCGGGGCGGCGGCCCTCTGCGCACTCGCCCTCCTGGCGTTCCCGGCCCGCCCCTCCCTGGCGGGCGACGGGCCCCGCGGCGAGACGCTTATCTACACCGCCGCCGGGGCCACCACGGCGGCCCTGCCGCTCCTGGAGGCCCTGAAAAGCGGCTGGCCCGGCGGGCCCTCCCTGGTGGAGGAGTGGAAGACCCTGGACGACCTGAGGGGCCTGGTCCTCGCCGGCAAGGGGGACGTCTGGGTGGGCCACCTCGAGGCCTTCGGGAGGGCGGCGGCCAAGGGCGCGAAGGTGGAGCTCCTCGCGGTGACCGCCTGGAAGAAGTTCTGGTTCCTGTCGGCGCCCTGGCCTGGCGAGGAGGGGGGGGCGGGCCAGGCGTACCCCGCCGACCCCGCCGGGCTCGCGCGGCTCCTCGCCGCCCGCGGCCTCCCCCTCTACGCCGCGCCCCAGTCCGGCCCGGCGACGGGGGTGCTCGCCCGCATCGCCTCCCTGGGGGGGCCCTCCTTCAGGGTGGAATCCCTCCCCCTCCAGCAGGTGCTCCTGGAGCTCGCCTCCGGGCGCGCCAGGGCCGCGCTGATCCCGGAGCCGGGGGTCTCGGCGGCGCTGGCCAGGAACCCCGGCCTCCGGATCGCGGGAAGCCTCGAGGAGGAGCACGCCCGGATCGCGGGCGGCCCGGCGCGCCTCCCCCAGGCGGGCGTGGCGGCGGACGCGGACTTCGCCCGCGGGAACCCCGCCCTCGTCGAGGAGCTCCTGGCCCTCATGGCTTCCGGGGCCGAAGCCTGCGCGGGGCTCGGGCCGGAGGAGGCCGCGCGGCGCCTCCCCCCGACGCTGCGCCGGAACATGGGGGACGCGGTGCTGGCGGCGTCCCTGGCCCGGGATCCGGTGCTTTCGGTGAGGGCCTCCGAGGCGGAGGAGGAGATCAGGGGCTTCCTGTGCGTCGCGGCGCCGGAACTCTGCGAGGACGGCAGTCTCCCGGCGGGCTTCCCCGCGGGCTTCATCCGCGGGGGCGGGGGCCCCCGCGCCCGGTAGCCCTGAGCCCGGCCCCGCCCGGCTCGGCCCGGCCCCGCGGGAGGGGGGGGCGCGGCGGCCCCGCGCGGCACCGTTCACGATGCCGCGGCTCCCTTCCCGTCACTCCGCGGACGCGGACACTCGAGTTTCTTATAATATATTTTATATATTTATTATTTATTTAATTTAAATAAATATATATATTATTAATATACTATTTATTTAATACACCTTTTATACTTTCAGGTTTTTCAAATGTCTGATAACGCGGTTTTCCCTGCAACGGCACCCCCGGCGCGGAAGGATCCCCTTGCGAATAACCAGGACGCTCCTGCCATACCTCGTCTGCCTGCTCGCCTGGGCGGCCCTCACGGGCGCGGCCAGGCTCGCCCTGGGGCCGCTCCTGGCCCCGGACCCCTTGACCATCCTGGGGCGCGTCGGGCGGCTCGCGGCCTCCCTCGAGCTCTTCCGGGGCCTCGGGACCACCGTCCTGCGGGGCCTCCTCGGCGCCCTGCTCGCGAACCTGGCGGGCGTGGCCCTGGGCGCCCTGGCGGGCAGGGCCGCCTGGGCCCTTCGGCTGGCCGGCCCGCTGGTGGCGGGCATCCAGTCCTGCCCGCCCATCGTCTGGATAACCCTGGTCATGGTCTGGGCCGGAACGGGGGCCCTCGTGCCGGTCGCGGCGGTCTTCGCCGCGACCGTGCCCTTCGCGTTCAGCACCACGGCCCAGGGTGCCATGGGCATCCCCGGGAGGCTCCTGGCGGTGGGGAGGCTCTACGGGGTGCCGCGCCTCCGGACGCTGGCCAGGGTCGCTGCACCGGCGGTGCTCCCCTACTACCTCGCGGGGCTCTCCACGGTGCTCGCCACCGCCTGGAAGGCCGCGGCGGTGGCCGAGTACATGGGCAGCCCGGACGGCGCCGGGGCCGCCATCTACTGGAGCTACTCGCGGCTCGACATGGAGGACCTGAACGCCTGGGCCTTCTCCCTCATCGCCCTCGGGCTGCTGCTGGAGTCCCTGGTGATAACCCCCCTGCGGCGCAGGGCCGCGCGGATGACGGCGGAGGGCGGCGCGTGAGGCCAGGCGCGGGATCCCCCGCGTGGGGGCCGCCCGCCCCGCCACTGCTGAGGGCCGCGCGCCTGTCCAAGGCCTTCGCCGGGAGGACAGTCATCGCCGAGGCCACCGTCTCGCTCCGCCCGGGCACGGTCACCCTCTTCACGGCACCCTCCGGGTCCGGCAAGAGCACGCTTCTCGAAATCCTGGCGGGGGTACTGGCGCCCGACTCGGGGACGGTGGAGCGCGCCCTCCCCGCGAGCCTCATGTTCCAGGACGACGCACTCGTCCCCTGGCTGGACGCCCGGGGGAACCTCGCCTACATCCTCCCGGCCGGGATGCCCGGGCCCGCGCGGAGGGAGAGCGTCGCCCGCTGGCTGCGGCGCTTCGAGCTCCCGGAAGGGGCCCGCCCCCCCTCCATGAGCTCCGGCATGAAGAGGCGGCTGAGCCTCGCGCGCGCCTTCCTCGCGGAAAGGGCCCTCACGCTCCTGGACGAGCCCTTCGCCTTCCTCGATGAGCGCTGGCGGGCCGAGGCGGCGGGGCTCATCCGCGCCAAGGCGGACTCCGGCGGGGCCGTCGCCCTGGCCGCACACGATGCCGATCCCTGCCTACGGGACGCATGCGGGGGCATCCTCAGGATCCTGGAGCTCGGCCCCTCCCCAGTGACGCTGAGGGCGGACGACGAGGCCCCGGAGCCGTAGGCTCCGGCGGAGAACCGCCCGGGCCGGGGAACGGCCGCCGGCCCGGGCGTCCGCCTCCCCGGATCCCTCGCCGCGCCGCATTCCCGCTCCCCGCGCGGCGTCCGCCGCCGAGGGCCAGCCCCCAGGGGCTGTGCCGCTGGGGACCGGGCCCGGCGAGGCGGCACGGCCCGGGGCGCCCCCGGCCGCCCGTCCGCTTGCCGGCGGCGGATCCGCCGCCCTTTCCCGCGTCCCGCCGCCGGAAACCGCGCCCGGCATCGCCGGCAGTCGGCGCGGTACCGGCGGCACCTCCCCGGCCCCGGAAAGGGGAGCCCCCGCCCCCCCGGAAGGGGGGGCGGGGGCCCTGTCCGCCCTGCCCGGCAGGCCGCCGCCGGGGGGCGGGCGCTCCCGCCCGGCCGACGGGGGGGAGGATCTACCGCCCCGCCCCGCGGCGGCCCCCGGCGGCCTCCTAGCCGCACGCGGGGCCACGCCCCCGGGGCCACGCGGGCGCCCCGGAGGGGGGATTCCAGCCGTCGAGGCGCCATCGGCGCCGGCCGCCCGGGAGGCGCCCGGCAAGCCCGCGCCCCTTCTAGTTCAGGAGGGCCGGGCGCCTCTCGGGGCGCGCGGGGTTGAAGCCCCCCTGCATGACGCTCACGGTCTCCAGGAGCGAGGCGAGCCCGTCCCGGGTCTCCCGCGAGAGCTCGTCCCCCTCCTCCAGGATGCGGGCCAGGAGCTCCATGGCCTCGCCCATGGCGGAGTTGATGTGCCGGCGCTGCTCCTCGAGCTTGGCGGCGAAGCCGTGCCGGGCGGAGGAGAGGCAGGCCAGGACGGTCCGGGCCACCCTCGCCTCGGCGCTGGTGGCCAGCGACAGGCAGGGGCCCTCGAAATCGCCCGCGCCCGCGAGCCTCGCCACGATCTGGGCGTAGCCCGAGAACTCCCCGTCCACGGCCGCGAGGATCTCCGGGGAGGAGTCCCCCAGCTCTACCGCTCGGTCGGCCAGCGAGTACATGCGGTCGAGGGTCGCCTCCAGCTCCCCGAAGGCCTCAACGGCCCGGCGGCAGTCGCCTATCACCCGGGGCATGTCCTCCATCTCCTCGGTCAGCTGCTCCAGGGTCTCGGCCACGTCCAGGGGGTCGGAGGCCAGCCGGAAGCCCGCGAGCTCCCTGGCCATCACCCGGGCCACCGTCTCGAAATGGTTGAGATCGCTGAAAGGTTCCGGGTCGCGAGTGGGTGCCGTCATTTCAAGCTCCTTGCTCCTGGCCAGTCCGGCCTTCCGGGGGCGCCCGCGGCGCCCCTCCGGGCGCCGCGGCGTCCGCGCCAGCCCTTGCGCTTTCGGAAAGCAAGTTCGCTGCCAAGTTTCGCGCGGCCCGACGGGGCCGTTTTTACCGGCCCCGCCCGCATGGCTCGGGGCGGGGGGCCACGCCCGGCCGCGGGGCCCTGCGGCCACGACCGGGCCGGGGGAAACGGGGAACCGTAGACGGCGAAGGCCTTGACAACCCGCCCCCAGTCGCGGATAATGCCGTTCCTGACCGGGGCCCGTCGCTGGGGCCCCGGCAGTTTTTTGCCTTCCTCCCGGGAAGGTCGCGCCAGGTAGGCCCAACGCGAGGTGAAAGCCGTGCATTGCGATACAATCAAGACAGGTCGAGAGTGTAACTATATGTCCAAGAACGGCTGCGGTTTCACGGGCGGGGCCTGCCGACCCACCGACGAGAAGTGCGAGGGCTGCGAACGGGTGCTGAAAGTCGAGGGATCCGCATACTGCGGCGTGTTCCCCGACCCCACCGTCAAGTGGCGCCTGGGCAACTGCAACATGGCCACCCACATCAAGGTCGAGACCAAGGGCTCCGAGGCCAAGGTCCGCGTGGGACAGCAGAAGCAGAAGAAAAAG
>JAITEZ010000396.1 GCA_031281735.1 Deltaproteobacteria bacterium | reverse complement strand
CGGCGGTAGACTGCAGGTTTATCGGTGACCCGAGGGGTTTCCAGGAAGGGGTGATTCCGTCCGGAGTGTCCCGCCACCGATGTTCCGTCTGCGGGGAGAGTCCGGCTGAGTCTTTCTTGCCGGTATGGATCCATTCCCTGTCGATATGGGTTCACCGCTTTGATGGAGGCGAGGCAAGTGAGCGTTCTTGGAGGAGCGCAAGGAGGAGCGCAGGAAGGGTTCTTGGAAGGGGAGCCGGGAGGAGCGACTGAAGGAGAGCCTGAAAGAGGGCAAGAGGGTAGAGGGAGTGCCGAAAGGAGGTCAGGAAGGAGTGCCGAAAGGAGGTCAGGAAGGAGTGCCGGGAGCGGTCAAGGAATGGTTGCCGGAAAGAGGGTCGGAGGGATTGCCTGAAGGAGCGCAGGAAGGGGTTCTGGAAGGGGAGGCGGTCGGCGGCGGGCGCGTGGCGGTAGCCCCCCCGCGCCGCGCCCTGCCCGGCGGTCACAACCCGTGGGGCGGGGCCGCGGGTCCGCCCGGCCGGGAGGACAGGTCCCGCGGCCGCGGGCGGGGGGCGGCCCGTGCCTAGGCGGCGGGCCTGGAAGGGCCTCGAGCCGGGCGAGATAGCCGACCGCAAGCGGCTCATCCGGGACACCCGGTCACGGGCGGAGCGGCTGGCCGGGCTCCTCAGGGACCGGGACGCGGCCCTCAAGATCGTCGCGGCCGCCGCGCTCGCGGGCTTCCTCTTCCCGGGGTGGTGCTTCGCGGCCTTCGCGGCCTGCCTCGCGGCCTTCCTGGGGCACCTGGCGGCCACCGCCGGGGCCGCGCTCCCCTTCCGGCTCCCCCGGCTGGCGGCGCGCCCCGACCCCCGCTCCCCCGGGCCGGGGGGCCGGGGGCTCCGGCGGGCCGGGGGGATCTTCTACCTGGGCAACGAGGAGGGGACAGGCCGCGAGCTCTGGCTCGACGAGAGGGACGTCCTCACCCACATGCTCCTCATGGGGTCCACGGGGTCGGGCAAGACCTCGGCCCTGGTGTCGCTGGCCTTCAACGCGCTCGCCACCGGGTCGGGGGTCTTCTACATCGACCCCAAGGCCGGGGCCGAGCTGGGCATGCAGATCTGGCAGCTGGCGCGCTTCGTGGGGCGCGACGACGACTTCCGGATCCTGAACTACGCCACGGGCGTGCCCCCCCGTCCGGGGAGGCTCTCCAACACCAGCAACCCCTTCTCCTCCGGGTCGGCGGACGCGCTCACCCAGATCCTGGGGTCCCTCATCCCCCCGTCCGCGGGGGGGAGCAACTCCATCTTCGCGGACAAGGCCCTGGGGCTCATCTCGGGGCTCATGTACGCCCTCGTCGACCTGCGGGACCAGGGGGAGCTCCCCCTCTCCGTGAGGGCCGTCCGGGAGCACCTGTCGGCGGAGCGCTGCATCGAGCTCGCCTGCGACCCCCGCCTCTCGGAGACGTCCCGTGAGTCGCTCCGGGCCGCGCTCCTCAACTGCAACTTCGTCCCCAGGAGGGGCCGGGAGCAGCAGCAGGCCTTCTACGAGCAGTACGGCTACGCCCAGAGCTACTTCGGGAAGGCCCTCTCGAGCCTCACCGACACCTACGGCCACATCTACGGGGCCGAGGCGGGGGAGGTGGACTTCCGGGACGTGGTCCTGAACCGCCGGGTGCTCGTAACCCTCCTCCCCTCCATGGAGAAGAGCCCCGCCGAGCTCGCGGGCCTCGGCAAGATCACCCTCTCCGCCGTCCGCTCGGCGGCCTCGGCGGGGCTCGGGGCCGGGGTGGAGGGGGGAGAGAGGGATGTCCTGGGGTCGCTCCCCGCCAGCTTCCGGGGCACGGGGCCCTTCCTGAGCGTCGTGGACGAGTACGCGGCGATAGTTACCCCGGGCTTCGAGTTCCTCCTCACCCAGGGCCGGGGCCTGGGCATGGCCACGGTGGTGGCGAGCCAGGACTACGCGGGCATAGCCGAGGCCGACCGCAAGGGCGCCCAGCAGATAGCGGCCAACACCCGCGTCAAGGTCTTCATGCGCCTGGCCGAGGCCGACCGCACCTGGGATCTCCTGCGCGGGCTGGCGGGAGAGGAGCCGGTCATGGAGACCTCGGGCTACGCCCTCGGGGGCGGGGGAGGGGGCCCCGGCCCGGGCGGTGGCCAGTGGGCGGACGAGTTCCGGGCCCGCCCGGCCAGCAGGGGGCTGGTGCACCTGCACGACCTCCTGGAGCAGGGGGAGGGGGAGGCCCACTGCATGCTGGGGGGGATCCTCGCCCGGGCGCGGATGTTCCACGCGGGGCCGGAGGTCGGGGGGGCGGTAATGCGGGTGCCGAGGCTCCTGGAGATGGAGCCGCTGGAGTGAGGGGAGGGATGATGGACAGCAGGAGAGTAGGGTAGGGCTCTAGAAGCAAGGGGAGGGGCTACCCGCTATTGGGAGCCCATGGATGTAGCAAAGCGCATGAAGGTGGCGAAGAATAATACGTTTCCTGTGGTTCTTAATGATATGACCTGGCTATTGTCATCCCGGCGGTCCTGGAAACTTGGTGAAGGTAGGAGAATATCTGCGTAAGGCTATGGATCTGAGGAGCATGATTCCCTCCCACGGGTCACCTGGAAGGAGGCGAGACAGCCGTAGAACTCTCTCTGGTGAGTGTCCGAAGGGGATGATAGTGTATAATCCAGTGAATCTGGGGGGTTGGAGGTCAAGGGAACGATTCAGTCTATCAGTCCGGGTCCATCG
>JAITEZ010000206.1 GCA_031281735.1 Deltaproteobacteria bacterium | reverse complement strand
GGGGGCGGGCCGGGGGGCCGGACCGCCCCCCGGCGCGGGCGTCTACTGCCAGAGGAGCTCCCAGTACTTGGGGAGCGGCCAGCGGTTGTCGTCAATCAGGAGTTCCAGGGCGTCCACGTGCTCGCGCACCCTGAGCATGAGCGGGAGGAGCGTGTCGCGGACGGCCTTGGCGGCGGCGAGCGGCTCGTGGACGCCCTCCACCTTCTCGAACTGGGCGTCCAGCTCGTCCAGATCCGCCGAGAGCCTGCCCGACAGCTCGCCCAGGCTCTCGGCCAGCTTGACCTGGGGGTTCCCGGCGGGGGACAGCCCGGCGCCCTTTAGGGAGTTCACGAGATCCGCCGCCTTCTTCAGGGAGTCGAGGGCCACGGGGAGGATGGACGAGCGGCCCAGGCCGCGGATCAGGCGGGCCTCCACGAGGACGACCTTGATGTAGTTCTCCAGGAGGATGTCCTGGCGGGCGGTGAGCTCGCGCTCGGTCAGCACGCCGTGGCGGATGTAGACGTCCTTCACCTCGGGGTCGGTGAAGTGCTCGAGGGACACCACCGTGTCCTTGAGGTTCCACAGCCCCCGCCTCCCGGCCTCGACCTCCCAGGCGGGATCGTAGTTGTTGCCGTTGAACACGACGGGCAGGTGCTTCTCGAAGAAGCCCGGCAGCACCTTGAAGGCGGCCGCCTCGGGGGTGAGGCCGCCCGCCGCAGCCTTCTCGAGCTCGGAGGCGATGTCGTCCAGGGCGCAGGCGACGGCTGCGTTGAGCGCGATGTTGGCAGGCGCGATGGACTGGGAGGACCCGACTGCCCGGAACTCGAACTTGTTGCCGGTGAAGGCGAAGGGGCTCGTGCGGTTGCGGTCGGTGATGTCGCGGGCGAGCGGGGCCATGGCCGAAACGCCCGGCGCCATGGCGCCAGTGCGCCAGGAGTCGGGGCCGTTCTTGCCGCCGTCGCTGTAGGCCTTGATGACGTCGGTCAGCTGGTCGCCCAGGAAGACAGAGAGGATGGCCGGGGGCGCCTCGTTGGCGCCGAGGCGGTGGTCGTTGCCGGCCCCGGTCACGCCGATGCGCAGGGGGATGCTGTAGATGTGGACGGCCCGCAGGACCGCCGCCAGGAAGACCATGAAGCGGGGGTTGGCCCAGGGCGTGGGGCCCGGGTCGACCAGGTTGTTGCCGAGGTCGTCGCACAGGGACCAGTTGTTGTGCTTGCCAGAGCCGTTCACGCCCGCGTAGGGCTTCTCGTGCAGGAGGCACGCGAGCCCGAACTCGGCGGCCGTGTCGCGGAGGATCTTCAGGACCAGCATGTTGTGGTCGACCGCGAGGTTCACCTGCTCGTAGAGGGGGGCGAGCTCGAACTGCGCCGGGGCCACCTCGTTGTGGCGGGTCCGGGCGGGTATGCCGAGGGCCCAGAGGCGGTTCTCCACCTCGGCCATGAAGGCGAGGTTGCGCGGGTTGATGGCCCCGAAGTAGTGATCCTCGAGCTCCTGCCCCTTGGCGGCGGGGGCGCCGAAGACCGTGCGGCCGGCCATGATGAGGTCGGGGCGCAGGCTGTAGAGCCTGCGGTCCACCAGGAAGTACTCCTGCTCGGGGCCCACCATGGCGCGGACCCTGGTCGGCGCATCGTCGCCGAAGAAGCGCAGGATCCGGATGGCCTGGCGGGAGACCGCCTCCTGGGAGCGCAGGAGGGGCGTCTTGGCGTCCAGGGCCTCGCCGGTGTGGGAGAGGAAGATGGAGGGCACGTAGAGCGTGGTGCTGCCGCCCGACCTGAGCAGGAAGGCCGGGCTCGTGGGATCCCAGGCCGTGTAGCCGCGGGCCTCGAAGGTGCTCCGGATGCCGCCGGAGGGGAAGCTCGAGGCGTCCGGCTCGCCCTTGATGAGCATCTTCCCGGAGAACTCGTTGATGATCTCGCCCTGGGGGGTGGGGGTGAGGAAGGCGTCGTGCTTCTCGGCCGTCAGCCCCGTGAGCGGCTGGAACCAGTGCGTGAAGTGCGTGGCCCCGCGCTCGATGGCCCAGTCCTTCATGGCGCTGGCGATGACGTCGGCGTCGGCGGGGCTGATGGGGGAGTCGTTCTCGATGGTCGAGAGCAGGCGCTGGTAGACGCTCTTGGGGAGGCGTTGCCGCATGAGCTTCAGGCTGAAGATGTCCCGGCCGAAGAGCTCGGCCGGGGGGACGCCCGCGCCCGCCGGGACGGTCGCGCCGGTCTGGGCGATGGAGGCCTTTACGGAAACGCGGGGGATGCTTTTGGTCATGTCTGCTCCTTGGGGAAGGTGCTCGTCCTCGGGGGAGATGCCTCGGGTTCGTTCGGTATGGATCTCCCGCCCTCAGGCGGGGGGGTTCGGCAGGAGGGGCGCCGGCCGGGGGGTCCGGGCCGGGGTCGGGGGAGGCGGCGTCCGGGGTGCCGGACGGGCGGGAAGGCGGGCCGGGGAATGTGTCGGGGATGGGTCGGGCGTCCGGGGCGGCCCTGCGGCGCCCGTGACGGGGGATCCCGTCCCGGCGGGGGTGGCGGGGGGCCGGGAGGCGCGATCCGGCGGCGCCGGGGACGGGGGATCCCGTCCCGGGCGGGGGAGGCGGGGGGCCGGAAGGCGCGATCCGGCCCCGGAGGGCCCGGCGATGTCGCTAAGGGGCTACTTTGACAAGGGGTTTGCAACAATTGCGCGCAACAGGGACTTTTTCCAGTGCTGGCAGGATATCCAATAAAATCAACTGCTTGCCCCTCCCGGAAGGGCCCCGCCGCTCCGCAAACGTCCCGTTTCCCTGACAAATATGTCGAAAAGGGAGGACGTTTTCCCACGCCGGGGGAGGATTCGCCGGGAATCCCGCCGGAACGCACCGGGGCGGCCCCCCGGCCGGGGGCCGCCTTCCCCGCCGCCTGCCCGGTCCCGGCGGCCGGGGAGCCGGGCCCGCGGCCAGGAAAAAAAAGAGCCCCGCTCCCAGCGGGGCGCCCGGGGCGCTGGGGGGGGCAGCGGCCCGACCCGGGCCGCGCGGGGGAAGACGGATGCTACGGCTTCATCTATTTAGACCACTCCGGCCGGGAAGGCAAGCGGATCCCGACCGAGGCCGTCCTCGGCGTTGATTTTTCGGGAGTCCCAGGGTAATAAAGAAGGCTCTGGATGGCGCGGCGCGGCCGCCATGCCGGGGCCGCGCCTCCGCCCGCGACACCTTGGGAGAGTCACCTGGCCGGCCGCCGTCTGGGCGGCGCGGCCGGAGTCATGCCGGAAAGGTACCCAAACCCCATGGACACCGCCTCACTTGAGCGATTCAAGGCCCTCCTCCTGGAGCAGCGCGAGGAGATCATCGGCAACGCCGCCATCACCGTGAACGATCTGCTCGCCCAGGCCGAGAGCTTCCCGGACCCGGCGGACAGGGCCACCCTGGAGACGGACCGGAGCTTCACCCTCAGGCTCCGCGAGAGGGAGCGACACCTCCTCAACAAGATAGACTCCGCCCTCGAGCGCATCGCCAACGGGACCTTCGGGATCTGCGAGCACTGCGGCGAGGAGATCAGCATCGCCCGCCTGGAGGCGAGGCCCGTCTCCACCCTCTGCATAACCTGCAAGACGGCCCAGGAGGAGATGGAGAGCGTCGGCCGCGGCTGAAGGGCCCCGTCCCCGCCTGCGGCTTTCCGCCGTCCGGCCGCCTCAGGCCAGCGGGGGCGTCCGCGCCGCCGGATCGCCCCGGGCCGGCGGCCCGGCCCCCGTGATACCCCTTGATAATTGACAGCGGGAGGCTTTTCGCCTATATTAAAAAGATCGCCATGGCCGTTCCCGTGATCCCCCTGGATCCCGGGCGTCCCAGCCCCGGGCACCGTTTCATCTTCAAGGTGTGTTCGTTCATCTTCAAAGGGTGCTCTGCCGATTAAAGGGTGCTCTGCCGATTGGTTCGATTTTCAATTTGATTATACTGATTCATCCTGATATCAGCTTCACCTGACTTATCATAAGATCAACTGGCCGGATTGGTATCGATAGGATTCCATTGAAGACAAGCGTGGTTTTCTTCTAGCTGATCCCGCCTTGGCATCTGAGCCTCTATCTGATCATTGTTCAGCGCCCCGCATATCCCTAGCAAAGGCTTTTGAAAGGCTCGGGTTACCCTCAGGCCGTTTTTCTTTCAGCGCCAAGACCTCCGGAACCTGACGCGTCAGCGCAAGGGCTTGCCCATCACCCCGACCCATTCCATAAGGATTTTTAAAACATCAAAACTTGAATTTAATTATAATTTTATTTTATGTTCTATATCAGAATACCTTAAGCCATGGCCGGTCATCCGATCAAATCAACCTTTCCCAGCCTCTCGCCTTTCCCGGCATTCCGGCGGCGGAACTCCCGCCGCTTTTCCAGGTTTCCCAAAGCATGTTACAGGCCCATGGAATTTCAGCTCCGGCCTGGCCCTGTCCCAGATTCAGCACATGATCAGCGAGGCCCCATCCGGGGCTGTTTTTATCCCCGGGGGCCCTCCCCCGCAGGCTTGCGACGCGAGGCTCGACAGACACCATGAAGCAGACCTTCCAGCCCCACAACATCAGGAGAAAAAGGACCCACGGCTTCCGTGCCCGCATGAAGACCCCGGGCGGCCAGGCCGTCATCCGCCGCCGCAGGGCCAAGGGCCGCAGAAGACTGGCCGTTTGACCGCTCACCCGGGAGGGTCCGGCTTCGGCCTGCCCAAGGACCTCCGCCTCCGGAAACGCCGGGAGTTCCTGAGGATAAAGGGGGCCAGGCACACCTCCCGCGTCTCCCTGGGCAACTTCACGGTGGTCTGCGCCCCCAACGGCCTGGCTCGCAACCGCCTGGGGGTCACGGCCACCCGCAAGGCCGGGAAGTCGGTCGAGAGGAACCGCCTCAAGCGGGAGGCCCGCGAGTTCTTCCGCCTGCGGCAGCCCTTCTGGCCGCAGGGCCTGGACATCCTCTTCCTGGCCAGGAACCCGCCGCGGGCGGAGCCTCCCCTCCACGCCCTCGCCCCGGGAGAGGGCGAGAGGCGGCTCGTCAAGGCCCTCCGCAGGTCGCTTTCCGAGGCCGCCCGGCAGCCCGCGCCCGCCGGGGGCGCCGGCCAGCCGCGGAGGCCCCGCCCCGCCGGATCCGGGGGCCGCGAGGCCCCCGGGACACCCGCCCCCCCGGGCGGCTCCTCCCCCCGCCGGGACGGGCGCTGCGGCAGGGGGCGGCGGGACGGCCACGGCCGCCGCTGAGGCCCCGCAAGGTTCCGCCCGGACATGGCCACCCTCAGGCGGGAGAGCCCGCACCCGAGACGCGCCGACACTCGCCCCCAGGCCGCGCCAGGCCGCGCCAGAAGCCTCCGCTGGAGCCTTCCGCGGGCCTCCGCCGCCTTTTTTTTTGGCCGCCGGGCGCGGACGGGTGAACGCGGGGACGCCAGGCCCGCGGGCCCGGGGCCAGCGGGCGCCCCTCCCCCGGCCCCCTCGCGGGCGGCCCGCCTCGCGGCCCTCCTGATCCGCCTCTACCGGTCCGGCGTCTCGCCCCTGACCCCGCCCT
This sequence comes from Deltaproteobacteria bacterium, assembly GCA_031281735.1. Classification (GTDB taxonomy): domain Bacteria; phylum Desulfobacterota; class Desulfarculia; order Adiutricales; family Adiutricaceae; genus JAIRZX01. The sequence goes on along the minus strand of JAITEZ010000206.1, from coordinate 3,635 downwards.
CCTGCCGCTTCGTCCCGACCTGCTCCGGCTACGCCCTGGAGGCCGTCCTGGTCCACGGCTTCTGGAAAGGCTCGGCCCTGGCGGCCTGGCGCCTCCTGCGGTGCCATCCCCTGTGCCGGGGCGGCTACGACCCCGTCCCTCCCCCCAGGACCGGCCGGGGCGCGGCGGCGACCCCGCAGAGCCCCGCCGCCGGGGCGCGGGAGGCCGGCACGGCCCCCGGCCGCCCCCGGCGCTTCCGGATCCCCCGCCCACCGGGACGGGATCCCGCGCGCGCCCCGCGCGCCCGCCGGATCGCCGCGCCGCCGCGCCAAACCTGAACGCCCGGACCCGAAAGCCGCCCCTCCCCTCCCCCCGCCGGGTTCCCGGCCTGAGCCCAAGGACTGTCTCCAATGGATAAGCGCGTCGTAGTCACCATGCTCGTGATGATGGGGTTCTTCATGCTCGTGAGCTACATCTACCCCGTCATCTTCCCGCCGCCTCCCAGGACGCCCGCGCCCGCCACGGAGGCGCCGGCCGCCGGGGGGGTGCTGGGCGTCCCGGTGGCTCCGGCCGGCCAGGCAGGGGAGGCGGCCCCGGCGGGCGACGCCGCTGGCTTGACGCCCGCTCAGCCCGGCGGCGGGGACGCGGCCCCCGCGCCCCCGCGGCGCGTGCGGGTCGAGACCCCGGAGTACTCGGCGGTCTTCACCGAGGAGGGCGGCCGGCTTGTGAGCTTCAAGCTCAAGAGATACAAGAGCTGGGAGGCCGCAGGGGAGGAGGCGGAGTCCTTCCAGGAGCTCGTGAACCGCCCCGTCCAGGCCGATCCCTCGCTCTACCCCATGAACCTCGTCTACCTCCCCCCCGACGGCGGCCCGGCGGCGGATCTGCGGGGGGTGCTCTTCCAGGCCGACGCGGACGCGCTGGAGGTGCCGCCGGGGGGCAGGGCGCGGCTGGTCTTCACCCCCCGCGAGAGGACGTCGGGCCTCGCCATCGAGCGGGTCTACGAGTTCACGGCGGGATCCTACACGGTCGGCCAGGAGCTGCGCCTCTCCAACGCCGGCGCGGTGCGGCTGGAAGGGAGGATCGGCGTCTCCGTCTGCGCCTGGCCCTTCTCGGAGCGCCAGAACCGCTACAACGTCATGGCGGGCTTCATCAACCGCAAGCTCGTGACCGAGACGGTGGACGACGCGGCCTCCGAGCTCGACTCCCTGAGGCTAATCACCTCCGCCGACTTCCTGGGCTACATGGACCAGTACTTCCTGACGGCGCTGGTGTTCGGCGACCAGCCGGCCCCCGGGCGGGGGCAGGAGGCCGGCCCCAGCCCCTACCGCTTCCAGGCCCGGGAGCTGCCGGGCCTGGGCCTCTCCGCCACGGCCACCCTCCCCCTCGACCTCGCCCCCGGGGCCGGCGGGAGTAGCCTGCGCTTCGACTTCTTCTACGGCCCCAAGGACACGGAGACGCTGAGGCGCGAGGGGCACGCGCTCTCGCGGTCGGTCGACCTGGGCTGGTTCTCCTTCATCGCGCACCCCCTGGGCTACCTCCTGCGGCTCATCTACCGCTTCGTGGGCAACTACGGGGTGGCCATCATACTGGTCACGGTACTCATCAAGATGGCCCTCTGGCCGCTCACGGCCAAGAGCTACCGCTCCATGAAGAAGATGCAGAAGATCTCGGGCCCCATCCAGAAGCTGAGGGAGAAGTACAAGGGCGACCCCGCGTCCATGAACAAGGAGATGATGGCGCTCTACCGCCTCCACGGCGTGAACCCCCTGGGCGGCTGCCTGCCCATGCTCCTCCAGATCCCCTTCTTCTTCGCCTTCTACCGGGTCCTGGACTACGCCCTGGAGCTCAGGGGCGCGCCCTTCATGCTCTGGATACGCGACCTCTCCGCCCCCGACCGCCTCTTCAGCTTCGACGTCTCCGTCCCCTTCCTCGCCCCCCCCGTCGGCATCCCGGTCCTGACGCTCCTCATGGGCGCCTCGATGATCTGGCAGCAGAGGATGACCCCCGCCATGGGCGACCCCATGCAGGCGAAGATGATGATGCTGCTGCCGCTCTTCTTCATCGTCTTCCTCCTCAACATGCCGTCGGGCCTGGTCCTCTACTGGCTCGTGAACAACGTCCTCTCCATCGCCCAGCAGAAGCTCATCAACCGCGACCCCGACGCCAAGGCGGCCCCGCCGGCCGCCAGGCCCGCCGCGGCCGGCAAGCGCGCCCGGTGAGCCCCCGGGCCATGGATCCCGACGTCTTCGAGGGGGCAGGCCCGGAGGAGGCCATCAACCGGGCGGCCCGATCCCTCGGGATCCCCCCGGAGCTCATGATCTTCCGCGTGCTCTCGGCGGGCTCGCCCGGCATCTTCGGCATCGGCCGCCGCAAGACCCGCATCCGGGTGTACCGCGCTCAGTCGCTGGCCTCCGCCGCGGCCTCCGGCCTCCCCGGCGCCGCCCCGCGCCCGGCAGGCCCCGCAGGCGGGGGGGGGCCCGCAGGCCCGGGGGCGGACGCCGCCTCCCCGGGGCCCGCACTTCCCGCCGCCCCGGCGGCCGGCGATCCCGGCCCCCCGGGCGCGCGGGGGCGCCCCGCCGGGCCCGGGGGCCCCGAGGCGCGGGCCGACCGGGATCCGCCGCCGCCCCGCCCCCCCGCGAACGTCCCCACCACGCTGCCCGCAGGCGCCCTCGGTGCCTCCTCCCTCTGGGGCGGGGAGGGCCCCCTCTTCCCCTTCCACCCGTGGAAGCACGAGGGGTACACCCCCGGGGACTTCAGCGCCGTGCCTGGCCTGGAGTTCTCCCGCGATCTCATCGTGCTCCCGGCGCCGGAGACGCTCCCGCCGCCCGGGGGCTTCGAGATGCTCCCCCCGGGCCCCTGGACGCTCGCGGCCCGGGAGATCCTGGAGGAGATCCTGCGCCTGATGACCTTCGAGGCCGAGGGGGACGCCGTCCGCCTCGCGGCGGGGACGCTCCTCACCGTGCGCTGCCCGGACAGCGCCATCATCATCGGCCGCCGCGGCGTGGGACTGGACGCCCTGGAGACGGTGCTGGGGAGCCTCCTCGCCCGCAGGATCCCCCCCGGCGCCTGCGAGGAGGCGAGGCGCGTCATGGTGGACGCCGAGGACTACCGCGCCCGCAGGCACCTGGGGCTCCTCCAGAAGACCTACGTCGCGGCGTCGGAGGCCCTGACGGCCCGCCGGCCGCAGTCCATCCCCCAGCTTTCCGCGCCGGAGCGCCATCTGGTGCGCACCGCCCTGGAGCCGGTCGCGGGCGTGAGGACGGCAACGGTCGGCGCGGGCGCCCTGAGGAACGTGGCCGTCATCCCCGACAGGGACGCGGGATAGGCGGGGAAGGGCCGCCCGCCGCCGGCCGCAGGGAGGCCGGGCCGGGGCCCGCGGGATCCTCCCGGGACGCTCGCCGGGCCCTGCCCTCCCGCCGCCCCGTGTGGCGCCTCCAGGGGCGCGGGCGGGGAGGGCCCGGGGGACGGCCTTCCGCGCCTTGCCAACCTCCGGGCGGTTTCCTATAATACGACTCCATGTTGACCTTTCAGACGCCTGGCTCCCCATATATGGATTCTGCCCTGCCCAGGCCCCCGCCCCCCCCCCCCCCCCGGGGGGGTGCCCCCCCCCCCCCCCCCCCCCCGCCCCCCCCCGGCCCGCACACGCCGCGCGGGGG
>JAITEZ010000347.1 GCA_031281735.1 Deltaproteobacteria bacterium | reverse complement strand
GGAGAGCCGGGGAGGCGCTTGGACGGAACCCATACGCGATGTCGGCGTAGCGACCGAATAGGATCATTCGAGGCGCGTCATGGGTAAGGGACGCCTTCCGGCGCACCACAGACTGACTGCCACAGGATTCGGCACGAAAGGCTTCGCATGGACACCAAACCCAGTACCGGGGCAATGCGGAGGATCCGGAGCAGGATTGCCGGCCCCTGTCATGGAAAACCGGCTGAAGGGGGGCGTTCAGCTTTCGGTATTATTTCATGGTGAATTCTCAGATAGTATTAAGAACTCTCGAAGGGATTCATGGGTTTACGATGGATTCCTGAAGGATTTCTGAAGGATTACTTAGGATTCCTGAAGGAATAAAAGAGGATCCGGGGAGGATCCGGGGAGGTTTGGGGAGGATTCAGGAGAGAGTCTCGGAGAGAATACTGCGACGACTTAAAACCTGTCCCTGTTCTACGGAAGCCGGCGGGACCGAAGGCGGCAACGACGGCTTTTCACCGGTCGGAACCGCACGAAAGACTCTCGGGCCAAGGGAGGATGGGCGGGATAACCCCTCAACCTGGTGCACTCGCTCGGAGCCTGTCGGGCCATGGCTCCAGACCTCGCCCGGAACCCGCCTCCTGGTTCCAGCGGGTTCTCCGCAATCGGAATCCTGCCAGCCATATGCGACCTGAACGCCTTGCAACCAGGCGGACCAACTGGACACGACCGGCTTCCGGTCAGGGTCCGGCAATACGTTCCCCATGCTCTCCGGCCAGCTTCGTCTCGTCCCGGATGACTTGCTCCCGTCAAAACCGGATTATTACCGGGGGATACCGCCGGCTCCGCAGACGTTACCAGCACCTCCTCGCCGGCAATGCCCACGGCTCTCCCGGCTTGGCCCTGTTATTGCTCTTACAGGCACCGGGCACCCCCGCGGGCAATCCCTGCCCGGCGGGAACATGGCGAAGGTGCACCGGAAAGGCGGGAGTTGCCGTTCCGGCACGGGGCAGGTACCAGGTCGGACTGGTGCAGGGCCTGCTCGCGGGAGCAGAGCGGTTTCGGGCGCAAGTTAGACTGCACGGTCATGGTTTGCCGCAGGCCGCCCGCGCCGAGCCCCTGGGCACCCCGCGGAAGAAGGATCTCAAGACTGAGCCGGAGGACTACCCGGCCTTCCTGCGGGAAAGGCCTCGAGAAGGACATGGAACACTCAAGGCCGGAAACACCACGGGGGGACGCCCCCGGCCGCCCGAACAGGGCATGGGTCGGGCCTCCGCCGGAGCGGTGCCGCCCTGACCCGGCGGCAGTTCTCCCGCCGGACAGCCGCCCCGGCACCCTGAAGCCGCCGGGACAAACGTGAACCCCCGGGGCATCTTCCCGTCCCACCCTTCCTGACCATAGCCGACCCCTGACACGGGACAAGGAGCTCCACATGGATATTTTCAGGCACTCCCTTGGCGCGCTGCTGGGCGAACGGAACCCCGGCCCGCCCAGCGGCGCCATCGACGAGGCCGCTATCAAGCGCCTCCGGGAAATCTGCATCGCCCTGAGCGCGCTGAAATACGACGGCCTGAGAACCAAAACGCTTACACTGCTTTCCGAGCTCTTCATGGCCAACGGAAACCCGGGGGAGGCCTACAGGGCCGCGTCCCTCGTCCCGGAGGGCAGCTTCCCCGACAGGGGGGGGGTTCTCTCCCTAGTGGGCGCGCCCCTCCCGAGGGCGGGCAGCCTCAACGTCAGCCTCGAGATCATATCGTACTGCAACATGAGATGCCCTCTGTGCACGAACTCCGCGGGGAGCGGGAAAACCTACGCCCAGCACGGGAAAATAATGCCCTTCCAGACCTTCAGGAGGATCTGGGACGACATCGGGCCCTATACCGGACTCCTGATACTGGTGGGCCAGGGCGAGACCTTCCTCCACCCGGACATCTACAGGATCCTCGACTACGTGAAGCCCACGCCGGTGCACATAGACACCAACGGCAACGTGAGGCTGCACCCGGAGCGGCTCATCGGCACGAGCCTCTCGAAGCTGCTGTTCAGCCTCGACGGCGTGGATCAGAGGACGTACGGGAAGTACAGGGTGGGCGGCAACTTCGAGAAGGGCCTCGACGGCCTCAGATCCATGATCGCCGCCAAGAGGGCGGCAGGCAGGGGGCCCCAGCTCGTCTGGAAATACGTGGTGTTCAAGCATAACGAGGCCTACCTGGACCGGCTCCACGCCATGTCCAGGGAGATCGGCGCCGAGTCCCTGCTCATCGTCCCCTGCCAGGTCGTCCCCAGCAACACGGAGAGCCTCATAAGGGAGTTCCTGCCCGTGGGGCTCTCCCCGCTGAACGCCAACATCAAGTACGTCGATTTCGAGAACGACACGCTGGGGATTAACGACGAGCAGGACTCGCCGTACTGCCCGGCCCCACTCTCAAACCCGCATATCCGCGTCAACGGCGATCTGGAGGTCTGCTGCTCCTCCTACGCCCCGGTCGGGAACGTCCTCAAGGACGCTTTCGCGAAAATCTGGCAGAGCGAGGGATACGCTCGGCTGAGGAAGCAGATACTCTCCGACAGGTACTCGGTGGCGGAATGCCGGAGGTGCTCGAGAGCCCAGTTCAACTACGGGCGCATCTTCAACGGCACCCCGCTGGAGTACCCGAAAGCCCCCGAGCCGAGCCCCGCCGGCACGCTATGGACCAGGGATCTCGGGATAGACGACGACTACCTGGCCCATCTCCACGGGAACGGTCTCACGAAGGACCTCCAGTATTACAGGGCGCGGCACGTCATAACCGAAGAACAGGCTTCCCCCCGCAAGCCCCCCGCGTCCACGGCCTGCCTCGCGGCGTAGGCGGCCCGCGCTCGCAGGCCTGACACGGGCGACCTGCAGGGGAAGGACTTCCCGGCCGACCCCCGGCGCACCCCTGCCCGAGGGCGAGCCGGGGGCCGAACCGCCTGAAGGGGAGGATCCGGCGGCGGGCGGGCGTACCGAAAGAAAGCCGCGACACGCGCAACGGTCAGCCCTTATGGGCCCCGTGGCGCGTGTCGCGGCTTTCCCGCTTGTAGCGGCCTTCCCGCGTGATGGTGGGCGATGCGCGATTCGAACGCGCGGCCTTTAGCTCCGGAGGCTAACGCTCTATCCAGCTGAGCTAATCGCCCGCGAAGGCGCCGCACGGGCGGCATGGGATCGGATGATACCCGGTCGGGCCACCCCGGTCAATACCCCGCCCCCGCCCTCATGGCCGCCCGGCGCGCCGATTACCGCATGGCATGACAGCCGCCTGTAGCGGCGCAAGGACGGAAGTGCTCCCCGATCCGGGCCGGCCGTGACGGCGCAAGCCGGCCGGCAGGGCTCCCGCCGGGCCGGGGGCCGCCCTATCCCTTGACCCGCTCTATGTACTCGCCCGTGCGGGTGTCTATCTTGAGGATGTCGCCCTCGTTTATGAAAAGCGGCACCTGCACCGTGTGGCCCGTGGAGAGCGTGGCAGGCTTGGAAGCCCCGGAGGCGGTGTCGCCGCGCACCCCGGGCTCGCTCCTCGTCACCTCCAGGTTCACGGTGATGGGCAGATCCAGCCCGATGGGGCTGCCCCTGTAGAAGTTCACGTAGAGGTCCATGTTCTCCTGCATGAAGTTCTTGCTCGCGCCCACCTGGTCCTCGGTGAGATGGATGTGCTCGTAGGTCTCCTTGTCCATGAAAACGTATCCGTCGTGGGCGTCGTAATACAGGTACTGGACGCTCTTCTCCTCCAGATCGGGCCTCTCCAGCTTCTCGCCGGAGCGGAACGTCTCGTCCAGGACCCTTCCCGAGACGAGGCTCTTGAGCTTGGTGCGGATGAAGGCGCCGCCCTTGCCGGGCTTGACGTGCAGGAAGTCCACGATCACGTAGGGCTCGCCCTTGAAGGTGACCTTGAGTCCCTTGCGGAAGTCGCTGGTGGAATACATGAGAAGGCTCCCTGGAAAAGGCCAAGGGTAACGCAAAAGCAACCCAAGGTCAAGACCGCGCCTTGACCCGGGACACAAGTACCAGGGGGTGCCGCAGACCCCGGGCCGGATCTGCCGTATCCGGGACCGGCTCGGGTCTCCCTCGCCGAACCGGGCGAAAACTGCCCGCGCCCGGCACGTGGGTAACCGGCCCTGCGATGGCGGCCGGGACGATCCCGCCGGGGCTGCACTGTCCCGTCGGCCGCGTACGCCTCGCCCCGTCCCCCTCTCCCGGCGGACGGGGTGGGCATGCCGCCGCCCGGAAAAGCGGCGGACGCCCGGGCGCGGCTATTCCGGCGCCTGGATCTGCTCCTCCTCGGAGAGATCCGGCTCCTCCGCCAGCCGGTAGATGACCTCGTCGGACCGGACCAGCCTCAGCTTCTTGCGGGCCTGGCTCTCGAGGAAGGTGAGATCGGTGTTCAGTCGCTCAAGACGGGCCAGAAGCTGGCGGTTCTCCTCCTCAAGCCTCAGGTTCTCCGTCTCCAGGGCCGCCTTCCTCTCCTTGAGGCCGCTCGTCCTCGCGAAGCCGTCCTCGGAGAGGAAGAGGTAGCCGATGAAGCCCAGGATGAGCGCGAAGAAGGCCCCCAGCCAGAGGATCCTGCTGGCGAGGAGCGAGTCCGTCCCGCGGAGGAGCCTCCCGAAAAGGGATTCTCCGGCCTCCCGGCCCTCCTGGCCGGGTCTCCTGTCCGCCGGCGTCACTTCACTGCCCCGTCCCCGGCGCGGGGGCCGGGATCACGGCGGACGGGGGAGCGGCCGGGGCAGGGCCCGTTGCCGAGAGATCGGCCGGGGCGGGGGGGAGCGTCGCCCCCATGACCACCCGGCTGAAATTCCTGAGCCGCAGGGCCTCGATGACCTGGAAGACCGTGCCGTAGTCTGACTCCCGGTCCGCCGAGATGAGGATCACGGCCCTGGCCCCGTCGGCACCCGTCTGCTCCAGGAGTTCCCCCAGGGTGGCCGGGGTGGCGGGGCGTCCCTCGAAGAAGATGTCGTTGCGGGACGTCACGCTCACCTCCAGGCGCTCGGCGGTCTGTACCAGGGAGCCGGAGGCGAGCTCCGGCAGCATGAGCTTCAGGCCCGGCAGGACGGCGAACTGGGCCGTCACCATGAAGAAGATGACCAGCTGGAGCACGACGTCCACGAGCGGGGTCATGTTCACTTCCGGCGTCCTGCGCCCGGGCTTTCCTTGGCTGCTGGAGAAGTTCATGGGATCCTGGATGGTCTGTGGGTTGTCAGGTGCGGCATGGTGAAGCCGAGGACGGCTTCCGGGAGCCCTCCGGGTAAAGGCTCCCGGATCCCGCCGGGAACGCCGAGGCGGGCGGAGGGCGGCCCGATCTCCCCATCTTGGGTGTTGCCGGTTGTTACACCCGTAATCCGACGGGTTACTGACCTGAGCCGGGGCAGGTTCATGGCCGGTGAGCCGGTTCATGGCCCGGTCAGCGCAGAGCTGCGGAGCCTGCACCCAGGCCCGGTTCCGGAACCGAATCCCGAATTAGGCGGGAACCCTGGCCTGACCGGCTCCCGAGCCCGGCCGCGCACTGAGTTGTGACCGCTGCCCGGACCGGACCCGGGCCTAATCAAGCCGCGACACGGGCCTGGGGTCTGGCCAGTGATCGGAGGTCAGGGCGGAGGCAGGCGCCGAAGCCTGCCTAACGGCTCCTTCCGACGGCCCCGGCCTCAGGGAACGGCCCGCCGCCGGGGAAGGTCTACTAAAGCACGGCCGACGTCTTCCTCTGGGGCGCCAGGGCATTGGGCTGAGCCGATGCGAAAGGGGGGTTGTCCTTCTGGTGATTCTGGTGGAGCCTGGGCGTCTGGGAGGGGAGTTCGGCAGCGGCCAGTGCCTCGAGGAGATCGGAGCCCAGATCCTCGAGCTCCGCCAGGAGCGCCTCGGCGCGGCCCGCCAGCAGCCGGTGGATGATCATGGCCGGGATGGCGATGACGAGCCCCGCCGCCGTGGTGAGAAGCGCCTGGCCGATGCCCCCGGCCAGGAGTCCCGGGTTGCCCATGCCGGCCTGGGCCACCGCCCCGAAGGCCACGATCATGCCCGAGACCGTGCCCAGGAGGCCCAGGAGCGGCGAGACGGAGGCGATGACCGACAGGAGCTCCAGATGGGCGTTGAGCGTCGCGGCCTCCCGGCGGCCGGCCTCCTCCATGGCGTCCTTGAAGAGGACCCTCCCCCGGCCCGTCATCTTCAGACCCTGGCGTATGAGACGGGCCGCAGCGCTCTCCCCGTCCTGGCAGAGGAACGCCGCCTCGTTGAACTGCCTGCGGGCCAGGAGCCCCGAGACCGAAAGGACGAGGCTTCTTGGCGCCACCCTGGCCCGCCTGAGGGCCCAGAGGCGCTCCAGGATGATGGCGAGGGCAACCAGGCTGCAGCAGAGGATGGGGTACATCACCCACCCGCCGCGCTGGATCAGATCGAGGAACAAGACCATGGGGACCCTGCCGTGAGCTGGCACGGGGGCCCCGGGCGTATCGGGGCCGCCCGGACGCCCGCCTGGCCGCCGGAACGGCGGAAACGATGGAGACGGGATGGGGTTTCCGAGGCCGGGTCGCGAGCGACGGCGGCCCGGACGGGGGACGCATTTCCGGGCCTGGTCAGCGGCCAGGGAATCCCCGCACTCAATGAAGGATATTATATTCCAAATTCATGCCAATAA
>JAITEZ010000289.1 GCA_031281735.1 Deltaproteobacteria bacterium | reverse complement strand
GGGGCCGCCCGCCCGGCCCCCGGCTCCCGGCAAGGCAGGGAACACCCGGCCCGGCCGGGAGGCCGCAGCAACGAGCCCACCTCGCCGCCCTGCCGCGGCGGGCCCCCCTTGACGCCCCGCCGCGGCGCTCCTGACCGGCACGGCGCGGGCACCTCCCGGCACGACCCGCCCCCTCCCCGGTAGCCGCTTCCGGCGCCCCAGGCAGCCTGGCTGGGGCTCGCCCCCCGCCGTCCGTCCCCTCTCCCCGCCGTCCGTACCCTCTCCCCCGCCGGGCCGCGGATCCGTGACCGCCCGGAACGGCCCCGTGTGAGCCGCAGGCCTCCACGTCCGGCACTTCCGCAGCCCCTGTCATTTTTTTGACAGGGCAGCCCATATCTTGGGAGGAAGGACATTATTTCCTGGCGCGGTTAGCGAGAGCAGCATGAGGCGGATTCAACATGCTGTGATCATCCAGGAAAACAATTTCCGGGACGCGGATGCCGAAAACTGGCACAGAAGCTGCTCCGTACGGGACTGGAAGACACTGCGGCCCGGTGATGCCCCGATGGAGGGTGAGGCCGCGAGGAGGGACGACAATGCAGACCAGCACCATACTACTCATCGACCGCGACGGCTCGGAGATGCCTCGCGTGAGCTCTGCGGCCAGGCCCTTCGGGTCGCGGGTCATGTGGGCGGAGACGCTGGAGGAGGGCAGGAGGCTCATGGCCGAGGCACGCCCCGATCTCGTGCTGGCCGCGGACGATCTGCCGGGCCTCGCCGACCCCCGGACGCTCCTGGACGACATGGCGGCCATGAGGCTCACGGCCCAGCTGGTGCTCCTCTCGTCCGACCCCGGCTTCGACCGCTCGATGGATCTCGTAGCGGACGGGGTATTCACCGTGATCCGCAAGCCGGCGGAGCCGGACAGGCTCAGGGGCGTCGTGCGGCGGATCCTGGACGGTCTCGAGCTTCTGGCCACCCTGGTGGGCCGGGCCCCCCTGGACAGCGAGAGGGAGCTCGTGATCTACAAGCGCCTCGCCCGCTGCCAGGAGCTCGGGCCGCTGTGCTCGGCGATCTCCGAGGCCGGCGACTCGCTCATGGCTGGCGCCTGCACAACCCTCGAGCTGTCGGAGGATCTCGCCTCCGCCCTGGCCGCGACCGGAGCAGCGGACGCGGCGGTCGACAGAGGGGCCGGTTCCAGTCCCGCGGACGGCGGGACACGCGCCCCCGGCGGACAGCCGGACGAGGGGATGTTCAGCTTCGACGGGGAAGCCGCGGCCCTGGCGTTCCCCTCGGCCCGCCTGGAAAGGGACCTCTCCTTCCGGGGGATCTCCCTGGGCCGTCTGGTGGTGAGCTTCCCCGGCCGTGGAGGCTCGCCCCCCCCCCCGGCCCCGGAGTGCCTGGACGAGCTCGCCTGGGCGTCCTCGCTTCACCTGTTCCGCGCGCGCCAGTACCTCGAGGCGGTGAAGCTCGCCTCCCGCGACCCCCTGACGTCCCTCCTGAACCGCCGGGCGTTCATGGAGAACCTCGACCGGGAGTTCGCCCGGGCCGGCCGGCACAACACACCCCTGAGCCTCATCATGCTCGACATCGATCACTTCAAGAGCGTGAACGACACCTTCGGCCACCAGACCGGTGACGTCATCCTCAGGTGGGTGGCCCAGACCCTCGCCGGCAACGTGCGCACGGGCGACATACTGGGGCGCATCGGCGGCGAGGAGTTCGCCCTGCTCCTGCCCTGGACCGACCAGGAGCAGGCCAGGAACCTCGCCCAGAGGATAAGGGACTCCCTCGCCACCGCCAGGAGGCCGACCGCGAGCGCCCTGCTGCGTCCCACGGTCAGCCAGGGGATCTCCACGGCGGAACATTTCCTGATCAACTCGTCCGAGGATTTGTTATACTGGGCCGACCAGGCCATGTACCTGGCCAAGAGGGAGGGACGCGACACCATACGGCTCGCGACCGATCTCCGCCCCGACGGCAAGCTCGAGGAACAACGCTATGTCTTCCAGTGATGAGAGGCGCAAGGGCCTCCGGGCGACGATGCCCACCCAGATGCTCTTCAACGTCCTCGACAACCCGGCAGAGTACATCAGGGGCCAGGACTCAACCGTCAAGCGCCTGGCCGCCCTTGACGCCGAGCCCCTCCCCAAGCTCAAGAGCGAGTCGCAGGTGATACTCGCCCGCATCGACCGCAAGCTCTCCCTCATCCTGAGCATCCTGGCGGAAACCAGCTCCCGCAAGAACTACATGAACCAGGCCCTGGTCCAGGACGTATCGGAATTCGGGCTCTCCTTCGGACACTACACGGACTTCCCCATCGGCACGTACCTGGAAATCGGCCTGGTGCTCCCCTACACCGAGGGCCGCCTCATGGACATCCTGGGTAGGGTGGTGCGCATCCTCCCTACGGCAGAGCTCGCCCCGGCGGGCCCGGCTGTCTCGTCCGAGCGTTTCGTCTACGGCTTCGAGTTCACGGACATCCTCGGCTCCGACCAGAACGAGATTGTCCAGTGGATCTTCACCAAACAGCGGGAGGAGATCCGGAGGCGCCGCGAGAGCTTCTAGCTCCGGAGGCCCGGCGGCCCAGCCGCCCGGAGTGCGCCTCCCCTCCCCCCTTCAACCGCAGCCTCACTCGCCCCGTCCCTGCCCTCCCCGCTTCCGGCTCCCGCCCGAACCGCCCCGTACCAGCCTCGGTCTCGCCCCCCTCTCCCCCGTAAATCTGCCCTTGCCCGTCAAAACGCGACTGGGGGATTCCCCTGTCGCCGGACATGGATGTTCCCTGCACGGCACGCACGCGAGGTCACCCATGCGCAACTGGACAACCGTCAGCCGCAGTCCCCCTATGTGCGCCGCGGGGGCGCTTGCGGCACCCTAGCATAATGTCCCCTTTCATGAGGGGAGCGGTATAGGCATAGGGCACTAAACGCGAGGTTTTTTCTGTATATGCCACTAACGCTTCATGGCATGCACTGTCATACTTCATGGCCTGTCTTGCAACTGGCAGAGGAGGGTCCCTGCAAAGGCGCCGCCTGTGGCTCATAGGTCCTTCACGGTAAAACCGCAGAAGGATCTGAGCCATAAACCAATAAATTTATTAATATTTTTTATAAAATATTTTATTTTTGGATATTTATAATAAATTAATATTTTTTAATAATTTATTTATATTAAATTTAAGTATCATACTCAGTCATCATCGCTTCTCCTCCCGCATCCCTCCTCCCCGCCGAGTTTTACCTGCCTCCCCGACTGGATCCGCCTTCTCCGGACCGCCCGAAAGACAAATGTTTTTCACCATCTCTCACCCGTCCTTTCAGGCATTCGCCTTTTCATGCTTTTTCCCGGATAGCATGAGGACAAAACCCGACTTAAACGCCGGGACAGGCAACTGCTGTGAAAGACCCCGTCTTGCATAGCCTCCCGTCTGGCGAGCGAACGGCGGGCTTGCCCGCGATGGAAAGCACTAATAGAAATTATTATAATATATATTATAAATATTTATTTTATTAAAACTATTCATAAAACAAAAATAAATTTATTATTTAAAAATAAATTAACCGACTGGCGCGGTGCTACCTTATTCAGTAACCCTTTCCAGCCGCCCCCGTCATTCCCACATGCGGTTTTCCCGCACCCGGCTTCCCGGCCACGGCTTCGCGACTTCGCCTTCGGGTTTGGACTGGACGGTTCCCGCCTCCCCCGCCATACCCCCCGCGCCGCTCAGGGCCGGCAGGGGGCCACGGCTCCGCAGGCTGGGTTTTCGGCCACTCACCATGCCCTGAGGGATTCCTAGCCCCTTCACCACCACGGAACCAGGCACCGTCCCCCCCGCCCTTTCCGCAGACCGAAAGGCCCGCCCCCAGGCGACCTGGACGACCCTCCCGCACGGGAGGGGCGGGAGCGGGCGGCCGGATTCCCTCCTTAGCTTTCCTGCAGGAGCCAGCTGATTCCAACGGTCATGCCCGGGAGCAGCCGGGCCGCCCGGCAACGTCCCGTGCTTCCACGTGGCGCGTCATGACCTGAGTCCTTCCCTGGACCGGGGCTGCCCGACCTGTTGCCTGCGTCCCTGGCCGCTGGCGTCCGCCTTCGGTGCTGCGGTCTCATCCGCCACCTCGCAGGGGCGATCCCGCCGGCAGCCCGGCCTCCCCCGCCCACCAGGCCTGATTCCGTCCGCCGCCGGACACCGGTTTGTGCGCCCTGCTGTTCTCCCGGGGACGGCCATTCGCGGCTTCCCGTGTCGCGACACCTGCCGCCTGCCCGCATGTCGCCGCCGTTACCCGGTGGAACCCGCCGCCTTTTTCGGCTACTCTGTGAGTCACCCCGTCTCCCTGTCAACGATCGGGAATTGGTAGGTTTCGCTCTCGGCCGGCATCGGCCTTCCCCGAAATATTGGCGGGGCGGCTTCCGCGATTTGCATTTCGGGGCCCGCCCAGCGTCCTCACGCGCCGCGGCCCCCCTGAAGGGGTCTTTACGCCCTGTGCTTAAGCCGGTCTCGTTGCCTCCATGACTCCCAGGCAGCTACCGGCCGGCGCAGCTCAGCAGCCGGGAGGGCATCTCTACCGGCTAGGCAGATGCACCTTTCCACAATGCACATAAAATTATATAAAATATTCATTTTTATTGATAGCCACAGAGATACAATTATTGGGTAGCTCGATCAGACAGATCTCCCACAAAATGCGTTATAAACGAGCATAAGCTCAAAATCGCTTACTGTTCATACCATTCAAGACCAAGGCACGAAACTTGCATTTTATTTCGGCAATCGGTCAGGGCCGGTTTTTTCCGGAGTCTGACCTTCTCTCGGTGTCCCGTCCCCTTCGGACCCTACTCCTGCCCAAACGCTCAATCCCGCGCCTACCCCAAGTCGCGTACCACTCCGGGCCGTAACGGCCCCCCGGCTCTCCAGTTTCCAGTTAGTTATTCGAAAGGCTAGAATGGGTCTACCGAAACTGCATCCGTCCCCTAACCGGCCCCTGGCTAGCGCCGAGGTTGCTGCAACTTGACTAATAGCGGCCAATGGTTATAGATTAGGTTAGGAGTCCTTGTCCAACGGACCCTGCCGCCCCAGGCCCTTCCTTCACAGGATTGCGCGGCCTGAATCCCCTCTCCCCGGGCGGGAAAACCCCACATCAACCATCCCGCCCCGAGCCCCGCGGCCCGCTGGCCCTGACCACGGGCAGGCCTGTCCGGGAACGGAGTCCTCCGCGAGCCGCGATGATTCTCCACTGCCCCGGTTGCATGGCCAAACTCCGTCTGCCCGACGGCTCCCTGGAAGGCAGGAAGGAGGTCTGGGTCAAGTGCCCCAAGTGCGGGGAACGCTTCCGTCCGCAACGCCCGGATCTGGATCTCGAGCTGGGGCTCGCGGCCCCCGTCCGGGGCCCGAAGCCGGAACGGCGCAGGCAGGTCGAGGAGATCATCAACCGCATCGATCTCGGGAAGATGGGCCCGCGCCGGGAGACGGATCTGGCGCAGTTCACCGAAGCCCTGCCGGTGCTTCCGGAGGTCCCGCAGCGGACATGGGTCTTCATGGGGCTCACCGCGCTGCTGGTGGCGGGGCTCCTCGGCGCCCTGGCCTGGATCTTCCACTCCTCGGGAGCCCCGCCCCCCCCCCTGCAGCCGGCCGCGGCGGCGCCCCCTCCCGATTACGGCAGGGATCTGCTCCTGTACGACATCACGGCCTTACGCAAGGATCTCCTGAGGCACCGGCACGTGGACCGGCGCATCAACTACCGGGGACGCGAGTCCCGCTTCTACAAGTACTACACGCCCATCCTGGCGCCCGACCTCTGCCAGGAGATAACCGCCCTCAGGCTCTGGTCCCCCAGGACATCCGAGGGCTTCACCCTCCAGGGCGAATGCCTCAACCCCCGGGACACCCCGGCGGTCATCGAGGTTCGCTGGGATCTCCGAACGGCCAGGATCAAGGTGGCCGGCATGGATCAGACGGTCGAGCTCCCCCTTCCCCAGCCGGGCCTCCCCGGCGGGCAGCCTGCGGCTCCGGCGGCGGGTCAACCTGCTGATCCCGCTTCCCAGGACGGCCCGCCGGCGGAAGGACGGCCCCAGGAGGGGCCGCCTGCGGAAGGCCAGCCGGGAACGGGCTAGCGGCCGCGGCGCGGGAAGACTGCCCGGCAGGAACCGGGGCTCCGCCCCACAGAAGGACGAACGCCGTGAAGGAAAACAACGGAACCCGTACCGGGCCGCCCCCCGCCCCGAGGCGCGGAGCACGGCCCGGCCTCACGCTGATAGAGCTCCTGGTGGTCATGGTGATATCCCTCATCGTGACCGGGGTGGCATTCTCCATCTACCGCCTGAACGCGAGCTACTACCTGCGGGAGGACGCCGCCCTCCGGCAGTACCAGAACCTCCGGGTGGCCCTGTACACCATCGGCCGCGACGTGCGCATGGCCGGGAACGGCTTCGCCCTGCTGGGACCCAACCTGAAGCTGATACAGGCCTGGTCCCCCACCCGCGAGGTGACCAACAGCCCTCCCACCCCCCCCACCAGCATGGTCTCCTCCGTCGGCTGGTTCAGAAACTCAGACACGTCGACGCTAGGGGTCAGGGCCATCTACGGGGTGGACGGCGGAGCGAATTTCCCCGACACGCTGACAGTATTCCGCGCCGAGGTGGAGACAGGCACCCCCCTTGCCAAGGTCAAGGATCTGACCAGCAACGAAGTGCAGCTGGACGACACGGACTCGATCCCCGAGAAGTCCATCAAGCCCGGCGACATCATAGCCCTGGTCGAAGGCCAGACGGGCGTCATCCTGCAGTCGGGGGACATCCTTTTCGCCGGCGGCGAGACCTCCGTCATCCCTGTCAAGCAGGGGGGGCGCTTCACCGCGCCGACCAGCTACATAAAGGCCGCGCTGGACGTCTCGGCGGCCTACCTCTACAACTTCCGCGACGTGGGCATGATCACCTACTGGGTGGACACGGCAACGAACAGCCTCATGGCCGCGTACCACGACACCGACCGCACCGACTTCGCAGACCTCGCGGGCACGTCCTCCATCGTTGCCGACAACATCGAGGACCTGCAGGTTTACTACTACCTGAGGGACGATACAGTGGACTTCGCGCAGACCTCCGCCGCCCCCGACATGTCCTCGAACAGGCTGGACTCCGACGCAGGCAAGGTCAAGGCGGTCTCCCTTGGTCTCACGTCCCGCTCCTCCTACGGCGACGGGAACAACACCCGCCGCCGCCCCGCCCTCTTCAACCGCTCGCTGGGGACCAACCTGGACGACCGCCAGAGGACCACGCTCATCGAAACCATCTTCCTGAGGAACTTCCACACATGAGCGAAGACACCGGCAAAGCCCGCCCGGGCACAGGATTCACCCTGATAGAACTCCTCGTGGTCATCGGGATAGTGGGAATCCTTGCCCTCATCGCCTACCCGACCCTGTCGAGGATCCTGCCGAACCAGTACGTCTCGAGCGAGGCCAAGATGGTGGACGGCTTCATTCAGAAGGCCAGGATCAAGGCCGCCACCGCCCAGAGGCCCGTCCGCGTGGTCCTCAAGTGCCCCGTGAGCGACTCCTCCGGCGAAGCCTGCTGGATTAAGCTCCAGGCGGCCAAATACTCTGACAACGCGGGCAACTGGGTGGTCACGGGCTGGCAGGACGACGGGCCCAGGCGGGAATTCAACGACGCGGTGCGGCTGACCAACTTCCGCCAGACGCCCTGCAACACCTCCGACTGCTACGACGGGGCGACGGCGGCGCCCCCGGGGGTGCGCTACGCCATCTTCATGCCGAACGGCCGGATCTACTCGGATCCCAAGCCCTTCGACGTGTTCTTCTACCACCGAAGCTCGGGCGATCTCACCAAGCCCGGCTGGCGCCTGAGGGTTGGCGCAGACTCCGGCCGAGTAAACACCGAACGCGCCGAACTCACACTGAACCCGTGAACCGCCCTTGCACCAGTTCCCGCAGCGCCGGTCCAGAGGAGACAAGCGAGATGATTCCAGCCAAGCAAGCTAGGGGAAGGAAGGCCCTCCTGGCCCGCGGATTCGCGGGGGCGCGGGGAGGGTTCACCCTGGTGGAGGTCCTCATAACCGTCGCGGTCATCGCCTTCGGCTGCCTGGCGGCCCTCCTCATGCAGTCCGCCTCCCTCAGGGGCAACAGCATGTCCGACTTCATGACCGTCGCCACGTTCCTGTCGGAGTCCGAGATGGAACGCCTGAAGTCGCTCGCCTACCACGACGTTGAAGACGAGATATCGAGCCTGGGCTCGTCCCGCACGTGGTGGATGGATCGCATGCACAAGGTCTGCCCTGGCACGACCGCGGCCGCCTGCGGGGACTACCCCTTCCAGGTGACTCTCAGGTTCTTCCCCCGCTACCCCACCGTGAAGAGCACCCTGGCCGAGGTGGATGTGTCCTGGCGCGACAGCAGAGGCACGCATTCGGTGTTCAACTCGTCGACCCTGACCGATCTCGAGTTCTCCTGACCTGGGAGCGCGCCCGAGCGGGCGCGGGGGAGCCGCCCCGCCGCCGAGCCCCGTCCCGGGCAACAACCAACTTAAGGAACAAGCCGGAAATGCCAGTCACAGCAACGAACATGGCGGGTACTGACCGCCCCGCGCCCGCGAAGGGCGCGAGAAGCGGCCTCATACTGGCCTTCGCCCTGGGAATCCTCCTTCTCATGAGCCTCATGGGAATCGTCATCCTCTCCAACACGAGGACAGAGCTCAGCATAGCCGGCAACAACAGGCTGGGGAGGGAGGCCTTCAACTCGGCCGACGCCACGGCCCGCACCGCCGTCTACCTCACGCTGGAACTCATGAGCCTCAAGGACGTCAACGCGCTCAAGAGCGATGTAATCACCTCCGGCTCGGCCCTCTCCCCCGCCCCGCGCTACCCGATCGCCATCTGCCCGCAGAGCAACTTCACGTACAACGGCCTCCTGGCGGCGGCGGCCGACCCCGACCCCGACTTCACGAAAAGGTACCTCAATACCGGCGCGGGGGAGGGCACGCCGAACCCCCACATCGAGTTCAGGTCAGGCGACTGCACAGGCCGCGTGCTGGCCAACGCGGTCGTGGCCATCGACACGTCCGATCCCATCGCGGTCGGCGGCACCACCGGGACCACCGATGCCTACGACACCGGCGGCGGAAACCTCCAGCCCCAGGTGGGCGTGGTGGTCTCCGTCAACGCCAAGCCCAACATGGAAGTGGGGGCGGACGCCGAGGAGCCGAGCTCTCTCATCACCATCATGTACCGCACCTTCAACAAGTAGCCGCCGCCGGGAAGGCTCCACGGGCGCGTGAGGCACCCTACAGCGTCCGCAAGCCGCCCCGAAGGGGAGCGCGGGCGCCCGTCCCTTGCCCTGCGGCTCCCGGCGACACCCCGCCCCCTGCGGCGGGCAACTGCCGGTCCGGCCCCTCCCCCCGCCCCAGGCCAAGGTCGGCGGAGCCGCAGCAGACCGGTCGCGGGGGAGCGGCTCGGATCCGGAAGGGCAACGCGGCCGGATCTCCGGTTCTGCGGGCGGGGAAACAGATCTCCCCTCTGCGGCGCCGACAGCAGGCGGGCGGGAAGCCCTGGGTAGCCTAACGGAGCGGACAGTCGCGGGTATCACGGATTGAATGCCGCCATCGCCGGCAGGAGACGGATGTCGCCCGCAGGGGCAGCCGCGGGGATGTTTTCGGCCCGGCCGTATGACGGTGGCCCCCCCAGCATCATCTCGCGCCAGGGCGACTGGCACGCGATAATCCCGGCGGGGCCCGCGACCGGCGGTGCGCCGGTACCCTCCGACCGCAACGCCGGCGCCAGGGCCCACGTGCAGTTCGGCGCCGACTCCCCCTGCGAGGGCAACACCTACCACAACGCCCGCCTCATGGCCCTGGGCGCCGGGGACTGCTCTGTCCACCAGGCCAACGCGATCGGCGGCTTCCTGACCGCGGAGGAGCGCGACAGCTTCCCCAACAACCCCTTCCTCCCCGCGGCCCAGATCAAGACCCCAGTTCAAGACCAAGGGCCAGCCCTGCATCAGCCACGCGCTCTGTTACGGCCTCGCGATCTCCCGCGACCGAGGCGCCTGCACCGACTCAGGGGCGGCATACAGGCTCCAGACGGTGGACGGGGACGGCGGGCGCCCGCTTCCCGTGAACCGGCGGATGCTCCGCCGGCTCCTCTTCACTGGCAGGCCGGCCACCGGCGCAGTCAACTCGACCTGCGGCGGCTCAGGCAACCTCTGGGTAATGTCCGGTGCCGGGCAGGCTCTGGAGCGCCGGGGACATCGTCCCCTGTTCCCTGCATGAACGCTTACACCCAGGCCTGCCATGACGGCCACCGCCAGCACGTCTACGGCATCAAGGGGGAGCTCGCGGCGGGCGGTCTCGTGACCTTCAGGGACCGCACCGACGGCCTGCCGAGGCTCATCGACGCCCCGGGCGCCAGGGTCTCCGCCAGCGTGGCTGTCGCCGGCCTCGAGGCCGCCGGCTACACGGACTACCGGGTGGTCAGCAACGCCATCAGCTCACCCGACACCGTCGGCTACGTGAGGGCGCTCGACGCAGGGCCCTAGTACAACCCGGGCGCCCCCTCAGCTACGAGACGGTCACCACCCAGCCCAAGTCCGTGCCCCGCGGCGGCGGGAGGATCTTCATGACCTTCACCAGCTTCGACCCGGGCGAGGCCGGCTGCGGCAACTACGGCGAGGGGCTCCTCCACCTGGTCGACTCCTTCACCGGGCACCCCGATCCCACCACCTGCTACCTCTTCGCCGGGGACGGCGGCTCACCGAACGAGCCAGCCTCCCTGCCGCCCCCCGCCGCCGCCGGCGAGGAAGTGACGGGATGGGTCAGCAGCGGCGAGTGGGTCGACACCGAGCCCATCGCCATCGGCACAGCGGGGGAATACATAGTCGGCGCCACCAACAAGGACGCGGTGACCACCCAGATCCACATGCCCGGCGACGATCTCGCCACGAGCCGCCTCTCGTCCCGGAGGGAGGCCCACGACCCCGGCTTCTTATCTCCTCCGACAGCATGAACACCGGCCTCCAGAGGATACGCCCCCCGCCTCGCGCCGTTCCCGGGGGGCGGCCCCGCAAGGGGCCGCCCCTTTCGCGCCAGGCGCGGGCTGCGGCCTGGCGGGGAAAGCCCTCCGCATCGGCAGCGGGTTCCGTCCGCCCCGGCGGTGTGAGGGCCGCGTGGCCCGGCCGGAAGAAGCCGGAGGCAGGATCCAGGCCCGGCGGGAAGGGACCGCGCCAGCCGCTCCGGGGCTGACTGGCCAGCGGGACGGGGCGAAGCCAGGCGCCGCGCCAGGGCGGGGCGTGAGCGGGGCGGGCGCACGGGGGGATCCCCCCCTCCCCGCCCGTGGGATACCCCGGCTGCCGCCGGCTTGACCGAAACCGCCTCAGGGGCGGCAGTGGCGGGCGGGGAGGCGGCATCATGCCGGAGCGGGGGGAGACGTCTGCGTCTACGGCACCCGTGAAGGCAGCGCGGCCAGTCGGTTCATCTGCCCTCTGACAGCGGTCTCCCCACCTGCCAGGGAGGGACGCCGGCAGGTCCTGCCTCGGGAAGGCGGGATAAGGCCCGGGGCCGCCAGGGGGCCGCGAGGCGCCAGGGAGGGGAGGAGAGGGACGCGCTTGCCGCGGGACGGGATCTGCTACGGGGAGGCGGCCCCGGCTTCCGGGCCCTGCGGGCCGGACGGGCGGATCCGGTGAGGAGTCCGGAAGTGGGTCCGGACGTGTGTCCGGAAGCGGAGCAAACGGCCGGGGACAGTGTCCAGAAGCCTGCAGACCCCCGGAACTGACCGGCAATTGGCTTGGATGCGGGCCGGCCCCCGCAAGAGAATCGGCGGCCCGCCCTCAGCCGGATTCTCCCCGGGCAGGCGGCCGGGGATCGTCCGTCCGGAGAGGCGCCGGCCGTCCGGCACGACAGGCTCTTCAGAGAGGCCGCGAATCTGGGGAAGAGAGGCGCTGACGGACCGCCTGCCGACCGCCGCGGGCGGAGACGCGCTGGGGGGCATGCGGGCGCCTGCCAGCCACCGTCCCCGGGCCACCCTCGGATCCCGCGCCGTCTCCGGACCCGCCGGCCGCACGCGTGCCGCCCGCCGGGCCAGCGGGCGGAAGCCGCGACCGCAGGCAGGCCCGGCAGTCGCATGCGAGGATCCGCCCCGCGCCGCCCTGACCCCGGCAGGGCCGGCCGGCGACCCCGCCTCCCGGGTGCCGACGCGCGGGCCGGGCCGCTTCCCCGCCCGCAGGCCAGGCGTCCGCAGCGAGCCTGCGGGAGCCCCTACCCGGCGGTTCCGCAGGGGCCGCAACGCGGCCACCGGGAGGCAGGCCAAGCCGCCTCCGCCGGGATGATCGCCGCGCGCGGCCGCCCCGGCCTTCCAGGCGGGAACGGCAGCCGCGCTCCCGCCGGCCTGCCACTTTCGCGCCGCCCAGGGCAGGCGCCCACACCCCGTCCTACAGGAACTCCATGGCGAAGGAACTCAGGTCGCCGGCCTTCTCCGTCTCGTTCTTGCCGGCCAGGGAGAGAGAGAGGGTCAAGACCGCGTCTCTCAGCTGACGGGCCACGCGCCTGGGGTCGCAGAAGGCGGGCACGGTCAGGAGGAGCTCCAGGGCCCGGTCGGTGTCCCCGGACTGGGTGAAGGCCGAGACCAGGCGTATGGCGGACTTCGCGCGGACGAGCTCCAGGGCCTCCCCCTCACCGAGGCGCGCGAGGCACTCGTAGACCGAGAACGCCTCCTCGGAGCGGCCCCGGCCGCTCAGCTCGGCTATCAGCCAGGCTGCGGTGCGGGCCTTCAGGAGGGGGAGCCTCCCGGTGGGGCTCTCCTCGGGAAGCGTCCCGAAGAAGCCCAGGGCGTCCCGGATCTCGCCCCGGCGGCAGTAGTTGAGGGTCAGGAAGAAGCCTATCTCGGCCTTCTCCTCCTCGAACCGCGCCGAGGGGCCGGGATCGGGCAGGGCCTCGTAGAGGGCCCTGGCCGCGGCCAGATCCCCGCGCTCGCAGAGACCGGTGATGAGATCCTGGGCCATGGCGAGGATCCGGAGGGCGACCCTGACGCCCTTGGGCGCCTCGCGCCGCGCGTGCTCGAAGACCGCGCGGGCCCTGGCGGTATCCCCCGCCGCCACGTAGGACTCCACCAGCTTCCCCGCCGCCTTGAGCCACCTGAGGGCCGCCTTCTCGGGGCCCCGGTAGTCGGCGCGCCTGCGGTAGAGCCGGTGGGCGCGGGAGAGCAGGCCGGCGTTCAGGAGGGAGTTGAAGACCGCCGTCTCGGCCTGGAGCCGCTCGTAGTAGACACGGTCCCCCTGGCGCCTGGGGGCGGGGAGCCCGGCCGCCACGTCCTGGGCGTCCTCGGCGAAGCCCATGCCGCACAGCGCCCGCACCGCGGCCGCCCCCATGCGGCACCGCGCGTACTGGACGGGCTCGCCTCCCCGGCTCCCGGAGAAGGCCCGGTAGAGGCCTAGGGCCTCCATGACGAAGCCGCACCTGCACCGGGCGGTCACGGCGTCGAGGGCCGCCTCCGCGAAGGCGAGCGAGTCGCGGTCGTCCGCCGCCGCGCACTCCATCCTCCGGCAGAAGGCCCTGGCCTCCGCCTCCCTCCCGCAGTCGTCCAGCTCCCCCACGAGCCGGAGCGCCGCCCCGAAGAGGGCGGCGTAGCCTGCCCTGGGGCCGGCGCCGGCCCGGTCACGGGCCCCGGCGTCCTCGGCGGCCGCCTCGATGAGCGCGCGGGCGTCGTTGGGGCGCCCCGCATCCAGGTACCCCTCGGCCACTGCCGCGACCGCGCGCGCGCGGGACTCGGCGATGAGGCCGTCCCCCGAGAACTCGGCGAAGGCCTCCAGCACGGCACGGGCCTCGTCCAGCTCCCCGGCGTCCACGAGATCCGCCGCGCAGGCGAGGGCGGCCTCGCCGCGCAGGAGCGACCGCTCGGGGGGCTCCCCCGGATCCCGGAAAGCGCGGGCGAGGAAGGCGTAGCGGCCCCGCTCGGGGCACCGTGAAAGCGGCGGGAGGAGCGTGAGCCCGGCGCGCATGTACAGGCGGAAGGCCTCCCCTCCCCCGGCATAGGCCCCCGCCTCCCGGAACACCGCGAAGGCGCGCTCGAGATCGCCCTCGCGCCGCAGGCACGCCACTATGCCCGCGGCGGCCCCCGCCCGGGCGGCCCTGGAGAAGTCCCAGCGGCGGAAGGCCCGCATGGCGGCGTACACTTCCAGCGCCTCGCCGCTGCGTCCCTCGCCCGCCAGCGCCGACGCGAGATCCGACGCGGACGAGAGCCAGACCTGCGCTCCCGTCCTGGACGAGGCGAGCTTCCTGAGATCCATGAGGCAGGCCAGCGCGGCCGGGAAGTCGCGGCACAGGGAGCAGTCGGAGACGTAGGTCGCCCCCGCCTCGAGCTTCCTCAGGGCGTTGCGGCCTGCTGAAGGCAGCGCCAGGAGCCTCTCGAGGTTCTGGCGGACGAGTTCCACATCCCCCAGCTGCGAGGCGAGGGCGGCGGCACGGGCGAGCTGGGCGCCCAGCCCGTCGCCGCAGTCGGCCTCCGCCCCCGCGAGGCACAGCGCCGCCAGCCGCGCGTCAGCGGATCGCAGGAGCGCCTCCGCCGTCTCCTCGGCCTTCCTGGCCCTGGCCCGCCCCCGCGCGGCGGAGAGCCCGTCCAGGCATTGCGCGCAGGAGTCCAGTTCCTCCCGCACGAACCGCGTCTCCCTCGTGAAATCCATGCGTCCTCGCCGCCCGCCGGGGAAGGCGCCGGGGAACGGCCCCCGCCCGCGGGCACACAGAGAAACTATACCGTCCCGCATGCTTTTTCAAGAGCCCGGCGCCGGGCGGCGGGTGCCGGGGAAGGCCGCAGATGCCCGGGACGGGCTTACCCCCGGCGACCGCGGCCGGGCCGCCGGGAGGCGGGGCGCGGCGGGCGTCCCCGCGAGGGGCCATTGACCCCGCCAGGGGTCCTGGGGGCCCCTGGCGGGGTCAATGGCCCGCAGGCGGCCCGGGGCGCCGCTGCGGCGGACCAGGTGGCCTCTAGAGGGAGGCCGCGAGGCCCTTGAGCTCGGCCTCGGCAGCTCGGAGGGCATTCTCCTTGTCCGGCCCGTAGGGCACGACCACGGCCCTGTAGGCGGTCCTGAAGCCATGGCGCGAGAAATAGTCCCGATAGGCCTCGTAGACGCGGGAATAGGTGCCAGGGTCCGGGTTGCCCTGGGTGAAGATGAGCAGGAGCTTCTTGCCGGCGGGGAGCCTCCCCGGGGAGGGGTTGGTGTGGAAATCAGGCAGGTACCAGGAGTAGCTCCTGTCGATGAAGGGCTTGAGCTGGGCGGTGATCTCGCCGATGTAGACGGGCGAGGCGACGATGAGGAAGTCAGAGGCGGCGGCGGCGGAGAGAACCGGTGCCAGGTCGTCCTTGACAACGCAGCTCTCCGTCTTGCCCTTGCAGCTCTGGCAGGCCTGGCAGCCGCGGACGTGCTTGAGATCGTTCAGGACGTGCCGGGAGGAGGCGCCCGCCCCCCCGGTCAGGGACGCCGCCACGGCATCCGCGAGCCGGCTGGAGTCGGACTCCTGGCGGGGGCTCCCCAGTACGGTTACGACGTTCACGATGCTGGTCATGGTTATGCTGTCTCCCACTTCCCGCCCGGCGGAGGCCGGGCGCGCCCCGGAACGGCTCCGGGGGCAGGTCCCGGACGGCACCGGGACGTTATAGCCCCGCGGGGACGGGGCCGCCGGGCGTCCCCGTCCCTGCGGTGAAGGCGGCCTGGGCCGCCGCTGAAGCCAGGAAAGAGAACGCCGGGGCGGCGGGTGCCGGGTTGGCGGGCCGAGGGCCCGTCGGCAGCCAGCCCGCTGACCGCCGACGGGCCACTAACACGGTTGTCAATGAAATTCAAACAGCGTTGTCCAGGAAATCCGTTAATGACGGAGAAGCCCCGCCCCCCCCCGTGGCCGTCCCCCGGCGGTTTTCCCCGCCACACGCCTGCCGGGCACAGGCCCGTCCTGCGAAGTGGATGCCGGCGCGCTGGCCGTCCGCGAAACCGACATGCCCCGCGGCGGGGGGATTCCCCGGGTCATATCACGCAGGGACACGGGGGCATGCGCCCGGGCCCCGGGCGGAGGTGGCGGCGCCCGGAAAGCCCGGCGGCGCGGACGGCCCCCGCCGCTTGGCGGGACGCGCGGGAGGCCTGGCGGCCGCCGTACCCGCCTGCGCCGTCAGGGACGCCCCGTGCCTCCCCGGAATCCCGCGGCCGTGTCGACCATGGCCTCGACGAGCGCCCGCTGGTCGGCAGGGTCGATGCCCGGCCAGATGGGGAGGCACACGTGGCCGGCGCAACCGGCCGCCGCCCCGGGGAGCGGCTCGAGGGGCCGGGCCAGGAGTTCCGGGCGCGAGGCCCAGAAGGGCTGGCGATCGAGGGGGAGGGCGTAGACCTCGCCGGCGAGGGCGTAACCGTGCCTCTCGAAAAGCCTCTCCTTGAAGGGGCCACGGGGGACGCCGCCGGGCAGGAAGACTATGTATTTGTAATAGGAGGGCCGCTGCCCGGGCGGGGCGGGCAGCGGCCGGAAGGGGGTGCCCTCGAGGAGCCGGTCGTACTCGAGGGCGGCGAGCCGCCTGGCCGAGAGGATGGAGGCCGCCCGGGAGAGCACGTCCAGGCCCAGGAGCGCGTGTATCTCCGAGGGGCGGTAGTTCAGGCCGAAGCCCTCGTGCACGTTGGAGCCGGGCCGGAGCTGGCCGTGCTGGCGCAGGACGAGCAGGCGGCCGGCGAGCTCGGGGTCGGACGTGGCGACCATGCCCCCCTCGCCCGTGGTGAGCACCTTGGTCGCGAAGAACGAGAAGGCGGCGGCCTCCCCCAGCGTCCCCGCCATGCGCCCGTCCACCTCGGCGCCGTGGGCGTGGGCCGCGTCCTCGACGAAGGCCGCGCCTGCGGCCCGGGCCGTCTCCCTGATCCTCCCCCACTCGGTGGACACGCTCCCCCCCAGGTGGACCAGGATCACGGCCCGGGTGTCCGGGGCCATCTTGCGCTCCAGATCGCCCGGATCCATCTGGAGGGTCAGGGGATCGCAGTCCACCAGGATCACCCGCGCCCCGGCGGCCACGGGGGCCATGGCCGTCGCCATGAAGGTGGCGGCTGGCACGGCCACCGACCCGCCGGCGACGCCCAGCGCCCGGCAGACGAGCTCGAGGGCCTGGGTGCCGCTCCCGCATCCGATGCAGCGCGGCCCGCCCAGGAAGGCCGAGAAGGCCGTCTCGAAGGCCGCCGCGTGGGGACCCATGGCGATGAAGCCCGACCGCAGCGTCTCCTTGAAGCGCTCGGCCAGCCTGTCGATGTCGGCATCGGAGAAGGGGATCTTGACCGGAGGTATCCTCATGGGATGATCTTACCCGCACGGGGGCCGATGCACAAGCCGGCCCCGGCGGCGGGGGCGCGGCTGCCCTCCCGCCGCCGGGCGGTGGTGTGCTATGATCCCTGCTTCGCAAGCCAGCCCCGCCGCCGGATCCCGCCCCGCCAGGGGCCGGGCCCGCCGTGCGGTGGTGTGCTATGATCCCTGCTCAGCAAGCCAGCCCCCGCCGCCGGGCCGGCCGTGCTCCCGCCCCCTGCCGCCCCTGCCGGAGGATTACCATGACCCTCATCTCCCCCTCCATCCTAGCCGCTGATGCCGGGCGCCTGGCCGAGGAGGCCGCGTCGGCGGAGGCCGCGGGGGCCGACTGGCTCCACCTGGACGTGATGGACGGGAACTTCGTGCCCAACATCACCTTCGGGCCGTGGATAGTCAAGACCTCGGCCAAGGCGGTCCGGATCCCGCTGGACGCGCACCTGATGGTGGCAGACCCGCTCCACTGGGGCCCCGTCTTCGCGGCGGAGGGGGCGCGCTGGGTGACGATCCACGCCGAGGCCACGGTCCACCTCCACAAGGCGCTCGCCGCCATACGCGACAAGGGCGCCATGGCCGGGGTCGCCCTGAACCCCTGCACGCCCCTGGGGGTCGTCGAGCCGCTCGTCCCCTACATCGATCTCCTGCTCATCATGGGCGTCAACCCCGGCTTCGCCGGCCAGCCCTTCATCCCGGAGACAACGGAGAGGGTGAGGCTCGCCTCGCGCCTCGTCAAGGAGAAGGGCGCGCCTATCCTGATCGAGGTGGACGGGGGAGTGACCGGCGGCAACGCCGGCGAGCTCGCCCGCGCCGGGGCCGACGCCCTGGTCTCGGGCTCCTTCCTCTTCAACAGCACGGACAGGGCGGCGACCGTCAGGGGGCTCAAGGCCGCCGGCGGTGATCTCCCCTGAGAGGGCGGGGAGCCCCGCCCCCGCCGCCCGGGGCGCGGATCCCCCGGCCGTCCCGGGAGCCGCCGCCGACGGGCGCAGGGACCCGTTTTACTGTACAATGCCCCCTGTCTTTCCTCCGCCCCGGTCCCGGACGGCCACCGGCCAGGGCTTTTTTTTTCACCGCCCGCTTCCCCGGCGCGCTTCCCGGCGGCCGTTCCGGCCCCGCCCCGCCCATCGGCGTCCCGCCGCCTTCCGGGCGGTCGCGGGCCGCCCCACCCAGGTACCCCCCCATGACACAGCCCAGACCCGTCCTCACCCCGGAGAACTTCATCGAGCACTCGCGCGCCTGGAGGCGGGACCACCACCGCAACTACTTCGTGATGTACTCGTCGGTGTGGCGGGCCTTCTCGACCAGCCCCGAGCTCTGGGCGCTGCCTCCGGACGACCACATGACGCACCGGGGGGACGGGGTCTTCGAGGCCTTCAAGTGCGTGGGGGGGAGGGCGTACTGCCTGAACGAGCACCTGGAACGGCTCAGGGAGTCGGCGGACGCCCTGGGGATAGCCCTGCCCCCCGACTACGCAGAGACGCTGCCCCTGCTCAGGCAGGCCTACCGCCTCGGGGGATCAGCCGACTTCATGGGCAGGATCTGCGTCTCCCGGGGCCCGGGGAGCTTCACGGTGAACCCCTACGACTCGGCGGGGCCCGAGTACTATTTCGTCACCATCCGGCTCCCGCGGCCGTCCCCTGAGGCCTACGCGAGGGGCGCGGCGGTCAGGACCACCCCTTTCCCGGCCCAGGGGGAGTTCGCGGGCATCAAGAGCTGCAACTACCTCCACAACGTGCTGGTCAAGAAGTTCGCCAGGGACTCCGGGGCCGACTACGCCGTGAGCTTCGACGCCGAAGGCTTCCTCGCCGAGGCCTCCTCTGAGAACGTCGTCCTGGTGACGCGCGCCGGCGAGCTCGTCTGCCCCCCCTGGAAGCGCGTCCTCAAGGGGGTCACGCTCACCCGGGCGCTCGCCATCGCGGAGGGGCTGGTCTCCAGGGGAACCCTAAAATCCGCCGGCAACAGGGACATCTCCAGGGAGGAGCTCTGGGACGTCATGGCCGAGGCCTTCCTCACCACCACCTCCCTCGACGTAATGCCCATCACGAGCTGGGACGGCAGGCCCGTGGGGGACGGGAGGCCGGGCCCCGTGGCCCGCGAGCTCCGCGAGTTGATAATCGCCGAATACTCCGCCGACGGGCCCTTCGCCACCCGGCTCGGGGACTGAGCCGGAGGTCCGGGCCGTGACGGGCGGGGGACCAGGGACCGGGGCCGGGCGGCCCCCTGGCGAGGCCCCGGCAGGGCCGGGCGCCGCGGAAGCCGCCGCGGCGCCGCTAGCCCCCGGCGGCGCCGCCGGCGGCACCCCAGAAGGCCCCCTCCGGGCGGGCAGGCTGCGGAGGCTCGCGGGCGCGGCCCTGCTCCCGGTCTTCCTGCTCCTCCTGGCCCTCTACGTGCGGGATCACGCGGAGGACTTCGCCCGGATCCTCGGCCGGCCGATGCCACCCGGCCCCCCGGCGCTGCTGGCCCTCGCCGTGCTCCTCGCCTACTGGGCCAACGCGGAGGCCGTCCGCGCCGCCCTCCTCGCCCACGGCGCCGCCGTCCCCCGCGCGGAGTGCCTCGCCCTGACCCTCTCCACGTCGGCCGCCAACACCCTGCTGCCCTTCAAGGGGGCGGTGGCCCTCCGGGCCTGGTACCTCAAGGAGCGCCACGGGCTCGCGCTGGCGGATTTCCTCTCACAGAGCCTCGCCGTGGGGCTCGCGGCGCTCTCCGCGGCGAGCCTCGCGGGTCTCGTGAGCCTTCTCGCGCTGAGGGGGGCCGAGCCCGGCGCGGCCCTGATCCTGGAATCCTACTTCGCCCTCGCCCTCGCCCTGCCGGCGGCGCTCGCGGCCTCCGGCCGGCTCCCCTTCCGCCCCCCCGGCAGGCTCGGCGCTCTCTGGCGGAGCTGGGGCCGTTACCGGGAGCGCCCGGGGATCCTCCTGCGGGTGGCGCTGTGGGACGCGGCCTTCTTCCTCCTGTGGGCGCTCGCCAACCGCCAGTCCCTGGCCGCCTTCGGGATTGCCCTGGGCCCCGCCGAGACCCTCTTCTACTCCGCCGGCCAGATCCACACCCTCATCATCAACCTCACCCCGGCGGGACTGGGGGTGACGGAGGCCTGGAGCGTCTTCGCCGGGCAAATCCTCGGCTTCACCCCCGCCGAGGCCCTCCTGGCCCAGGGGCTCGCCCGCCTGGAGACCTTCCTGGCCCTGGCCGTCTCGGGCCTCTGGGGCTGGGGCTACCTCTCCCGGCTCGGGAAGGCCTGGGGCATGCGGGAGGGCCGGGGAAAGGGCTGATGCGCGGGCAGCCGCAGGCCGGGGCCGGGCAAGGAGCGCGACCGGCGCGGCTCCGGCGCCCGGGAATACCGCGGGGGGCCTCCCCCGGCCAGTCCGGACAGGGCCCGTGCAGCCCGCCCGCCCCCGTGCCTGCGGGGCTCCCGCCTGCCCGGGGGGGGCCCGCCGGGCAGGCGGGAGCCCCCCCGGGGCGACCTCGGCCCGCGTCCTCCGCTTCCGGATTCCGGTACAGCCGGCATGTTTTTTTATCATATCCTTCATATTTGCTCATATCTTGATAATACCTTATAAAACACGATGCCAAACCCCGCCAGGCAGCCCGGGGCGGCCGCCCGGCGCCTCCCGCTCCCCCGCCCGGCAGGCCCGGCGGGAGGGAATCCCCGCCGAAGACTGTTGAATACCCCCTGAATCCATGCTATACGGTTGCAATACTCCCCTGCTTCCCCCCCCGCACCGCCCGGCACCGGGCCTTCCCGGTTTCGCGGCCCCCTGCCTACCCGCACCGCGCATTTCCTCGTCCGCGACCACTCCGGCCTCCTCGGCGCCCCGGAGCGGCGGTTCCCGCCCGGCCCCGGCGGGCTGCCCCCGCGCCGGCCAGGAGCCCTCCCCCGCCGAGGCCCCAGGCGGCACCACACCCATGACCAGAGACCGGGATTACCTCGCCATAATCGATTACCAGGCCGGCAACCAGACCAGCGTCCACCGGGCCCTCAGGCACCTGGGCGTCAAGGCCGAGGTGACGGCCGATCTGCTGACCCTCTCCAAGGCCGCCGGCATCATCTTCCCCGGGGTGGGGGCCGCAGGGCAGGCCATGGCCGTCCTGAAGGAGACCGGCATCGACAACATCATCAGGGAGCTGTCCTGCCAGGGGAGGCCCTTCCTGGGCATCTGCCTGGGCTGCCAGATCATGCTCGAGCGCTCGGAGGAGAACGCCACCGCGACCCTGGGCGTCTTCCCCGGCGAAAACCGGCGCTTCGACCCCGCCCTGCGCGACGAGGACGGCAGCCCCATCCGCGTCCCGCACATGGGCTGGAACACCGTGAGACCCGCGCGCCACACGGCACTCTGGGAAGGCCTGGGGCCGGAGGATCAGTTCTACTTCGTGCACTCGTACTACCCGATCCCCTCCCCCGAGCTCGTGATGGGCACCACCGTACACGGGCTGGAGTTCGCCTCCGTCTTCGGCAGGGAAGGCGTCTGGGCGCTCCAGTTCCACCCGGAGAAAAGCGGGCCCCCGGGGCTCCGCCTGCTCAGCAACTTCTACGAGTACTCCCTCGAGGCCTCCCGGCAGGCCTGAGATCCAGGCCGCGCCGGGAGCCCCCGGCCGTCCCCGCCGCGTCCTGCCCGCCCCGCCGGCGGGCCCGGTTCCCGCCATGCTCAGCAAGAGAATCATCGTCTGCCTCGACGTCCGCAACGGCTTCCTCACCAAGGGCGTGAAGTTCAAGGGCAACGTCGACATAGGCGACCCCGTCGAGGCCGCCAGGCGCTACTACCTCGAGGGGGCGGACGAGATAGTCTTCTATGACATCACCGCCTCCGCCGAGGAGAGATCCATCATCCTCCAGGTGGTGGAGCGGGTGGCCGAGGCCATCTTCATCCCCTTCAGCGTGGGGGGCGCGGTCTCGACCGTCTCCCGCATGCGGGACGTGCTCCTGGCCGGGGCCGAGAAGATCTCGCTCAACTCGGCGGCGGTCAGGTACCCCGGGCTGTTCTCGGAGGGGGCCGAGGCCTTCGGATCCCAGGCGATGGTGCTGGGCCTGGACGCCAAGAAGGTACCCCCCTCGGCCAAGTGCCCCTCGGGCTACGAGGTGGTGATTGACGGGGGCCGCACCCCCACCGGGCTGGACGCCCAGGCCTGGGCGCGGAAGGCCGAGCGGCTGGGGGCGGGCGAGATCTGCCTGAACTCCATCGATGCTGACGGGACGCTCGCGGGCTACGAGCTGGAGCTGACCTCGCTCATCGCCTCCAGCGTGGAGATCCCCGTCATCGCCTCGGGAGGGGCCGGCCACCCCGACCACCTCTACGACGCGCTCACCCGCGGGAAGGCCTCCGCGGCCCTCGTGGCGAGCATCGTCCACTACTCCACCTGGCCCCTGAAGGTCATCAAGGAGCGCCTGGCCGAGCGCGGGCTGGCGGTTCGGCCCGCGCCGCCCTTCCCCCCCGGCGCGGAGGACGCCCGGGGGACGGCGCGGTGAGCGGGCCGCTGCTCATACTCCAGACGGGGAACGTCCCCCGCCGCTTCGGGCTCAGGGACGGCTTCGGGGAGATGTTCGCGAGGCGGGCGGGGCTGGCACCGGACGACTTCCGGATCCTGGACGCCGCGCGGGGCCCGGGCTATCCCAGGGATCCCCGCGCGCACTGCGCCTACATCGTCACCGGCTCCCTTTCCATGGTCACCGCCCGGCCGCTGTGGAGCCTCAGGCTCGCGGACTTCATCCTCAGGGCGGTCGAGAGCGGGGTCCCCGTCCTGGGCGTCTGCTACGGCCACCAGCTGGTGGCCCGGGCCCTGGGCGGGCGCGTGGGCTGGAACCCCAACGGCCTCGAGATGGGGACGCACGAGGTGACCCTCGCGCCGGGGGCGGAGGGGCACCCGCTCCTGCGCGGCCTCCCCCCCAGCTTCCCCGCCAACCTCTCCCACCGCCAGTCGATCCTGGACCCGCCACCGGGCGGCAGGCCCCTGGCCTTCTCCGCCGCTGACCCCTGCCAGATCCTGGCCGTGGGCGAGAAGGTGCTCACCCTCCAGTTCCACCCCGAGTTCGATCGCTGGATCGCCAGCGCCTTCGCCCGCGAGCACTTCACAACGAAGGACGGCCGGACGGTGCCCCTCCTGAGGAGGCCCCCCAGGGGGGCCCCCGCAGGGCTCTCGCTGGGGGTCCCCGTGCGCAACACTCCGGTGGCGGCCCTGATCCTCAGGCGCTTCGTGGAGGGCGCCCTCCCGCGGCACCGGGCCCGACTCGCGCCCGCCGGCTTCGGGGACGTCCAGGCGCCGGGGAACGCCTGAGGGGGCGGCCCGGCAGCCCGCCGCGGCGGGAAACGCCGGGATCCCGCCTGGTTTCCCCTCCCGGGCCCCCGCAAGGAAGGGGATCCGCCGCGCCCGGACGAGCCGGATCCGACGTCCTGGCATTTTTCTCTTGCATTTTGTTTTTCACGGATCGATAATCAGCATCGATCCAGCTCCGCGTCCGTCCTAGCGCGGTTAGGGCCTGCCAGCAGCGCCCGCCGGACCTTGACCCTTGCCTTTCGGCGCCTGTCTCTCCCTCCCGACCGGGAGTCACGCCGATCGCCCCTCGGGGCCGGTCGTCGCATCGGGCTGGTGCCGCGTTTTCCCCCGCTTCCATGCGTTTCGCGCATCATCAAGGTTTCCCCTTTTGAGACGACTTCCTTTCCACAGACAAAACACCCCCTGAAAACACCTATAGAAGCCCTTCCCCAGGCCCGGGCTCCCTTCCCAGGGGGCGAGCGGTCGCGGGGGAAGTCTTGCTATTTTTAGGGCGCTCTAGAGATCCGGCCTCCGGATCCCCTTTCCTTCCTTCACTACCCGGGCACCGAACCGTCACCCGGGCGCTTCACGGAGACTAGGATAATGAAAACGATTTATGTTGGAAATCTGCCGTTCAGCTCCACCCAGGCCGAGATAAGCGATCTCTTCGGCCGCTACGGCACCGTCCACTCGGTCAACGTCATCAACGACAAGGAGACCGGCAGGCCCAGGGGCTTCGCCTTCGTCGAGATGGACCCCGAGGAGGCCGTCAAGGCCATCGACGCGCTGAACGGCACCGAGCTCGGCGGGCGCAGCCTCCGCGTCAACGAGGCCCGGAGCCGCGAGGACCGGACCCACAGCGCGAACCGCAGCGGCTACCGCAGGGACTAGTCCGGCAGGGCGAGGACGTCCCCGCCCCTGCCCCGCAGCCTCCGTCCGGCGCCCAGCCCGGACACCGCTCCGCCCCCCTTCAACCCCATTGAAGCCTTACCCAGCGAGGGGAGTTTCACCGCCGCAGACCTTACCATCCCGCCCTCAGGCATTCCGCAGACATCGATTATCCAGGCTTTGATGGAACACGAAAGGGATCCCCCCTTGAAGCGGGCTTCCCGGCGCCCTCCAGGACGTCGGTAAGCGCCCACCAGGCCCTCCTCCCGGCCCACGCCGGACCCGCCCTCCCTTCGGTATAAAAGCCGTCCGACGGCCAGGCCCGCGCGGGCAGGGCCCGGGAACGGCCACCCGCCAAGACCCCTCCCGCGAGGGGCCCTCCAGGGGCCCCGAAGCCTCCCTCCTGACCCGGAAAACCCAGATCCGATGCCGGAACGCGCTCGGGGCAACCCCCAGCCGGCGCGCCTGGCCGCGCCCCCTCACCTTCCCCACCGTCCCGGCGGGGGAGGCCTCATCACCTTCCCGCGCGACCCTCCCGCCGGGGGCGCCGCCCCCGGCTTTCCGGTCCACCGTATCAGCTTCACGTCCACCGCGCCCGCCGGGCCGGGCATACGGGGCCGATGCCCCGCCGCCCCCCGGGCCGTTGGCCGGCCGGGCCCGCCACCCGATCGGCCAATGTCCAGCTTCCGCCCTGGCACACCGGTGCCACGGCGGGGAAAGACCTCCGCCTTTGAAAACGTTATTTATCGGAAACCTGCCTTTCTCCTCGACCCAGGCCGAGATAGCCGAGCTCTTCGGCCGCTGCGGCACTGTCCATTCAGTCAATCTCATCATTCACAAGGAGACCGGGCGCCCCCGCGGCTTCGGCTTCGTCGAGATGGACGACCAGGCAGCCGACGCGGCCCTCGCTACTCTCAACGGCACGGAATTCGGAGGCCGGAGCCTCAAGGTCGAGGCCAGGAAGCGCGACCTCCCCGACGCCTAGCCCAATGCCGGGCGGGACGCTCCGACGTCCCGCTCCCCTCAGATCCCGCCCCCGGCCCTCCGGGGGCTTTTTTTTCCACCGGGCGGGCCCGGCAGGGCCGCGCCCCGAGCCCGTACGGGGGCGGGGCGCGGGGGCCCCGCCCCCGCCGCCGGTTCCCTTCCGTCCGTCCCGCTCGCCTTGACCGTCGCCGGGGAGTGTGCAATCCTGGCGGGAACCTCCCCCGCCGCACCCGCCTGCCCGTCCCGCGCCCCCCGCGCGCAACCCCTCCGCCGCCGCCAGCCGCCCTCCCCCGCAGGGCGCCTGGGACGGGGGCGCCCCCGCAGGAGCCCCGCGATCATGAACCCTCCCCCCAAGTACGAGATCCTCCATCCCGGCGCCTTCCCCATGCTGCTCTACCGCCTTGATCAGGGCGAAACCTTCAAGGCCGAGTCCGGGTCCATGGTGGTCATGGACTCGCACCTGGAGATAGACGCGAGGATCGATGGCGGCATACTCCAGGGCCTGGCCAGGAAGGTCCTGGCCAGCGAGAAGCTCTTCTTCCAGTTCATCTCGGCCCCGAACGGCCCCGGGGAGGCCTGCTTCTCCCCCGTCTTCCCCGGGGGGATCGTCCCGGTGCACATGGACGGCAACTCGCTGCTCCGCATCCAGAAGGACGGCTTCCTGGCCTCCACCCAGGGCGTCACCCTGGAGACGATCTCACAGAGCCTGTCGCGGGGCCTCTTCTCGCGGGAGGGCTTCTTCATCCTGCGCGCGGCGGGGCAGGGCACGCTCTTCCTCAGCGCCTACGGGGCGATCCACTCCCTGCAGGTGCCTCCCGGCCGCACCGTGAACGTGGACAACGGCCACCTGGTCGCCTGGAACGATGCCATGCCCTACTCCATCCGCAAGGCCTCGCGATCCCTGGTCGCCTCCTTCACCTCCGGCGAGGGGCTGGTCTGCTCCTTCACCGGGCCGGGCACCGTCTACATCCAGACCCGCAACCCCGGGAACCTGACCAGGCACAAGGTCTGATCCCGGGCCGGCCCCTCCCGGCAGGCGCCGCCGCGGCTTGCCTCGCGTCCAGAACTGGTATATGATTTGCCGAAGCCCCTGGTCGGCGGCCCGGAGACCCTGCGGGGATGATCCGTGCCCGCCCGGCGGGTCGCGCCCCGCGGCGCCACCCCGGCCACCATCCCCAGCGCGAGGCGTCAAATGTCTGAACCAGCGACCCAGAAGACTGAACTGTCGGTCCCCACCGAGAACGACGGCAAGTACCTGACATTCCAGCTGGCCGGCGAGGGCTACGGGATCGGCATCCTCAAGGTCCGCGAGATCATTGGGATGCTCCCGGTGACCCCGGTGCCCCAGACGCCTCTGTTCCTCAAGGGGGTCATCAACCTCCGGGGCCAGGTCATCCCCGTGGTCGACCTGCGCCTCAAGTTCGGCCTCCCCGAGGAGGAGTACACCGAGCGCACCAGCATCATCGTGGTGGAGGTCAAGGGCCTCACCGGCAACATCCCCATCGGCATCGTGGTCGACACGGTCTCCGAGGTCATCAACATACAGGCCCACGAGATCGAGCCCGCCCCGGCCTTCGGCTCCACCATCGACATGAATTTCATCCTGGGCATGGCCAAGACCGGGGACGGCGTGAAGATCCTCCTCAACATAGATCTCGTGCTCTCCGCGGAGGAGCTGGGGGCCATGTGAAACCCCCCGGCCGCCCCCGGCGGCCGGGGGCGGCCGTCCGCGGGCCCCGGCGCGGCGGCACGAAAGCGAAACCACCCCATGAAAACCGCCACCCCCGAAACCCCCTCCGCCGCCGCCCGGCGCGGGAAGACACACCCCCCCCGCCGGGCCGCCGCCGTCAGCCTGGCCCTGGCGGCCGCGATCGCGCTGGCCGCGAACGCCTGCGCCCCGCGCTACGAGTACCGGGCCATCCCCGTGCGCCCCCTCTCCGGCTACCCCGGGCAGGCCCAGGTGGCGGGCGCGGGCGTGGGCGCGGTGGCCTTCTACGACTCGCGGGAGCTCACCGGCCTCTTCGGTTTCGATCTCAAGAAGGCGGGCGTCGTCCCGGTGCAGATCATGATCCAGAACGGCGGCGCGTCCCCCGTGACCCTCCTCGACGGGGCGCGGATCGAGGACGCGAACGGCCTCGTCTGGGACGTGCTGCCCTCGGACGTTGTCCATGACCGCATCAACCGCTACACCTCCGGCAGCCTCGACGGCGAGCAGGGCGTCCGCCGCACCTTCATGTGGGGGCTCGCGGGCGCAGTCGTGGGGGCGGCCGTGGGCGTCGCCACCGGGACCAACGTGGGCGAGGCGGCCGGCAAGGGCGCGGTCATCGGTGGCGCCGCGGGCGCCGCCGGCTCGATCCTGGGGGCCGGTTCCGAGAGCACCGAGGGACAGGTGGTGCGCGACTTCTCCGGCCGGTCGCTCGACCACAGCACCGTGGCCGCCGGCGCCGACGCCTCGGGCTTCCTGTACTTCCCCTCCGAGAGCGCCCAGCCGCGCAGGCTCACCCTGAACATCGAGGCGGACGGCCAGCGCCACACCGTCACGCTCAACCTCTAGCCCTTGGCGGCCCCCCCCCGCCCCGGCCCGGATCCCGCTCCCGCAGTCGCCCGGCCCGGCCCGCCCGCGGATACGGGCGGCGGGGCGGGCGGGGTGCCCCCCGCCCTGCACCGGAAGGCGGCCGGGGCCTGCCGGCGGGGCGCCGCCTCCCTCTCCGGCCGCGCTGGACGCGCCCTCCTGGCCGCGGCAGCCGGCCACGCCGAGCGCTGGGGCTTCCTGGGGCGCACCTTCCTCCTGGGCCTGGAGGGCACCCTCGCGGGCCACATGAACCGGCGCCGCCTCATCTGGGCGCGCATCACGGGCGAGGCGCTCCAATGCTTCCGGGCCTCGCTCTTCCTCGCCTCGGGCCTCGGCCTCATGGCGGGCTTCCTGTGGGCGATCGTCTGGTACGGGATCCTTTCCAACATCGGCGGCACGGAGACCCTGGTGAGCCTCGCCCTCAGGATCCAGCTCAACGAGGTGAGCCCGTTCCTCACGGCGTTCGTGGTCACGGCGTCCTACGCGGGCCCCTCCGCCACCCGGCTGGCCCGCTTCCGGTTCTCGGGGTGCCTCGACACCCTGCGCCTCATGGGCATCCCCCCCTCCCACCTCCTGGCGTGGCCGCCCTTCCTGGGCCAGCTCGCCGCCTTCCCCGTCCTCATCCTCTTCCACTGCTGCTTCACCGTCATGGGGGTCTGGCTTGGGGCGCGGGCCTTCGCCTCCTTCCCCTTCACCGACTTCCTGGGCCTCCTGGTCTCCGGCGTCAAGGCCTACAGCCTATTCCGGATGGCCGTCCAGAGCGTCCTCATGTCCTGCGCCCTGAGCTTCTTCTCGCTCCAGCAGCCCTACCGGGCCCCGGACGGCCCGGGGGTGGAGATCCCGGACCTGGTGCGGCGCGGCACCATCGAGGGCTTCTTCTGGGCTTCCCTGTCGGGGATCCTGGTCTCGGTCCTCTATGCCTGACCTGCGGGCGGCCGGGGGGGGCGGCGCGGGGGGGGGCCTCCCGGCTCCCGCGGGGGGAAGCGCCCGCGCCTT
>JAITEZ010000273.1 GCA_031281735.1 Deltaproteobacteria bacterium | reverse complement strand
GGCGGCCTTCCTCACCTCCTACCGTCACGTGCGCCCTGACGTCACCGGCGATGACCTCGTGAAGCTGGGCTTCCGGAGCGGTCCTGGCCTGCATCGCGCCCTGGATGTCTTGAGGCGCGCGCGCCTGGACGGTCTCGTGGGCAACCGCGACGAGGAGAAGGAGTACGTGCGGCTCTATCTTTCCGGCATGGGGCCGGGTGGCCAGGACGGGCAGGAGTTCCCGGAAGTCCCGGACACCGGGACCGAGGGTTCCGCCGGTGCCTCGGGAGAGGACGAGGGTATGGGGGGGCGCGACCCTGCCGAACCGTTGACCGGCTTCGAGGGCGATGGGATCTGAAGGTTTCGGGGATCCCGTGTGCAAGCGGTCGGGTGCGGGAGGTTAGGCCGGACTCCGGGTTATCCCGAATGGGACTGGTAATTCGCCTCCATTCGGGATAACCCGGAGGAGTGGTAGAAACAGATAGTCTTTTTTCAATCCCCGAGGCTAGGGTTAATCGGCAATTTGCAGTAAAATCCGAGTAATCTGGCTATATTCGATGATGGGCAAAGGCATGGTTTATCCGGCTGATTATTCTAATTCACAAATAATGATATCTCGTTTTTTTTTTTTGTTTTAGAAACTGTCTCGGGTTATTAAAAAGGTGTATTTATTCTTGATTTAAAGGGAGTGGAATTATTTTTGGATTAAAGTGACGTTTTCTCTCGTCTGGAGTATTGATACTGCTTAAGATATTTGAACTATATCTTTAGTTGTCAAATGATAAAGGTATTCCTTTACTCAAGGATTTGATCAGATATATTTCTGGTAATTAATTATAATATCTAAAAGAATTATTATATCTTAAAATATATATTTATATAATAATAAAAATATAAAATAAATAAAGTTTAGAATGGTTATATAAATTTAAATTTTATATTTTAAATTCATGAAACTAGATAATATAGAATAAACGAAGACAACGATACGGAATCTGTTAGTCTGGAAACATATTATCTGGATAATTGAAATTTCTAAAAAAAGCGGGGGAATAATGACAATAAAATATTAGAAAGATTGGATAAGCAGGAAAACTTAAAAATTCGAAAATTAGAAGAGTGATAAAAAAATAGAGATAATAAAAAAAACAATAAAAAAGCGAAGCCGAAAAAGCCGATATTATTAGGAAAAAGAGGAATCACAGCAATTTTAAAATATCGATTTTTGAAAAATTTGGATAATCCAAATAATCCGAATAATTTAAAAAAATTAACTATTCGAAAATCCTAATAACTAAAATAACCCAAATAATTAAAATAATCTGGAAAAACTGGAAAATTCGAAAATCTGGAAAAACAGGAAAGTCTGGATAATATGGATAACTAGGATAATCCGGTTATCCGGATAGTCCGGAAAGACCATACTATTCGTTAATGCTGAAAAATCGGTAAATCCGCCCGCTTTCAGTCTCCGGTCTCCGGCTCTGGAGGCGAGCGGGCTGCGAATCGGACTGAGGGGGCTTGCTGGCCAGGCGAAACCATGGGCAGGGCAAGATTTCAAGATTCGTTTAGGAAGGGCGTTGAAGGCCGCTCTGGCGTAGGGATGCGCCATCCCGCGGCCTGCCGCTTCCCCGGTCAGGGCTCCCCGGTTGACGGAGG
This sequence comes from Deltaproteobacteria bacterium, assembly GCA_031281735.1. GTDB lineage: Bacteria > Desulfobacterota > Desulfarculia > Adiutricales > Adiutricaceae > JAIRZX01. The sequence continues at coordinate 10,175 of JAITEZ010000273.1, read as the reverse complement.
TTCCTCTTGAGATGCCCGGGGTTGCGGTCAAGCTCCGCGGGAGTCCGCCGGGAACCGGAGGCGCCGGGAGCGGGGAGAGATAATAATTGACACTGCGATGCCAGCGGCGCGGCTTGCGTACCGCCGGTGCTGTCTGCGGCGGTGTCGGGGGCGGCCGAGAATACGCGAATGTCTCCGCGGCTTGAGGCGAACCGGGCGTTACCGAAGACGGTTCCTCTTGTTTTGTGCCGCTTCGGCATCCGTTGGCGCCCGATCCGCGCGTTTCTCAGCTTCCTGTCTCTCTGCGGCGGACGGTCACGGCTTCGCGCGTGGATCCAGGACGCCGTCGGTGGGGATCCCTGGGAGCGCGGAAGGAAATTGATTTTTGGGAGCAAAAAGTATAACATGCATTGATCGAAAAGGGCGAAAAACGCCCCCCGGAGGCTCTTGATGCCTCTGGAAAGGTACATTCCGCGAGGGAGGGTAGGGTCCTCCACGAAAGGTCGCAACATGGCAACACCGGAAGCAAGCCGGATACCCGGCGGGCTGGGCCAGCCCGCCGGACGCGTATACAATTTCAACGGAGGCCCCGCCAACCTGCCGCTCCCCGTGCTCGAGGCGGCGGCGGCCGAGCTCCTCAACTGGAGGGGCACGGGCATGTCCATCATGGAGAACAGCCACCGCGACAAGAAGGTAGTGGCCATGGCCCTCGAGGCCGAGGATGACCTTAAGTCGCTACTGAAGCTCGGGGACGAGTGGAAGGTCCTGTTCATGCAGGGCGGCGCGAGCATGCAGTTCGCGATGATCCCCATGAATTTCGCCGCCGATGGCGCGGCATGCGACTACGTGAACACCGGCATGTGGTCGGACAAGGCGTATAAGGAGGCCAGGATCGTCGGCGCCGACGCCGCCTTCGCCGCCACGTCGGAGCCTGACGATTTCACCTACATCCCCGACACATTCGCCTTCAGGCTCAATTCCCGCTACGTGTACATCACCAGCAACAACACTGTGCGCGGCACACAGTGGCGGACGTTCCCCCGCAAGCCTCCAGCCCCCCTGGTGGCCGACATGTCCTCCGACTTCCTCTCGCGGCCGCTGGATCTCTCGGACTTCGCCCTGATCCACGCGGGGGCCCAGAAGAACGTGGGCCCGGCGGGTCTCACCATCGTGCTCATCCGCAAGGATTTCGCCCAGAACGGCAGGAAGGGCCTGCCCCACATGCTGGATTACCGGACATTTATCGAGTCCGACAGCATGTACAACACGCCCCCCGTGTTCGCCATCTACATCGCCGGCCTGGTCTTCAAGTGGATCAGGCACACCGTGGGCGGCCTCGATCGGATGGCCCTGCGCAACGAGGCCAAGGCCAAGAGGCTTTACGACGCCATAGACGGCTCCGGCGGCTTCTACCGGGGCACCGCGCGCCCGGAATCCCGCTCACTCATGAACGTGACCTACAGGCTACCGACGCCCGAGCTGGAGAAGAAGTTCCAGGAGGAGGCCAAGGGGCGGGGGCTCTGCGCGCTGAACGGCCACCGTTCCGTGGGCGGCATCCGAGCCTCCATCTACAACGCGATGCCTGACGATGGGGTGGACACGCTCATAGAGTTCATGGAGTACTTCAAGGCGGCCAACGGCTGAGGCCCGCCGTTGCTTCGGGCCCGCTGGGGCCCCAGCGGGGGCCCCAGCGGGCCGGGAAGGTATGCAAGTATGGCTTATAGGGTACTGATAAGCGACAAGATCGAGCCGGTCTGCCCCGAGATCCTGAAGGCTGCGGGCATCGGGGCGGACGAGCGCCCCGGACTCACTGCGGAGGGTCTCCTGGAGATCATAGGCGATTACGACGGTCAGATCGTGCGCAGCGCCACCAAGGTGACCGCCGCTGTCCTGGAGAAGGGTCGCGCGGGCAGGCTGAGGATAGTGGGACGCGCGGGCGCCGGCGTCGACAACATAGACGTCGAGGCGGCGGGGAGGCTGGGCGTTAAGGTGGTGAACACGCCGGGCCTCAACTCCAACGCCGTGGCCGAGCTTGCAGTCGGCTTCGCGTTCATGCTGGCGAGGAACCTCGCGCTGGCAGACTCCGGCCTCAGGGCCGGCCGCTGGGAGAAGAAGTCGCTCTCCGGCTTCGAGCTCTCCGGCAAGACGTTCGGGCTGTTGGGCTTCGGCAACGTTGGGAAGCTGGTCGCCCGGAAGGCCCTGGGCCTCGGCATGAAGGCGATCGCCTTCGATCCGCTGGTACCGGCCGACGAGATAAGGAAGGACGGTACGGTCCCCGTCGCCCTCGATGACCTCTGGAGGGAGGCGGACTTCATATCCCTCCATCTCCCCAAGAACAAGGACACGCTCAACATCGTCGACGCGCGGGCGCTCGCGGCCTTCAAGAGGACGGCCTACCTCATCAACTGCGCGCGCGGCGGGCTCGTGGACGAGGCCGCGCTCTTCGAGGCGCTCTCGGCAAAACGGATAGCGGGCGCGGCCTTCGACGTTTTCTCCGCCGAGCCGCCGGGCGAGAGCCCGCTCTTCGGCCTTCCCAACTTCATCGCCGCGCCCCACCTCGGTGCCTCCACCCTTGAAGCCCAGCTGGGCGTCGCGAGAAGGTCCGCCGAGCTCCTGGTCGAGTTCTTCCAGTCCCAGGGCTAGGACGCGGAGGAGATGGAGGGGAGGTCCGCGGCCGTTCTCGCGGCCCTGAAGCCCCAGCCCCCCGCGACCGCGGGGATGGCGGGGCCGGACTGCGCCTGCCCCGGCCGGTCGGCGGCACCCGCCGCGGATCTGACCCCGGACGGGAACGCTTCGGGGGACGTCTCCGCCGCCCATGGGCTGACGGACGGCGGCCCGGGGGCAGGCGCCCCAAGCGCCGCGGTCGGTTCCGGCAGGCCGCCGATCCAGGGTGCCGGAGCCCGGGAAATCACCGGAACGTCGCGTGCCGCCCCGGGAAGGCCCTCCTTGCACGCCCTGCTCGAAGCGGTGCCCCGGGCCCTGCCGAATGCTTTTTTCCTTTCCCTGACACTGTCCCTGCTCTCCCTCGCGGCGGCGCCCCCCCTTTCCGCACAGCGGGGCCCCTTGGACAGGGACATCGAGCTCGCGGGCCCCGCCGAGGCCCTGCCGGAGGGGTTGCCGGAGGCCCTGCCTCTTCAAGGTTCCACCGCCGATCCGGCTCAGCCGGGCCTGACGCTCCTTCCCGGTCCTGAGGAGACTCTGGAACCCGCGGCGCCTCCCGGAGCCGCGGAGCCTTCCTCGCCGCCCGCAGCCACCGAGCCGGCGGAGCCCCCGGGCCAGCCATACGCGCAGGAACCCCTCCCCTCCGCCACCCCTGCGGGAACGGGGGCCGCCCCCGCGCCGGGGGGGCGGCCCCTGCCGCCCTCCGCCGTGCCGGGTTATCTGGTGTCCGTCTGGCCGGGCGCCCCGGGGACATCCCTGCGGGGGCCCCTGCCGGGCCGTCCCTTCGCCGTGTTCTTCGACGGGCCGGTTCCTGCGGGAGCTTCATCGCGGGATATCGAGGCCGAGGAGGTGGGGGCCGAAGGGTCCGCCCCCGCCCCGAGCCTTTTCGGGAGAAGGCTCGATGCCTACGAGAGGGCCGCCGGTCTCATCCGGGAGGAGCGCTATTCCGAGGCCCTGGCCTTCCTGAGGAGAAGCCCCCGGGACGTGCGGGACTGGGAGGGCATAATGTCCCTGGAGGCGGCGCTCCTGACCAGGGAGGATCCCTGGGCCGCGCTCCAGCTTTACGACAGGATACTCGGGTCCGACAACAGAGGCGTCCACTGGGCGCGGGCGCTTTCCGGATACAAGTTCCTCCTGAACGATCTGAGGGCAGAGGGCGACCACGTCGCCCTGTTCCGGCTGGTGAAATGCCTCGCCTTCGAGTGGCGGAACCGGGACGCGAGGGAGCTGGTCCGGGAGGCCCTGGCCGACCCCGGCCTCCCGGACACCCTGCGGGAGGAGCTGTCGCAGCTCTCCGCGGTGCTCGCCATGCGGCATGGGGACTTCGCCGCGGCGGAGGATTATTTCGCCCATCGCGCGGAGGATCGCACAAGCCTCAGGTGGCTATCCACCCTGCGTGCACGCCAGGGCGACTTCAGGGGGGCCGCGGCCGCCAGGCGGGCCGCGGCGGAAACCCTCAAGGGCAGGCCCAGGCTCCGCGAGGAGCAGAGGGTCCTGGAACTTCTGACCAAGGGGGGGCTGGCCGACGAGGCCCAGGCGATGCTGGACGGGAACCCCGAGCTCCGGAGCTCCGTCCCCGCTTGGGCGTATTTCCTGGGCCTGGCCCGGCTCGTCGCCAACGACCCCGAGAAGGCGCTGGAGCTCTTCGAGGGAGAGTCCCGCGAGAAGGGCGAGCGCGGGCAGAGGGCTCTCTATTTCAAGGGGAGGGCGCTGGAGGCCCTCCTGCGTCACCCCGAGGCCGCGGAAGCCTACGAGGCGGCCGCGGCGGGAATCTACGGCTACTACGGCCTGATGGCGAAGGGCCGCCTCGCCCGGCTCCATGGCGCGCGGCCCGGCCCTTACGCCGCAGCGGAGCGCATGGCGCGGCTCCTCCAGAGTCCAACCGGGGAGGATCGGGATTCCATGGGTTTCTTCCTCTGGATCACCGAGCGCGTCCCCTGGCCGCTCCCCCCGGCCGGCCGCGGCTACAGGCAGCGCGGTGCCACCGGGGACCCGGCGAGGGCGCGGGCGTCGGCCTTCCGTCATCACTGGCGGGGGGATTTCGCCAGCGCCGTCATGGAACTCAGGCAGTCGCCGGGCGCCGTCCCGCGCAGGGGCGAGGTTGGGAGCGAGGAGAGGGCGCATCTGCTCGCCCTCGTCGCGGACGCCCGCGACTACGGCCTGGCAACCGAGATACTGGGGGGCTTCCCGCTGGAGGGACGTCCCCCGCCCCCTCCCCTGCGCTGGAACCATCCCCCGGCCTTCGGCCGGGAGGCGCTCCACGCCTGGCGGCGCTGGGGGGTCCCGCCCCAGCTGACCCTGGCGGTCATCCGCACCGAGTCGGCCTTCCGCTCGGACGCGGTCTCGGCCTCCAACGCCAGGGGGCTCATGCAGATCCTCCCCTCGACAGCCGAGCGCATCGCGGGCCTGCTGGGCGAGAAGGCCCCCCGCGACGAGGATCTCTTCGACCCCGCCCTCAACATCCGTTACGGGACCAGTTACCTGGGCATGCTCCTCGACTCCTTCGGGAGCGTGCCGCTCGCTCTCGCCGCGTACAACGGCGGCCCCTTCAACATGGCGAGCCTTCTTTCCGCCCGTGAGGGCCTGGCGCTGGATCTCTTCGTGGAGACGCTCCCATTCGCCGAGACCTCCGCCTATGTGAGGAGGGCGGTGGAGTCCAAGTACGCCTACGAGGAAGCTTACCTGGGCGCGGGGGTGCTCCCCGATCTCGGCGTCCCGGTGAGGATACCGGAAAGGAAGCCGCCGGACTTCTGAGGGGGCGTGCCCGCCGGCGGGGTACGGACTGGAGCGCCGGTTCGGGCGGGCGAGGAGGGTGGGAGAGGCCAGGCCCGGCCGGCTTTCCCGGCGGGGGACCGAACCCTGGAGAGTGCCGCGCGGCGCGGGGCAGCCGGCGTGGCGGGAGGCGCGCGCCCCGGCGGCGTTGACGGGACGGCGGGGGCGGATCCGGTCGCGGCCCGGAGAGGGGAGGCGGGCGCGTTCCGCCCGGGACTCCTCCCGCCCGGCGGGACGGAAGGAGGCCGGCCGGCGCGAGTGTCCTCAGCCGGGGGGGGCGCCGCCTGGATCCAGCCGTTCGGCGATTGATCCCCCTATCGCCCGCGCAAGCTCGACCGGGACCGCGTTGCCCAGCTGGCGCATGCATTCCGACCACGAGCCGTGGAACAGGTAGGAGTCAGGGAACGTCTGGATTCTGGCCGATTCCCTGACGGTGAAGTACCTCAGGGTCCCGTCGTCCAGCGCCACGACGTTCTCTCCGCCGGGTACGCCGTGGACGCCTGCCTTCAGGGCCTTGGACGGCGCGTCCAGCGCGCTTCCCGAATGCCCCTTGTATGCCCTGGCCTCGCGGTGCGCCTCGCGTCCCGAGTGGCCGCCGCCACGTACGCCGGCGCCGCGCGGCACCCCGGAGATGGCGTCGCGCACGGTTCTCCAGCGCAGCCCCTGCCCGGGGATGCCGAGCCCGGCCCGCCGGAGCCCCCTGCCCGGCGCGATCGGCCTGGGCCTGAGGGAGGCGGGTATCCGATGCTCGTCCCAATATGTACCATCGACGAACTGCGCGTGAAACAGCGCGTCGCGCGAGTGCGTCGGCTGGGGAAAGGCGAAGCGGATCCCGAGATCGCTCCTGAAGCCGACGATCAGCACCCTGTGCCTCATCTGCGGCACGCCGTAATCCGCCGCGTTCACGAGGGCGTGCTCCACGGCGTATTCCAGGCCCGCCCGAGAGCCTTCCACGTGGTAGCTCTCCAGCGCGCGGAGGTGATCCCGCCACGTCCAGCCGTCGCGGGGCAGGATCTCCGGGTGGGAGAGCTGGAGGGTGATGTAGCGGAAATATGGCAGGAAGGAATCCCGGAGCAGCCCCTTGACGTTCTCGAAGAGGAACCCCAGCGGGCGGAGCTCCCTGATCGCCCGGACGGCCTGGGGGAACATGTCGCGGGGGTCGCCGTGCGCCCCGTGCTTCCCGCCGAGGGAGAAAGGCTGGCACGGTGGCCCCCCGCTGACGAACTGGATGCCTTCCCCGAAATCGGAGAAAACGGCGTTCCTGACGTCGCCCTCCCAGACGTTCCAGCCGGCGATCCCCGCCGTGCCCGTCCTTATGTTGAGACGTATGCTCTCGCAGGAGTCCCTGTCCCGCTCCAGCAGGGCGGCCGGTCGGAATCCCGCATGATGGAGCCCCAACGCCAGCCCGCCGGCGCCGGAGAAAAGTTCAAGGGAGCGTATCATGGTTGATCGGGGGCGCAGGATTCGAAGGGATGCCCGGGCGCGGGCCGGGCGGCGACGCCACTTCGGGGCCGGGCGGGGGCGGACGGGCTGGCGGCGCGGGCCTGCGGGCGGGGTTGGGGGAATCGGGGGAGGTCCGGGAATGGGCGAAGGCTCGGGGTTTCATAAGCGGGAGGTCGCATGGCACGATGTCAAAATAATCATCGGTCTTTCATTTGTCAAGCTGGGATGGATATCAATATTAAAATATTAGATATGATTATATAAATTATAATAGCAAAATGCGTGATGTGGTTTAGAGACTAGATGTCGGGCCTGGGGGGCGGCTTCTGCGCCAGGGCAGGGAGGCTCCCGGCGCAAGTGCGGGAGCGGCCCGCCGCAAGGCGGGGATGTCCCGCCGCGAAGGGCCGGAATCCGGCATGCGTAGAGCTGAAGGAAACCTGTCAAAATGATCCATTACCATGGCGCGCTTCATTCCAATGTCGCGCTTACCGTCCCACATCGCGCTTCCCGGCCATGTCCCAAGGCTTGCCTGACGGCGGTCCGGATCGTGCGGAATGTTCGGCGGTTCACGGCACCCGTGCCCCGCCCTGCAAATGGAGTCGAGCCAGGGCGATGCCGATGGACGGGACGCGTTCTCCCTGCGGGGGAGCGGGGCCTGAATGAGCTGCCGCGATTAGCCGGCGGAGCGGATTGTTCCATGTCGTGTGCGTCAAGGCGCGGCGGGAAGGGCCCCCGGAAAGCCCCCGCCCCTGGGCGAGGCCCCCGCCGGGGAGACGGGGACGCGCCGTGGCCGCGGGAGGGGTCCCTCCGCCAGCGCGATCAGGGACGTAGCCTGCGGGAGGCCGGCGAATCGCGCGTCCGCGGATCATGGCGTCTTTCAGGGGGGCCCCGTGTCGGATCAGGGCCGCATGTCATTGCCGGAAGTGTCCGCCGGGATCTCCGGGCCGGACGCGACGGGCGGCGGAAGCGGATGCAGCCGCCCGGACGCACCGTGTCCGGCTATCCGCCGCCGGACCCTCCCGGCCCTGGACGCCATGCGGCCGGCCTGCGGGCTATCGCGAGCGGTGGCGGGCCCGCCCGGTTCGTGGGCAGTGGGGGGTTCCCGGCGGGGGGGTCCAGAAGAGCGTCCCCCGGGACAGGGAGCATCAGGGAAGGCCGCTCTCGCGCACGCCGGCGGCAAGGTTCCGCCCGGCGGCGCCCGTCCCCACCCTGGCCGCGCCTTACGGCCGCGCCGGCGTTTCGGCGCATCCATGGCCTACAGGGGCGTCCGGGGACCGGCTTCGGGCCCGTCCCGGGCGGCGCGGCGGCGCAGGGCTTCCCGAGCCGCCCGCCGGCTTCGGCGCCGCCGCATTCCCCGCGAGCGTTCCCGCGGCGGGGGGAACGCCCGGAACCAGTGTCCGCCCTACCCCTGCCTGCCCCGCCCCTTCTCCTTCTCCTTCTTGGTCTGGGAGAGGCGGATCATGTCGGCCACCTCGTAGGCGGCGTTGGCCTGGCTCAGCTTCTTCTGCTCCTTGAGGATGTCCCCCAGGACCTTGTGGGAGGTGAAGCTCTTGGGGGCGAGCCGGGTCGCGAGCTGGGCCTGGGCGAGGGCGGCCATGTTGTTGCCGAGCCTCTGGTAGCAGAGGGCCATCCACATGTGCGGCTCGGCGAGATCGTGCCTGACCGACACCAGGCGCTTGAGGAGGTTCACGGCCTCGCGGTAGCGGTACTCGTTGTAAAGGATCTTTACCTTGGTGATGATGAGCTCCCCGTGGTAGGGCCAGTGGGCGAGGCCCTTCTCCAGCCATTCCAGCGCCTCCTTGGTGGCGTTGATGCTGAAGAGGTACTTCATGAAGGTGACCGTCTCCCTGTGGTCTGGTTCCTCCTTCAGGCCGATGGCGAGCGTCCGGGCGAGATCCTCGGCCTTCTCGGACTCCTCGTCGTTGCCCATGTCCTTCAGTACCATCGCCATGAGGTGCTGGGGCCTGGGATCCCTGGGGTGCTTGACCGTCAGGGTCTTGTAGATGTGGAAGCTCTCCTCGAGGTGCCGGTTGCGGCGGTAGAACTCCGCGAGCTTGTAGCGCAGCTCCTCGTTGTCCGGCTCTATGGCGATGACCTCCTGGAAGTAGCGGAGCGCCTCGGTGTAGTTCCCCTGCTTCTGGTAGATGTTGAAGAGCCGCCAGCGGATGCCGGTGTTCTCGGGCGAGAGCCTCGCCGCCTCGCGGAGGTGGGAGAGGCCCTCCTCCAGGCGGTTCTCCTTGATGCAGAGCTCCCCCATGGCCATGTTGGCGTTGATGTCCTGGGGGTTCTCCTTGAGCCTCCCCATGAGCCGCCCCCAGCGGATGAGCTTCTCGCCCGCGGCGATGCGCCCGAGCTTCACCTCCAGGTTCCCCTTGAGGATATAGAACTCGTGGTCGTCGGGGTGCTGCAGCAGCCCCGCCTCGTAGACCTGGTGCATCTTCTTTGTCGCCCGCACCTCGGCGTAGACGAGGCCCATGCGCTTGAGCAGGGCCGAGTTGGTGGGGGTGTAGAAGTGGGCGATGAGGACGGGCTCCAGCAGGGACACCGCCATCTTGGCCTGCTTGCGCTCTATGAGGGCCTGGGCGAGCGAGCAGGCCGCCTCGAGATCGTCGCGGTTGTTGACCAGGCGCTCCAGGGAGTCCGCTATGGTGAACTCCCGGTTGGCCTCCTCGGTGAGCCCCATCCGGAAGTACACCCGCCCCAGGCCATCGTAGGCCGCGATGGTGAGAGGCCGCAGGTAGAGGATGTCCCGGAACCACTTGATGGCGTCCGCGTGCCTGCCCTTGGCAGCCAGCGTCTGGGCGCGGCGCAGCATGCTCTCGGGCTTGCGCTGGAAGCCCAGGCCCGAGAGGGCCATGTCGAAGATGTCCTCCAGGGGCGGGATGCGCCTCCAGAGGGCGGAAAGCTGCGAGAAGAAGGCGGAGAGGGCGCGGACGACCGCGTTGCCGCGGGCGGAGTCCGCGACGCCGGCGGGTCCCGGGGGCGTGAGGCTGAGGTCGGCTATGCCGTCCGCCCCGCTGTGGACCGTGGTCCCGAAGCCGGAGGCGCCCGAGCCGGCGAGAGCCTCGCCCGTCAGGGCGTCGGCTCCGAGGCCCGCGTCCGCGCCCCCGGCGGCGGCCTGCGCCTGGCGGGCCTTCTCCTCGGCCTCGGACCGGCTGGCCGCATCGGCGGCGGCGGATACCCGCGCCTCCTCCTCCAGCTTCCGCGCGAAGGACTTGAGGCCCGAGCTCGCGGCCATGGAGGGCGTGAGCTCGCCCAGATCATCGAGATCCGCCGCCGTCACGGGCTGGGGGGACGCCCCGGCGGGGGCGAGCGGCGCC
>JAITEZ010000258.1 GCA_031281735.1 Deltaproteobacteria bacterium | reverse complement strand
GTTCCTAAGCACCAATGATGACCGCCGTCCTGGCGTTCCTCTCCAGATACTGGCAACTCATCGCCGTGGCAGTCGCGGCCCTCGCGATATCGGCTGTATTTCATCTCGCCCTCTCTCTCAAGGCCGAAAACGATCTGCTCCGCAATTGCCTTGCCGAAAGCCGCGCCCATGCGTACTCTCTCTCATCCTCCCTGGAAGCCAACCGCAGGGCCCTCGCCAGCCGGGAGGAGGAAAACCTCGCCCTGGCCGCCGAGAGGGCCCAGGCCTACGAGGCCCTGAAGGCCGCCTACGGCTCGTCAGAAGAGACCTGCGCCTGGAGCGGGGAACGAATTGATGCGGTACTGGAGGCCCTGGGATGCGGGCGCTAGTCCTGGCGCTGGCCGCCCTGCTTGCGGGCGGATGCGCCGCGCACGAGCCTTGCCCCGCCTTGCCCCTCCCCCAGACGGTCTATCTCCAGGACGTCCCGGCACACCTGTTCAGGGGGGCCACCAACGCGGACCTCGCGGCCCATGTGCTGGACCTCCGGGAGGCCCTGAAGCGTTCCAACCTGGACAAGGCCGCGCTCCGGGACTGGCTCGCCGGGCAGGGGGACTGAATCCCAAGGGGAGAGGCTGAACGAGAGAAGCCCCGCGAGGTTCCCTTTTCAGGCTCCAAGCGGGGCTTCCAGGCGGACTGCGGGGGTGGAAGGAAGTTGGGAGTACCGGGAGTAACGATTACTGGCGCGCGTTGGTGGTCGCTAGCATCAGGTATTGTCCGTCCCGTTGGTTTCCCGTCCGGTGCCGTGAGTCTGACCGGGTTTTTCGTTATCCCGACCAGGATCCTTAGGCGATGAAGGGGTTTTCGGTTGAGAGGGTAATGTATACGGCGAGCGGATTGTAACACTCGATCCTGGCGGGCCTGAAGAGAACTGCCAGGGCGGATGCCATATCAACTCGTAGGAACCATTATCGGAGTAATGTTTCATGGCGGCCTCCTTTATGCGACTAAAGTGTTATCAGCCGCTTTATCTTTCAGTGCCCATCCACATGAATGTGTGGTTATATTGAATTCTAGAGCCATATTGGCATTACGCCAGTATGCTATATAGTGCTTGATGTCGAATGAGTACGCCAGCCTGGAGCTTTCTATCGCACCCACCAAAAGCGCACATTCAACCGTTGACTGCGGAGCAGGTGTCGAATTCAGTTTGGCGACATCAGCAATGATATGATGAGCGATCTCAGGCGGGGTATTCGCAGGCAAGTTTACGATTGGTAAATTAGAAATGAACTGTCTAGCCTGATCGTTGGCCATCAGTTCCTGGACTATGTCAAAATCCTTGTCACATTTCATCTCATTGCAGTAGTCAAGCCATATGTCCCACATTACGGTTTCAAGATCATGATTTTCATCCGCAATGGGCAATCCGATATCCCTGGCCTCACTTCGGCTGATAGCGTAGCCGTGATGATAATATGCAGTATTGAGCGCATTGGCTATAGACTCGGCTTTCTCTTTGCTTAGCTTCCTGTCGGTTTCTAGCATTTTTACGCAAAGCGAATAAGAATGCTGTTGAAATCTTTTTGATGCACCGATAGCAAGAGGGGCGACTTCTCTTGCAAGGAAACCAAGTGCCGAAGACACATACGCCTGATCCGTGATGCCAACGTCTGAACGTATGAAGTCAAAATAAAGTCTTATATCCTCAGAGGTAAAGTGTAGACTTTCAGGCTTGCCATATTTATTCAACTTTCTAGTACTAATCTGTGGATCCACCGGCCCCAAATTAGAATAAGGATGCATAACGATCTCGTTGGCGCCTAGAGCCAGAAAGGTCGCTGCACTGAATGCAGAGTAGGGGACCAGGACAGATATATTATCGAATCTTGCCCTAAGAATATCGATTATCCGCAACGCGGTTATCGAGTCGCCGCCGTTACTGATTATAAGAAAATCAACATTTTTCTCTGCCTTCGGAATAGACTGCACCTGTGTGATTATAGGGAGGACAGCATCAAGCGCCATTGATATCGAAGCATAAGGACGAACAGATGTAACATACGCAATAAGCGGCTTTCCCCTGAGCTGCTCGCACTTGTGGAACAGGGCAAGGCGGGTATCATCGTATCCCAAGGTAGTCCCTCCATAAAGGCAATGAAACGGATAGGGGTATGCGCTATCATGGTCGGTCAGTACCGTCATGAAAGCGGGGTATAGTCCTAGCGTTGATCACTCTGGAAACTAATCCCGTGCATATTCTATCATAATGAAGGATGGAAACACAACATACTATATGCAGTGCAATTCCCCTTTATTATAGCTATTGGCCAGCGCGATAGTCCACGATTGTCGCTGTTTAAGGAGCTGTCGGATGAAGTCCTCCCAGGATGAGGGCTGCTTTAGGATAATGGGGGGAAGGGCACGTCCTCGACTTGCTGAAGGCCCCGAAAAAGGTCTACCCTGTACTATAGAGGCACTGAGAGAGCGGTACGCCGTAGGTGCCGGCTGACCCCTTGCCGAACCCTTACACGACCGGACAGGTGTATACGAAGACCATGCCGGGGTGTATACATGAAATACCTTGTTAAAACTAACAGTTACATGCCTTGTTCAAGTCCCTGCGCAGCCACCAACGCTGTTTTCCGGTCCTTCCCGGCTTCCCATATTTTCCTCTCCAATATTATCTTCAAGAACTGCCTGGATCCTAGGGCAGACCGCTTTTTTTCCGCGTCTCCCCTCGCGGCCGCCTCCTTCCGAGTAAACGGCGCATGCCGAGGCGCATACCCTTGCCTGGGAGGCGGAAAGACGCGCGCCTCCGCCGGGCGGCGCGAAAGATCCCGAGCCCGGCACCGCCGCCAACATGCCTCAATCGCCTCACTCTCACTCTTCAGAATTTATATTGTACTCCCTGACCCACCCGGCCCCCCGCACGCGCGGGGGGGGATTTTCGCTGCAGCTGCCGCCGCGCACGGTAAACGCCACCGCCCCCTCCCAGAAGCCCGGCAGGGCTCGCTTCCGGGGCGATCCGCCGCGCGAACGAGCGGTTTGCCGTAACGGCTGGCATATTGCTATAATCAACAATTGTGGACCCGGGCCCCGTGCCCTCGCTCCCATATCCCACATACCAGGAACAATCCCCCAACATGCCTGATCCTCTCAAGAAGCCCGCCCCCTCCGGGCGCAAGCGCTACATCGCCCTGGCCGTCCTCGCCCTAGCCATCCTGGCGGCCGTCGCCTTCTTCTTCTCGGCCCGCTTCGCCGAGCGGAAAGCCTGGGAGGGCTTCTCCCTCGCTATGGACCGTGCCGCCGGGGAAGGCGCCTGGTTCGCCGAAGGCCACTCCTTCAGCTTCCTGGGCAGGATCCTGACCGTCCAGGGCCTCTCGCTGGACTTCCCCCCGCCGGGGGAGGCGCCCTCGCCCGCCGCTTCGGCCGCAGCAGCCTTCGCCCTGCCCGTACCGCCCCCTCCCGCCCCGATAGCCAGGGACGAGCCCGCCCAAGCCGCCCCGGCAGAAGGGACGCCCCCCGCCGGGGAAGGCCCCGACACCGCCGGGACCGCCCCCCCCGGCGGTGATCCCCCCGACGGCCTGCCCGCGGCTTCCGCCGGGGCAGACGCGGCCTCCCCCGCGCTCCGTGACGGCACCGTCGTGCGCGTGGCCACGGTGAGGATCCAGGGGAGCCCCGACCGGAAGCTCCTGGAAAGGCTCACTGCGGACGGCCCCCTCCCCGCGGGGCCCGGCGGCAAGCTCTTCGCTCTGGCATCGATCGACGGGCTGGAGGGCGCGAAGACGGTCGAGGGCCACACCACCCGTTACGGCTTCGGGAAGCTGGAGTTCACGGATCTCGCCCTCAAGCCCGCGGAGACCGACGGCCCCGCAGGATCGGCCTCCCTCGCGAAAAGCCTCACGGCGGGGAGGATAGAGCTCACGGGCTACCGGACGGGCTTCGCGAGCCCCACGCCCACGGGGGAGACGTTCTCCCTGGCGCTGGACAGGATCCTCGCGGCGGCCCCCGAGCTGGGGGACGGCTTCACCGATCCCGGCAATTTCGTGGACATCCTCCGCAACCTGTCGTTCGCCGAGTTCCGGGCGGAGGGCTTCCGCACGGCGGTGCACGCGAACGGCCTCCGGGCCTTCGCGGCCGAGGCGGGCGAGGTGGCGGTGGCGGGATACTCCGCAGGCGGCAAGGCCGACTCAGTCTCGGGCCGCGGGCTCGTCGTCGCCATGAAGGACCCGTCGGTACCGGAATTCACCGCCTACCTGACGCTCGACTCGTTCGCGGCCGCGCTCCCCGATCTCACTGTCCCCCTGGCCCGCGCGGCGGACGTGACCGACCGGCTCGCCACGGACTTCTACTTCCCCAGCCTGGGCAGGATCTGGGAGGAGTTCCCGCGGGTCTCGGATCTCGTCTCGCCGCCCTTCGGGATCGAGCGCGGCACCCTTTCCGGGCTGGCGGCGGAGGTGAGGCCCGGGCCTTCCCTGAGGATCACCGAGGCCGCCGTCACCGGCCCCTTCCAGGCCCAGGCGCCGCCCAGCGGCACGGTGGAGCTCAAGTCGGTAGTCTTCACGCCGCCCGACGACCCCCGGTCCATCCTGGGTGACAACCTCAGGACCGTGGCGCTTCTACTGCCCTTCCTGGGCCAGGAGACGCTGGAACTCAACCTCCGCGCGCAGCTCTCCTCCGACCCCCCGGCGGGCGGCTACAGGTTCACCCTGCACGAGCTCTCGGCCAAGGGGGCGGGCGAACTCACCGGCTCGATCTCCATCGAGGGCCTGCGGACCGAGCTACTCGCCCCGCTCTCCCGGGTGCTCCTCTCCGATCTCTGGCGCCTCTCCATGGGGGGGGATCTCTCCGGGGTCGCCCTCCAGCGGGTGCAGCTGAACTACAGCGACAAGGGCCTCTTCCCGGCCTTCTACTCGCTGCTGGCGGAAGAGGCGGGGCGCGAGGCCCCGGAGGCCAGGGACGCCCTGACCGCCTTCGTGAGGCAGTGGACGCAGGAGAGGCTGGGCGACGAACTGACCGATCTCGAGCCGCTCAACGCGGCGATCTCCACCTACCTGTCCGCCCCCGGCACGTTCAGCGTCTCGGCGGCGCCGGACCCGCCCTTTTCCCACGCGGTCTACGAGACCCTGCCCATGGTGCCCGGCGCCGTCCGCAACGCCCTGAACATCACGGTCTCGGTCAACGGCGAGCCGTCCGTGCCCCTGCGTTTCGGGCCCTCCTCCGCTCCGGGGGACGCCGGTGACGGCGACGAGGACTCCGGGGACGGCGTGCCGGACGAATAGGCCGCAGGCGCGGCGCCGGGCCTGCCCCCACGTCCCCCCCGGGCGGGCGATGCCCGGGGGGGACGGCGCGGACCCGCCAGTGCGGAAGGCCCGATGGACAAGCCCGTCTTCATGGAAGTGATCAAGGCCCAGAACGGCTCCTACCTGAACCTGCAGGGGCACGCCGTGCGCATGGACCGCACCATGCGCCGCTTCTTCCGCCTGCCCTTCGTGCAACCCACCCTGGGCAGGCTCCTCCCCCCCCCGCCGCCGGGCACGGCCAGGCTCACCGTCCTCTACAGCGAGAAGATAATCTCGGCCGAGTTCTCGGAGCACGTCCCCCCGAAGATCAGGAGCCTCTCCATGGTCGACGCGGGCCCGCTGGACTACACCTTCAAGTCCGTGAACCGGGGGCAGCTGAAGGCCGTCCTGGACTTCTCCGGTACGGACGAGGCCATAGTCGTCCGCAACGGCTTCATCACCAACGCCGTCTCCGCCAACCTGGTCTTCCGGGATCTCACGGACGGCCTCTTCACCCCCCTGCACTACATACACTCGGGGACCAAGCGCGAGTACCTCATCCGCAACAAGACGGTCACCACCTACCCCATCAAGGCCGACCAGCTGGGCTCCTACCGGACGGTGACCCTCGTGAACGCCATGCTGGACATAGAGGACGGCGTATCCTTCCCCTGTTCGGAGATAGGCGAGATCCGCATCATGCCCAGGCCCGCCGACACCGAGGCATGAGCAGCGGGCCCGGGGGGATCCCCGCCCCCCGGCGGCGCGTCCCGCACGGGCACGGGGCGGCGGCCCCCCGTCCGGCGCTAAACGAAAGGGCGGGCGGCCCCCGGGTCTCCGGATGCCGCCCGCCCTTGCTTCATGGCGGGGACGACGGGATTTGAACCCGCGTTCTCCTGCGTGACAGGCAGGCGTGTTAGGCCAACTGCACTACGTCCCCGCGTGACTCCTCGCGGCCTCTGCCGCGCCCCGGGCGGTCACCCGTCCGGGAGGCGAATGCTTATTATACTTAGCGGCGGCCGGAAGTCAACAGTTTCCGCGCGCCGCGGGCCCCGCGGATCCGCGGCTCCGGCGGGCCCGCCGGGGCGCCCGGCAGACCGCGCCACACCGGCCGGGGGAGCGCCCGCCCCCGGCCGCGAGCCCAAGGAAGGACATCATGAGCATCGCCAGGACCAGGGAGAACGCCCGCGGGAAGACCCGCGGCTTCTGCCGCGCCTGCCCCGTCTGCGACGGGCGGGCCTGCGCCGGGGAGATCCCCGGCATGGGAGGGGCCGGGACCGGCGCCTCCTTCACCCGGAACCTCGCGGCCCTGGCCGCCCTGAGGTTCCGGGTGCGCCTCGTCCACGAGGTGAGGGCCCCGGAGACCTCCCTGGAGGTCATGGGCTTCCGCCTCTCCATGCCCCTGATGGTGGCCCCGGTGGGAGGGCTCTCCTTCAACCTGGGGGGCCCCATGGAGGAGGGGGCCTACCAGAGGGCCGTCGCCGAGGGTGCCCGCGCGGCGGGCATCACCGTGGGCACGCCGGACGCGGCCGCCCCGGGGATCTTCGAGACGGGGCTCGCGGAGGCGGGGGCGCCTCTGGGCGGCGGGATGCTGCCCTTCGTCAAGCCCTGGGAGACGGGGCTCGTCCGCGAGAGGCTCGGGAAGGCCAGGGAGGCCGGCTGCGCCGCCGCGGCGATGGATCTGGACTCGGTCGGCCTGGTCACCCTGAGGCTAATGCAGCGCCCCTGCCTCCCCAAGGGCCCCCGGGAGCTCGCGGGGATCGCGGCGGCGGCGCGGGAACTGGGGCTCAGGTTCGTCCTCAAGGGGCTGCTCACCCCGGAGGACGCCCTCCTGGCGGTCGAGGCCGGCTGCGACGGAATCGTCGTGAGCAACCACGGCGGCCGGGTGCTGGACTCGTCCCCGGCCACCGCCGAGGCCCTCCCGGCCATAGCCGCCGCGATCAAGGGGAAGGCCGCCATCTTCGTGGACGGGGGGATCCGCTCCGGAGGCGACGTCCTGAAGATGCTCGCCCTGGGCGCCGACTGCGTGATGGTGGGCAGGCCCTTCACCGTGGCCGCGGTGGGCGGGGGAGCGGAGGCCGTGGCGGAGCTCGCGGAAGAGTTCAGGGGCGGCCTGGAGACCGCCATGGTCATGACCGGGACCGCCTCCGTGCGATCCGTGCCGCCCGACATCCTCTTGGGCTGAGGGCGGCGCTGGGCGGCAGGCAGGCCCGCGCCGCCCTCAGCCCCGCCTGGCGGGGGAGTAGTAGCGGCAGGCGTCCCCCGAGGTGCGGCGGACCTCACGGCTGGGGATCTGGCGGCTCTTGAAGCCTAGGGCCCGGCAGCCGTGGGGGGTCGAGGCCTCCCAGGTGACGAAGTAATGCGCGCAGAAGCGGCAGATCGGATCCCCGCCCGCCCCGCCCGCAGGGGCCCCCCGGGCCCCGGGGGGGGTGCGCACGGCGGTCACCGGCCCCCGAAGAGCGCCGTCCCCACCCGGACCACCGTCGCGCCCTCCTCCACGGCCACCTCGTAGTCCCCGCTCATGCCCATGGAGAGGCCCTTGAGCGCCGGGGCCGAGCGGTCCCGCAGCTCCCGCAGGCGGCGGAAGTGCGGGCGCGCAGTCTCAGGGTCGGGGTCGAAGGGCGGCATGGTCATGAGGCCGACGGGGATCACGGCCGCGTAGGCCGCGAGCGCGTCCAGGAACTCCGGGAGCTCCCCCGGGCCGATGCCGCCTTTGGAGTCCTCGCCCGAGACGTTCACCTGGACGTAGGCCTCGACGGACCGCCCTTCCGCGACCAGCCTGCGGTTGAGCTCGGAGGCGAGCTCGAGGCTGTCCAGCGCGTGGATGACTGGGAAGAGCCTGGCCGCGTACCTGGCCTTGTTGGTCTGGAGATGGCCGATGAAATGCCAGCGGGCGTCCCCGCCGACCGCGGGGATCTTGTCCCGGGCCTCCTGGATGTAGCTCTCGCCGAAGTCCCGCTGGCCCGCGGCGAGGAAGCTCTCCACGGCCTCCGGGGGGAAGGTCTTGCTCACCGCGAGGAGCGAAACCCCGGCGGGGTCGCGGCCCGCCCGCTCGGCGGCCCTGGCGATGCGCTCCCGCACGGCGGCCAGCCTGCTCCCGGCATCCTCCGGGGACGGCGCCCGGCTCACCGGGGGCCGCCTTCCCGCGGGGAGCGGGCGGCGGGCGCCACGGGCAAGGGCGGCCGGGGGGCCGCCGCCTTGGCACGCGGGTCGCTCACTTGCTCGCTTCCTTGAGGTTGAAGTAGCGTGAGGGGTCGAAGCCGGCCTCGGAGGGCGGTATGACCTTCTGGATGGACCAGCCCGCGCCCTCCGTCTGGCTCGAGAGGTCGAGCAGCCTGGGCTTCCCTAGCAACCTGCCCTTGGGATCGGCGACTATCTTCACGATGGGGTTCAGCAGGGACGAGTGGATGATCTCGATCACCACCGCGATGTGCCCCGAGTTCAGCTCCACGATGGAGCCGGGGGGGTAGATGCCCACGCTCTGGACGAAGCGGTCCACCCAGTAGGGCTCGAAGTGGGTGCCCCGGAGCCCGTAGATGAACTTCAGGGCGTCGTGCGGGAGCATGCCCTTGTGGTAGACCCTGTCGGAGGTCAGCGCGTCGTAGACGTCCGAGAGCCCGCAGATGGTGGCGAGCCTGGGGATCTGCTCCCCCTTGAGGTGGTCGGGGTAGCCGGAGCCGTCCATGCGCTCGTGGTGGAAGCGGGCCACCTGGATGACCTGGTCGTCCACGTCCAGCTTCTGCTCGCGGATGATCTCCTCGGAGAGCGCCGCGTGGTTGCGCATGATCACGAACTCGTCGTCCGTGAGCTTGCCGGGCTTGTTGAGGATGTAGGCGGGGATGCGGGTCTTGCCCAGGTCGTGGAACATGGTCCCCATGCCGAGGATCCGGAGATCCTCCTGGGAAAGGCCCAGGGCCTTCCCGGTGCTGATGGAGAGGACCGAGACGTTCAGGCAGTGGGTGTAGGTGTAGTCGTCGAAGCGGCGGAGCTTGATGAGGGCCGAGAGGGCGTCCTGGTTGCGGGTGACGGACTCCACGAGCTCGTCCACGTTCTCCTGGACCTCGCTCACCTCGATCCTCTTGTTCATGTAGCAGGCGGCGATGAGCGCCTTGGAGGTGTCGAGGGCCTTGCCGTAGGCCTTGGCCGCCTTGGGAAGCTCGGCCTCCAGCTGGGAGACCATCTCCGGCTCGGATTGCCGGGGCGCCGGGGCGGCCGGGGCGGCCGGGGCGGCGGAGGCCCCGCGCAGCGGGCCCGAGGTGCCAGCCACCGGCTGGAAGGGCCTGCGGGATCCGGCGGGGTTGAAGCGCGACTTCTCGGTGTCTATGTAGACCTCGTCTATGCCGAACTCGACAAGCTCCCGGATCTCCGAGTCCTCGGTCAGGAGGCGGCTTTTCTTCGTCCAGGGATGGTTGAACCAGGCCCTTCCCACGTCGGCCACGTACATGCCGACCTTGAGGTCCCTGGTGGGCATTTTCTTGAGCATCTTATCCCTTCGGGGGGAGGGGCGGGATCGGTGCGCAGGCCAGTAGCCTGGGAGGTGCGGGGGTGGCCGGGTTTCGGCTCGGCAGGGGTGGGCCCGGCACGCTGGACAGCCGTCCGGGACATACGGAGGCGGCACTATTTCGGGGCGACTGGGGCGGCAGCCGCGGCCGGCAGAGCCGGCAGCTGTCGCGGCACCGGACTTGATCCGGCGGGTACTACCTACGGATTATATAGACTCGTGCCTCGGCAAGTCAACCGCGCCGGACGGTCCCGTATTGCGGGAATCAATACGTCAGGCGGATCCGGCAAAGGGAGGGCCCCGGGGCGTCTCTGCGGGGCCGTCGCGGGAGGCAGGCAGGCTCTCCCCGGCGGATTCCGGGCGGGGCTCTCCCCGGGGGGCCTCCCGCGAGGCCGCAGGGACGGTTACGGCGGGGGGGAGCCCCTGCCGGGCCGGGAGGAAACTGCGTCACCCGGCCCCGCCGGCGAGGGGCGGCTGGCGGCCTTCCGGGACGGGAGGCCGCGGGGGGAAGCGGACCCCGGGGTTCCCCGGGCGCCCGGAGGGAGGCCGCTGGCCGGTCCTGCGGGCGGCCGCCCGCGGCGGGGGGCACGCGCGGCCCCGGCCCGTCAGGGCTTCTGCTGGCCCTTGCGCTCCACCACGTCGAAGCGGCTGAAGGTCATGAGGAACGATCCCCGGCCCTGGGTCTGGGAGCGCACGGCGGTCGAATACCCGAAGAGGGAGGCGAGGGGGGCCGAGGCGGAGACCACCCGGAATCCCCCCGGCAGGCTCTGCACGTCCTCCACCCGGCCCTGGCGGAGGGAGATCTCGCCCATGACCTCGCCCACCGAGTCCTCGGGGCAGGTGACCTCGAGCCTCATGACGGGCTCCATGAGGACGGGCCTCGCGGCATGCAGCGCCAGGCGCAGGGCCTGGGCCGCGGCGATGCGAACCGTAGGCTCGTCCGCCCCCCCCTCGCCTATCTCAAGCTCCGAGAGGGTCGCCTCGAGATCCAGCATGGGGTATCCCAGCAGGGGGCCCGTGCCCAGGCCGTCCCTGACGGTGTCGAACGCGGCGTCGGTGAGCGCCTTCGGCCACGGGCGGTCCGGGGGGACGAGGTTCCGCGTCTCCAGCCCAGCTCCACGGGCGAGGGGCCGCACGGACACGCCGGCCCGGGCGCTGCGCCCGCCCGAGGCCCCGGGCTTCGTGAAGGCGCCCTCCGCCGAGGCCCCGGCCTGGACCGTCTCCCGGTGGACCACCTGGGGCTTGCCTACCCTGGGGTGCACCCCGTGCTCGCGGCCCAGGCGGTGGACCAGCACCTCCAGGTGGAGCTCACCCATGCCAGAGATGATCGTCTGGCCGGTGTCCGGGTCCTGCTTCATCTTGAAGGTGGGATCCTCCTCCGCCATGCGCGAGAGCGCCTCGACCAGCCTGGGGCCGTCGGCGGAGCTCTCCGGCTCGACGGCCACCGAGATCACGGGGTCGGCGGCCCGGATGGACTCCAGGTGCACCACCCGGTCCTCGGAGCAGATCGTGTCGCCGGTCACGGCGGAGCGCAGGCCCACCACCCCCACCATATCGCCGGCGGCGGCGTGATCAGTGCGATCCCGGCGGGCCGCAGCCAGCCGGAAGAGCCGGCTGATCTTGTCCTTGCGGCCCATGCGGGTGTTCCAGACCTCGGCCCCTTCCCGGAGCGTCCCCGAGTAGACCCGCACGAACGAGAGCTTGCGGCCCTGCTCCATCATCTGGATCTTGAAGACCAGCGCCGCGAGCGGGGCATTCTCGTCGGGCCCGATCAGGACATCCTCCCCCCCGGGGCCGAGGGCGGAGACGGGCGGCATGTCGGCGGGCGCCGGCAGGTAATCCACCACGCCGTCCAGGAGCGGCTGGACGCCCTTGTTGCGCAGGGCCGCCCCCGCGAAGACCGGGACGAGCCTGAGGGCGATGGTGGCCCGGCGGATGGCGGCCTTGAGCCTCGGGACGTCCATCTCCTCGTCCGCGAGGTACCCTTCCATCACGTCGTCGTCGCAGTCGGCGAGCGTCTCAACGAGCGCCCTCCTCTCCCGCTCGCACTCCTCCCTCAGATCCTCCGGGACCGGTGATTTCAGCATCTCCGCCCCCAGGGAGTCCTCTGACCAGGTGCAGTACCTGAGCTCGAGGAGATCCACGACCCCCCTGAAGCCCTCCTCGCTCCCCACGGGGCGCGTGATGACCAGCGGGCGGGCCGAGAGCTTCCCCCGCAGCTCCCGCAGGACCTTGTCGAAGTCGGCGCCCGTGCGGTCCATCTTGTTGACGAAGACCAGCTTCGGCACCCGGTGGCGGTCCGCCTGCCGCCAGACGGTCTCCGACTGCGGCTGGACCCCGCCCACGGCGCAGAAGACCCCCACCGCCCCGTCCAGGACGCGCAGGCTCCTCTCCACCTCCATGGTGAAGTCCACGTGGCCCGGGGTGTCGATGATGTTCACCTCGGCCCCGCGCCAGGCACAGGAGATGACCGCGCTCACGATGGTGATGCCGCGGTCCTGCTCCTCGGGCAGGTAGTCCATCACGGCCTCGCCGTCGTGGACCTCGCCGAGCTTGTGGGTGCGCCCGGTGTAATAGAGTATGCGCTCGGTGAGGGTGGTCTTCCCGGCGTCGATATGGGCGATGATGCCGATGTTCCTCAGGTCGGGGCGCTTCTGTTTCGGGGGGGGGGTCATGGGATGGACGCGTCCGCCTCCGCCACCGCCCGGGCCATCTCCTCGCGGGCCTCGCGGAGCCTCACCGCGAGGGGGGGGTCGGAGAGCGCGAGGATGCGGGCGGCGAGCCAGGCGGCGTTCTTGGCGCCGTTCAGGGCCACGGTGGCCACCGGCACCCCCGTGGGCATCTGGAGGGTCGAGAGCAGGGCGTCGGCCCCCGCCAGGGGCGATCCCGTCAGGGGGACGCCGATCACGGGGAGCAGGGTGGAGGAGGCGATGAAGCCTGCCAGGTGGGCGGCCATGCCGGCGCCCGCGATGATCACCCTGAGGCCCCGGCCCTCGGCCTCGCGGGCGTAGGCGAGGGTCGCCTCCGGGGTCCGGTGCGCGGAGAGGACCCGCGTCTCGTGGGCGATCCCGAGCCCGGAGAGCGTCTGCCCGGCCTGCTCCATGACAGGGAGATCGCTCAGCGAACCCATCACCACGCCCGCCAGCGGGCCGCCGCCACTTGCCGCCATGACGCCACTCGCCTCCGGGCGGGCCGCCCGGGACCCGCCGCCTCCTGGAGTAAAAAAAACGGGGGGCCGGGGCCCGCCTCTGAAGTCGCCGCTGAAAAAAATCAGGGCCCACCTTAAGGACTTTTGGATGCCCTGTCAAGGGACGGCAAGGCAGGCCGGGGATCCGCCGCGGCAGGCCCCGCCGCACCCCCCGCCCCGCCGTACCCGGGCCGGGCGGTGGGGCGGCCGGCCCGGAGCCCCCCGCCGCTGTCCGCGCCCGCTTGCAGGGCGCGCCCCTTGCCCCTATAATCTTTAGCTTCCGGAGCACGGGAGCCCCCGCCCGGAGGGGGATCCCCGCCGGGCGGGGGCCGTGCCCGCCGGCCCCGCCGCGCCCCCCCGCGAGCGCCTTGAACCCCCCCGCCGCCGGAGCCGCCGGGGCGGCCTTCCCCCCCGGCCTCTCCCCGCCGGGAGGCCAAGGAGAGCCTTGCAAGCCCACCTAGACTCCCTTTACGACGATCTCGCGGCCGCGGTCGAGGCCGCCCGCGGCCAGGCGGGGCAGCTCGCCGCCGCGGCGGAGCTCATCGCCTCGTCCCTCGCGGCGGGCGGGACCCTGCTCATCTGCGGCAACGGCGGGAGCGCCGCCGAGGCGCAGCACTTCGCGGCCGAGTTCGTGGGGAGGTTCCTCGTCGAGCGTCCGGGGCTCCCGGCGCTGTCCCTCTCCGCCGACAGCTCCAAGCTCACGGCCATCGGCAACGACTACGGCTTCCGGGAGGTCTTCGCCCGCCAGGTCCGGGCCCTGGGCCGGCCCGGGGACGTCCTGTGGGCCATGTCCACCTCCGGCACCTCCCCCAACGTGCTGGCGGCCCTCGCGGCCGCGCGGGACCGCGGCCTCAAGTCCCTCTTCGTCTGCGGGAGGGGGCTCGCCGACCCGTCGGTGGCGGACATAGTGATCTACTCCCCCGCCCCCTCCACCCCCCGCGTCCAGGAGCTCCACCTGTTCTACGGCCACGCCATCTGCGATCTCTGCGACCGCATCCTGTTCCGGGCGGTGGGGGCTTGAGCCGCGAGCCGGCCGCGCCCCGCGCCCTCCCGGCGCCCCCGGAGCTGGACTTCTCCGCCGTGCGGCTGTCACCCCTTTCCGGCAGGCGCTCCATCGTGGGGGTGGGATCCTTCGGGAGGCCCCTCGCCCCCGGGGCCACGCTCAGGGCGTTCGCGGACTCGCTCCCCGGGATCCTGGGGGCCTCGGACCTGCTGCTCGCCGCCCGGGCCGTAGCCAGGGCCCGGGCCAGCCGGCGCCCCGTCATGCTCGCCATGGGGGGCCACCCCGTCAAGGTCGGGCTCGGGCCGCTGATAGCTGAACTCATGGCCGAGGGATTCGTGACCTCGGTCTCCGCCAACGGGTCAGTCCTGGTCCACGACTTCGAGATAGCGACCGCCGGCGCCACCTCCGAGGACGTGGGAGGCACCCTCGACGGGGGGGGCTTCGGGGTGACCGCCGAGACAGGGGCCTTCGCCTGCCGCGCCATGCGGGAGGCCCAGGCCTCGGGAGAGGGACTGGGCGGGGCCGCGGGGCGCCTGCTCGCGGAGTCGGACCCGCCCCACGCCTCCGCCAGCGTGCTCGTCGCGGCGCATCGCCTGGGCGTCCCCTTCACGGTCCACCCGGCCCTGGGCACGGACGTCTTCTCCATCCACCCGGACTACTCGGCCGAGGCCCTGGGGGCCTCGGCGGGCCGCGACTTCCGGCTCTTCTGCCGGCTGGTGGCGGATCTCGAGCGCGGTGTCTACATCAACCTCGGGTCGGCGGTGGTGATGCCCGAGGCCTTCCTCAAGGCCGTGTCGCTCGCCCGCAACCTGGGCTTCGCCCAGGAGGGCATGTTCACCGTGGCCATGGACTTCCTCCAGCAGTACCGGCCCAGGGTGAACGTGGTCGACCGGCCCACGCGCGGCAAGGGCCGCGGGGTCTACCTCACCGGCCACCACGAGATCATGTTCCCGCTCCTGATGGCCCTGGCCAGGGAGTACGCCTCCTCGGGGGATACCGGTGAGGGGGCCTGACGGGCACGCGGGCGGCCCCGCGCCCGCCCGCGCCGTCCCCGGGGCCCGCCCGCCCGGGGAGGGGGGCCGGCCTGCCGCCGCGGCCCCCCTCCCTGCCGCCGTCCTCCTGGCCGCCCTTTTCCCCCTCGCCCCGCCCTTCCCCGCCCTGGCGCAAGCCCCCCCCACGCCGGGCGCGGCCGGTCCCGCCGTCGGCACCGGGCCGGGGGGCGGGGGATCCGCCGCCGGGGGCGTCCCGGAAGGGGCCGCCTCCCCCCGCCCGTCCAGGGGGCCGGTCTCCGCCTGGAGCCTCGCCCATCTCTACGAGGTCATGTCCCGGGAGCCCCCCCTCACGGAGTCCGACGTGGACGCGTACGTGCGCCACCTGCCCCAGATAACGGCCCTCCGCGAAGACCCGTCCGGGCTCCCCGGGCTCCTCTCCTCCACCGGCTGGACGGAGAGCCGTCTCGCCTACGTGGCGACCAAGGCGGGCCTCTCGCTCCTGGGCAGCCTTGATCCGCAGGCCCTGGAGGCCAAGGCCGCCCCCCCCTTCGCCGTGCCCACCCCGGCGGAGGAGGCCCTGGTCCTCTCCAGGGAGGCCGACATCGCCAAGGCCTTCGCCCAGATCATCCGCGCCGCCCGCGAGAAGGACTCCCCGCGCCCGCCCGCCCGCAGGGGCGGGAGGAGAGGCGGCTGACGGGCGGCCCCGCCCGGCCCTGTTAACGGGGCCGCCCCCACCCGTGAGAGGTCAAGGTGAACCAGCCACCCGCCCCCCGGAACCGCAAGACGCCAGCGTTCCTCCCCCCCGCCCTAGCCGCAGCCCTGGCCGCAGCCCTGGCCCTGGGCCCCGCCTCCGCCCCCTGGCCGGGACCCTCCCCCGCCCTGGCCCAGGAGGACGGGCGGGCGGGCCCCCAGAGCCCGCCCGCCGGCCAGCCCCGGCCGCCGGAGGGGGGGCTGGAGCTGGAGGCCTTCTTCCTCTCCCAGCCGCCCCTCAAGCCCTCGGAGATCCCGCTGGCGGCGGAGACCTTGCGCCTCGTCTCGGCCGGCGCCGCCAACGACCAGATCGACGCCCTCGCCGGGAGGCACGGCATCAGCCTCGAGCGGCTGGACTTCGTGCTCACCAAGGTCACGGCCGCGGTGATCCTCATCGCCCGCCCCGGCGACGTCGACGAGGCGGCAAGGGCAACCGGGACCAGGGCGGCCCTGCCCAGCCCCGAGGAGTTGGAGATCGTCCGGCCCCACTACGACTCCCTGGCGGAATACTTCCCCGGGCTCAGGTGAACCCGCGGCCGGGCGGGGCGCGGGCCGCCGACCCGACCAGCCCCCGCGCCGGGGGAGCTTGAAACAGCCGTCCTTCCTGTTACACTGAATCGCCGCCGCCCGCCCTCCCCGGAACCGGGCCTCCCCCCGAGGGGCGCAGGCAGGCTCCCGCCCAGGAGGACGGCGGTGCCCACAGGCTTGCGGGGGGCCCGCCGCGCCGCCGCCCGGCACGGGGGGCCCCCCGCGCGGGCCGGCGGGGAGACGCGCCCCCTCTCAGCCCCGGCCCGCGCCCCGCCGGAAGGGATACCCGATGACCCGCCCGAACCCTGCCGGTCCCCGCCCGGATCGCGCCGCAGCCCCTCTGCTCCGTTGCGCCGCCGCCCTGCTCGCCCTCGGCGCGGCCTCGCTCGCGGCGCCCTGCCCGCTCGCCGCCCAGGGCCAGCCCCCCCCGGCGGTGCCCCAGCAGGGCGCGGCGGGCGAGCGGCCCCCGGCCATCCCGCCGGAGGTCTTCCTCAACCAGGGGCCGGTCACCGCGGACGAGATGCAGCTGGCGGTGGAGATCATGAAGGCCGGCCGCGACGACCCCGCCACGGCGGCGGGGGAGGTCGAGGCCCTGGCCCGCAAGCACGGGACGGATCCCCTGCGCGCGGCCTACGTGACCTGCAAGTACGGGGCCGGCCTCCTGATGCTCGGCCGGGGCATGGCCGCCTCCCAGATAGCCGCGATCTACGGGACCAGCCAGGCCGTCCCCACCCCCGCGGAGCTTGAGGTCATCAGGTCGGTGGAGTCGCGGCTGAAGGCCGCCCTGGACTGGCGATGACGCGCCGCGAGGGCGCTCCCGCCCCCGCTCCCGCGGCCCCGCCCGTGCCCGGCCCGCCCGGGGCCTCCCCCCGCCGCGCCTGACACGCCCCCCGCTGCCCTCCCGCCGTCCCCGGGCCGGGCGAGAGCCATCCCCCCCGCCCGGCCCCGGCGGCGCCCACGCGGCGCCCGGGATCGCGCCGTCCCTCTCCCGCATCCGTCCCCGGCGCGCCCCGCCCGCGCCTGGCCGCGCCCGCAACCGCAACGTCCCGCCCCCGCCAGGGGCCGCCCCTTCACGCGGGCGGCACGAAAGAACCCATGACATACCCCGGCTCCCGGAACCACCGCTTCCCAACCGCCCGTCTCCCCCTTCTCGCCGCGGCCTTCGCCGCCTCCGCCCTCGTTCTCGCGGCCCCCCTGCCCGCACAGGACATCGGGGCGTCCTCCCTGCCGGAAGAGCTGTTCCATGGGCAGGCCCCCGTCACCGAGGCCGATGTCCCTGCGGCCCTCGAGCTCCTCCGCGCCAACCCCGAGAACTCCACCGCCGAGACCTTCTACGGCGTGGGCCAGCGCCACGGCCTGGACCCGAGGCGCACCGACTACGTGGCCGTCAAGTTCCTGACGGGGGTCCTCGCCCTCACGGCCGGGATGACCAGGGATCAGGTGGCCATGCAGTTCGGGACGCCCCTCGCCTACCCCACCGACGGGGAGCTCGAGGTGGTGAGGGGAAACCTGCCTGCAATCAAGAGCGCCCTGGGCCTGGAGTGACGCCCCCGGCGTCCCGCGGCGGGCCCCCCGGCCCTTCCGGGGGACGTCCCGCTGACCCGCCCGCCCGTCCCAACGGGCGTTTACACCGGGAGGGGCCCCGGCTATAATCCCGTCCGTACCAGGAAAGCCGACCGCCGCGACCGGGCGCAGAGGGTGACCTTGCGCCCGGATCCCCCCGGGGCGCGGCTCCCCGCCCGGGACTAGGCCCGTGCGGCATGCCCGGCTCAGCCTGACCCTCGGACGGGGGAGGTCGGAACCCCCGCCCCCCCCGCCCCCGCCGCGCCCTGCGGCTCAGACACGGCGCCGCCCCCCCCGGGGACGCGGCGCACAGAGGAAACTGATGATCAAGAAAAACCTCACGATTCTCCTGCCGGTCGCGCTCTCCGCGCTGGCCGCCGCGTCCTTCTGCCTCCAGCCGGCCTCCGCCGCCGCCCAGCCCACCGCCGCCGACAGCGAGGCCATCGCCAAGCTGGTAGAGGGGCAGCCCCCCCTGACCGCCGACGAGATCCAGCAGCAGATAGACTTCATGTCCGCCATCGCCGCTGGCCAGCAGGCCACCCCTCCAGGCGGCAACGACCCCGCCCGGACGGTCTACATCCAGATGAAGATCAACGCCGCCTTCGCCCAGGCCACCAACCCGGCCATGACCGCCGACGACGTGGCCAAGGCCTACGGCACCCCCGCCGCCGTCCCCACCCCGGAGGAGCTGGAACTCGTGAAGAGCCGCCTCGCCGACTTCCCCCAGCCCGCGCCGCCGGCCAAGTGATCTGCCCGCGGACCTCCGGATCCGCGTGACCGCCTCCGGCGGGAGAGGGGCGGCCCCCTCTCCCGCCCTTTTTTCGCCGGGGGCGCGTGGCCCCCGGCGGCCGATGCCAGCACCCTCCGGGATCCCCAGGGCGGCTCCGCCCGTCCCGGCCCGGCATCCTCCAGGAAGGAAAGAGTGACCCCATGCCCAGGAAGCCCGCCCTCATGCCGCTGCCCGCCGCCCTTCTCGCGGCGGCTGCCGCCGCCCTCTGCCTTTGCGCGGCGCCCGCCGCCGTCGCCCAGGACGACCCCGTCTCCCAGATGCTGGCGAACCAGCCGCCCCTGACCGCCGAGGAGGTGCAGCAGTACATCGACTTCCTCAACGCCGTGAACGCGGGCGAGACCCCCGTGCCGCCGGGCTCGGACACCCACCGGGTGGGATACATCCAGACCAAGATGAGCGCGGCCCTCCAGATGGCCATGAACCCCGCCCTCACCGCCGACGACATCGCCATGGGCTACGGCTCCGAGCTCGCCGTCCCCACCTCCGAGGAGGTGGAGCTCGTGCGGAGCAGGCTCGCCGACTTCCCCGGCATGTCGGCCCACGCCGAGTAGCGGCGCCCGCGGGGCGCCAGGCGCCCCCGCCCAGGAGCGATGCATGACCACGGGATCCCCGCCCTCCGCCCCCCTTGCCGCGCCGGCCGCGCCGGCCCTCCTCCTGCTCCTGTCCGCCTGCGTGCTCGCCGCCTGCTACCCGGCCGCCGCCGCAAGCATAGACTACCCCCGGATACTGGCGGGACAGCCTCCCGTCACCGAGGGCGAGCTCCAGGAATACATCGACCTGATGAAAGCCGCCGCGGCCGGGCGCGAGCCGCTGCCCGTCGTCGCGGGGGGCGACCCGGACCGGCTGGCCTACATCAACGTCAAGATCAGCGGCTGCATCCAGATGCTCAAGAGCCCGTCCCTCACGGCGGAGAGGGCCGCGGCGCCCTACGGCACGCCGCTCGCGGCCCCCACACCCGGGGAACTTGAGATGGTGAGGGCCCGCGCCGCCGACTTCCCCGCCGGCGTCTTCCCGCCCCGTTTCGGCGTCTACCTGATCCGCTGACCCGCCGGAGGCCCCCGTGTCCCAGGCCCCCTCACCCGGCGCGGCCGCCTTCACGGGGCCTTCCCGCGGGGCGGCGGGCCCGCCTTCCCGCCGCCTCGCGGCTGCCCTCCTGCTGGCATCCCTCCTGCTGTCGCCGCTCCTCCCCGCACCCCTCCCCGCCCAGGGGCACGGGGAGGGGGCGCCGCACCCCCCCTCCCAGCCTCCCATGACCGAGGAGGAGATCCCCCTCGGCCTGGATCTCGTGACGGTCTCCCGCCACCCCGAGGCCACGGACGAGGATTTCCGCTCCCTCTGCTCGTCCTTCGGGATCTCCGAGGAGAGGGCCGTCTTCCTCGTGACGAGGACGGCAGCAGCCATAATCATCCTGGACGATCCCGCCAGCCGCGAGAGCGTGGCCGAGGCCTTCGGCGGGCCGGACGCGCTCCCCACCGAGGCGGAGCTCCTGATGGTGGCGGGCTACCTGCGAGGCGGGGACTGAGCGGGGCGGCACCCCTCCCCCTCCCCGGCCGCCGCCGGGAGCCATCCGGCAGCCGGGCCGAAACCCGGAACCCCCGATACGCGGGCACCCGCGTCATGGACGCCGGCCGCAGGAGGGCAGTTCAGCCCGCCGGGGGATCCGGCCCGGTCTATCCCCCCGGAAGCGGCGGCTCCCCTTGCCAACGACCGTTCCCGTCCCCCTGCCAAGGCCCGGCGGAACACCAAGGCGTCCCCTGATCCCTGGCCGGAGCGGCACCGCGGGGAAGGCCGATCGGATGACCCGCATGCCGGCGCTGCCGGCCGTCCAGGCCGCCTCCGGCTCAGCCCGCAGGCCGCCTTGCGGGGGACGCCTGAACAGCCGCAAGGGACGGAGTACGGGATCCGGCCTTTCCCGACCCCGCCCCAGAGGACTGGCCGCCCGTGACAGGGGCGGTCAAGAGGCGGCCAGGAAGGCGTCCAACCGCCCCCGCGGGCCGCCCCCCCGTCTCGGCCCCTGGAAAGGCGCACCCTGACGGGTACCGGGTTGCCACAGGGGGCCGGATGAAGACGCCGGCCCGTCGGCCGGTCCCGCATCTGCTGCCGGTCCCGCATCTGTTGTCAGTCCCGCATCTGCTGCCGGACGCGCTTCGGAAGGCCCGGGGACTGCCGGGATCCTCGCCGACTGCTCGGGGGGGGGCCGGAACCGCGTCCCGGCGCATGATCCCGCAGAAACGTCTCCGGTGACGCGTAAGGCCTCCGCGAGGGGCGCCCCTCTCCGGGGCGGAGGGACGGGGAGGCCCCGGAAACCAGACGCCTCGGCGTCCTGACCGCCGCCTGCTCCGGAAGCGGAGAGGGAGAGCCACTCTCATCCTGCCGGACACGGCCGGCATGGACGGCACTGGTAGCATAGAGAGGCGCCCAGCCGATCCCCCGGACGGCGCCTGCAGGAAGCGCCCGCCCGCGCGTGCCGCGGGAGGAGCCCCCGGCGCGTCTCCTCCCTCACCGCGCCGCCTGCGATCTCGGAGACCCGGGACTGGCCGGGGCCGCTTCCGCGTCAGACGCCCGGGAGCGGGGAAGGTGCGACAGCCGGAACGGGAATGGTCATGACGCCGGCGGGAGGCGGCTGTCGGGACAGCCGACGGAGACCCGCGGCTGATGACCGGGCCGCCCGGGCCGGGAGGGGGCGTCTTGGAACCGCGCGGCGGGGCCGGGGCGGACGGCCGGCGACCGCCTGGACGGCGGGCCGTGACGGGGCCCTCACGGCCGGCCCTCCCCGGGGACGTTCCGGGCTACTCGCCCGGCCCGGCCGGCGGGGCGGCCCTCCGGTAGAGGAAGCGGCATTTCGCGCACCCTTCCATGATCGTCCCGTCGCGCTCGAGGCTCAGATCCGGCGCGTAGCCCCGGACGAAGGCCGCGTCCCTCAGGCAGGAGATCAGGGAACCCAGATCCGCCATGCCGAGCTCGCGGTACATGTCGGCGTAGTCGCAGCGCGTCACCTCGTAGGCGTACACGTCGTCGGTGAGTTCCAGGACGCGCGTCTCCAGGGCCCCCCCCGCTGACCAGAGGCCCTGGCGCGCGGCGAGCGTCCGCGTGCCCGGCGCGCCCGCCTCCTGCGCGGCGAGCGCGGACCCGGCGTCCTCGGCGGCCCTCTCCACGGCTCGGGAGACAAGCTCCCTAGCCTTGCCCGTCCCGAACTCCTCCTCAAGAACCCCGTAGACGTACCTGATGAGCTCGGCCTCTATGCGCCTGCGCGCGATGAGAGGCACCTCGGCCACTCCCGGCATGCGTCCCCCCTGGCGCCCGGCACCCGGCCGCCCGGCGTAAGAACGGAGGCGCCGCGCCCCAGTCCGCGCGGCGGCGGCAGGCGCGCGATCCGGGCCCTAGGCCTTCCAGAGGCCGTGGAGGTTGCAGTACTCCCTCGCCACCGCCGGGCCGCCTCCGGTCTTGAAGACCGCCTCCGGGGCCTCGCCGGGCCTGAGGTGCTTGAGATAGACGATGCCGTCCACCGTGAGCTCGATCCACTGGATGTAGTGCTTCTCCTCCATGGGATGGGCAACCGAGCCCACCTGGACCTTGTAGCCGCCGTCCACCTTGGTGATCACGGGCACGTGCTTCTCCTTGGCGGCGTCGGCGGTGTTCTCGGTGAGGAGGATCATGGGGGCCCCGCAACAGGAGGGGGAGCAGTCGTCGGCGGTCAGGACCTTGACGGTCAGGTTGCACTTGGGGCACTTGTATATCTGGTTTAACTCTGACATGGGTGATCCTCGGGACGCCCGGCGCCGCGGCGGCGGGCGCATTCAGGGCAGCATGTTACTCGGCGCCCGGCGGGCGGGGGCGCCGTTGCGGTTGCGGGGTCCGCCCCCGGCCGCGCGGATCGCCCGCGCCGGGGGACGGCTGTGGCAATGGCCCGGGGGGGCGGGGTCGGGCTGCCCATCCCCGCCCGGCGCCTAAAGGCTCCCCAGGACCTCGAAGTAGGCAATGGCGTGCGCGCAGGCGGGGCACAGCTCGGGCGGCTCGTTCCCCTCGTGGATGTACCCGCAGTTGCGGCAGCGCCAGACGGTCTTCTCGGGCTTCCGGAAGAAGGTGCCCTCCTTGATCTCCTTGAGGTTGGCGAGGAACCTCTTCTCGTGGAACTCCTCGGCCTTCGCTATGGCCTCCATGGCGGCCGCCACGGCGGGGAAGCCCTCGCTCCTGGCGATCCCGGCGAACCCGGGGTACATGACGGTCCACTCGTAGTTCTCGCCGGCCGCGGCCGAGGCGAGCCACTCGGGGAGGCCGCCCGCGAGTCCCGCGGGGAACTCGCCGCCTATCTTCGCCGTGCCCCCCTCCAGGAACTTGAAAAGGCGTTTAGCGTGCTCGCACTCCTGCTCGGCGGTCTCCAGGAAGATGTCCGACACCTTGACGTACCCCTCCTTCTTGGCGACTGAGGCGGCCATGGTGTAGCGGTTGCGGGCCTGGGACTCGCCCGCGAAGGCCGTGAGGATGTTGATTTCCGTCTGAGACCCCTTGAGAGTCTTGGTCATGTGCTCCTCCTGGCAGGGATGGATCGCGGGAAGGCCCGGCCTGCCGTGAGGCCGCGAGCCGCCCGCGAAAGGGCCGGGCGCCCTGCCCCCCGGACCCGCGCGCGCCGCGGATCCCCTCGCGGCCCGCGGCTGCCCCGCCAGAGGCCCGCCGGCAAGGCACACGGGGCGTTCCCCCCCCCGACGGGCGGGCGGAGAGGCGGGTCGCGAAAAGTATAGATCGCGGCCGGGGGCCTGTCAATTTATCGCCCTGACAGACCGCAGGGGGGGGCCTGAGGCGCGCGGCCCCGGCCGTATCCCCGCCGCCTGCGGCCCGCCGGGGAGTGCCGCGACGGAAACCGGCCCCGCGCCGGGGTTTCCGGCCGGGCCTCCCCGCGGCCCAGGGGGGGGCGTGCGCCCGACGCGCCCAGGTGTTGGCTGCGGGCCCTCGCTCTCCCGGCAGGCGTTCCGGCAAGCTAGTTCACTGACGCACGCGGCGCCGCCGTCCCGCGGCAGGCGCGGCGTCCGCGGCCCTCCGCGCCGCCGGGTGTCCGCCGCCGGAGGATCGCCGCCCTGCAAGAACCATTTTGCCATGCCGAATAAAATTTTGCTATATCCGGCAGCCGGCACCGGCCGTCCCGCGGCCGTGGATCCGCCGCAGGCCCTACTTCTCCACGGTGAGGGTGAGCCCCGCCGCCCGGCCGTGGTTCTCGGGGTTGTACATCTCCTCCGCGTAGGTGCCGGGGAGCAGGTAGGTGCCGGGGGTCACTGGCCGGGCGAGGTAGGAGTATGTGTACACCCCCGGTTCCAGGCGTCCGGCGAAGAGCCGGATCCGGTCGGGGCGGATCTCCTCGTGGTCGTACCACCTCCAGAACGCCGCGCAGGGATCCTGCTCGGCGGAGCCCTCTTCCAGGAGTGCCGCGAGGTTGGGGTTCTGGTCCCGGAGCCCGAAGTCCACGGGCTCCAGGCCCGCCGGCACGGGATCCTCCAGGACCACGTTCCAGCGGGGGACGCTGGTCATCATGGTGACGGACACCTTCACCACCTCGCCCCGCCGGAAGCGGGACTCGCCCGCCGGCCCCGGCTCGGGCCTGACCCTCTGGAAGCTCCGCGTGAGGGTGAAGCCCCGGGCGTACTGGGCCGTGAGGTCGGGGACGGCCGGGGCCCAGCTGAGCCGCCGGAAGGCCCACGCCCGCCCCGTGCCCGCGATCTCCCAGGAGGGGGCGGGCCCGGAGGCCAGGTCGGAGGCCGGGATCGACCCCTCCAGCGGCGGATCGGCGGGGGAGGAGAGGCTCCCCTCCAGCACCGTCTTCTGGCCCTGGAGGACCCTGACCGCCAGATCGAGTCCGTCATCGTCCCCGGCCTCCCCGCCGGGACCGCCCCTGGCGCCCTCGGTGGCCTCCAGCCAGCCCCAGACGGCGCGCAGCACGGTGACCGCCCGGCTGGTGGTCCCGAAATCGCCCGCCCCGCCGGAGCCCGCGACACCCAGGAGGAGCGCGGGCAGGAGGTCGTGGTGGGGCGCGGCCTCGGCAAGCGCGAGCAGCGCCTGGGCCGAGAGGTCTTCGGTCCCGTACAACCAAAGGGCGTGATCCTCAATGACCCGCCGCTGCTCCCTGATCCTGGCCGTCACCCCTCCCAGCTCGAGCTCAGAGACCACCGTGGGGATGAGTTCCATGAGCTGGGCGGTGCGGGCCCGGGAGGGGGGGAGCGCCCTCACCGCGCGCAGGAGGCCGATGCGCTCCCCGAGCGTGAGATCCGCCCGCCCTGAGTAGATGGTCTCGAGATCGGCCTCCCGCGGGACGCCGGCGCGGCCGAGAGCGCCCAGCACGTAGAGCCTGGCCGACAGGCTCAGGCGGCCCTCCTCGTCGCGGTTCTCCGGGTTGAGGGCCCCGGCAAGGTAGCCGGTCACGCTCTCCACGAGCCCTTTCGGGACCGCGAAGCCGTCCTCCCCCGCCTCCCGCAGGAAATCCAGGGCCCACGCCGTCAGCGCGGGATCCCTGCGGGACCAGTCGCCGCCAGGCCAGGCGGCGAAGCCGCCTCCCAGCTCCCGGGACTCGACGAGCCTGATCTGCCTTTCAACCCTGCCCCGGAGCTCGGCCGCTCGGCCGTCCGGGACGGGCCTGAAAGCGGCGAGCCTCAGCTCGTAGAGGGCCCCCAGGGCCCGTGAGGTGCTCTGCTCCAGGCAGTCGTAAGGGTAGCTGGCCAGGGACGCGAGCGGGGCCGTCAGCTGCCCCGCTATCCCCGGCGAGAAGGACAGGTCCAGCCGCCCGCGCCCGGGATCCGCCCCGGCGGGCAGCCTCACCTCGGGCATGGCGGAGCCCGGGCCCTCGACGGAGAAGGTGGCCTGGACGGTTTCCCGTCCCGCCTGGCTCACGGGCACCGTGAAGAGGGCGCGGTCGGCCTTCCCGCCCAGCCGGGCCTCGAAGGTCGCTGCGAGGGTGCCGGAGGCCCCCGGGACGCCGACGGCGGCCGGCACCCCGGAGGCCGGGGCGGCCGGGGGGAGCGCCCG
>JAITEZ010000245.1 GCA_031281735.1 Deltaproteobacteria bacterium | reverse complement strand
GGCTCGCCGGGCGGCCCGCCGCCGGGGCCGCCGGAGGCGCCCCTCACGGGCACGGCTCGGCCTCGGTGAGGCCCCAGGGGTTGCGGGCTGGGCCCAGGCGCACCCTCAGGAGGCTTCCGGGAGCCGGCCCCGCGCCCCCGGGGAGGAGGGCGCGGAGATAGTTTCCGGTCAGGACCCTCATGCGCCCTGACCCGCGGTGAACCCCCACCTCCGCCAGCGCCAGGTGCTCCCGCCCCAGGGAGCGCGCCAGGAAGGCCTCCCGCAGGGCCCGGTCGATCCTCCTGAGCTCGGAGACCCTCCGCGCCCTCTCCCGCAGGGGGATCTGGCCCGGCATGACGGCCGCGGGCGTGCCGGGGCGCCCCGAGAAGGGGAAGACGTGGAGGTAGGAGAGGGGAAGGGTGTCGACCGCGGCGCACCCCTCCGCGAAGTCCTCCGGGGTCTCCCCGGGGAAGCCCGCTATGAGATCCGCGCCCACGGACGCGCCCGGCAAGGCCCCCGCGAAGGCCTCCGCCGCCTCCCGGAACCCGCGCAGGCCTGCGGGCCTCCCCATGGCCTTCAGGACACGCTCCGACCCCGCCTGGAGGGGGAGGTGGAGGTGCGGCGCCAGGAACGGCATCCTGTGGAAGGCCGGGAGCAGAGGCAGGGCCTCGCCGGGATCGAGCGAGCTGAGCCGCAGCCGGAAGCGCCCCGGGTCCGGGGCGAGCTCGCTCTCCACCGCGTCCAGGAGGGCGGGCAGGCTCGAGCGGGGCCGGAGATCCGACCCCCATGACCCCAGGTGCACCCCCGTGAGCACCGTCTCGCCCACCCCCTGCTCCATCGCCGCCCTGAGCCCCGCGAGCACGGCCTCCGGGGGGAGGCTCCGGGAGGGGCCCCGGACGGAGGGGATGACGCAGTAGGCGCAGGTGCGCGAGCAGCCATCCTGGATCTTGAGGAACAGCCGGGTCCGACCCCGGGGGACCGCCGGGGCGGGGCTGGCGGGGGCACCAGGCCCCTTCCCGCCGCCCGCGCGGGCCGCACCCGGGGAGCCCCCTTCCGGGCCGCCCCCGACAAGCGCCGTGCCGTCCGGGAGATCCAGGAGATCCGGCAGCTCGCCCTTCCAGGAGTTGCCCAGCACCAGATCCGAGAGCCCCCCCGCGGCCAGCCTGTCCGGCGCGAGATGGGCCAGGCAGCCCGCCGCCACCACCCTGGCCCCGGGATGCTCGCGCCTCAGGCGCCTGAGGATCCGGTAGGCCTCCTTCTCGGCAGCCCCCGTCACGCAACAGGTGTTGAGCACCACGAGGCCCGGCTCGCCGTCCCCGCAGGGCAGGAACCCGGCCGCCTCGAGCCTCGCGGCCATGGACGCTGATTCGGCCTGGTTTACCTTGCAGCCCATGGTGTGGATGCGGAACTTCATGTCTCGGGCGGTCTGGTTCCTCGTGTGGGAAGCGGGCGGACGGGGGAGGCGCCGAAAAAGGGCGCCCCGGGGGAAAACCGGGGCACCGGGACGCTCTGGGCGACCCAGGGAGGCAGGGAGGCCCCTCTGGGAAAGGCAGGGGGAGAGGGAGGGCCCCAGGGGAAGAATCCTCAGGGAGCCAGCCTCAGGGAGCCCCAGGGGAAGCCCCCCCCAAGGGGAGCCTCTCAGGAGCCTCAGGAAGCCCCCAGGGAAGCCCTCTGGGAAGCCCCCAGGGAAGCAGCCCAGGGAAGCCCCCAGGGAAGCCCTCTGGGAAGCCCTCAGGGAAGCCCTCAGGAGCCCCCCAGGGGAGAAGCCCCAGGGGAGAGCCCCAGGGAGGGCCCAAGGAAGGCCTCACTGGGAGGCTCCTGAGAGCTTGAGGAGGCACGGGCGGGACGGGGATCGGGGACGGCAGCGGGAACCCGGAGCCGCGCGCCTGCCCCTACCCTCCCATCCCGGCCGTCTCAAGGGTAGAGCACCACCTTGCCGGCGAGATCGCCTTTGGAGAAGACCGCTAGCGACACCGCGATCTGCGGCATCAAGAGCGTCTGCGGCAGTCCGACCGGCAGCGGCCTGCCACCGAGGGTCAGCCTGGGCTCCTCCAGGGGGAGGCCGCCCAGGAGCCGCACCTCCTTCAGAATCACCCGGGCGCCTGCAGGCACGTGCCAGCGCTCACCGAGGCGGAGGATCTTCTGCTTCCCCTCCCTCTCGAACACGATGCTCTCAAGCTGGAGGGAGACCACCTCCACGAAGGCCCGGGCGAGGATCTCCTTGCCGTCCTCGGCCCCCAGCTGATAGACGGGAAAGCCGTTCTGGCCTCTCGTGGCGAAACGGGCGATGAGATCCCGCGCGGTGTCGCACTCGGTGCCACGGTCGTTGCCGGTGGCGTCCCCGGCCCTGCCCACGAAGCCCCGGAAGTTCATGACGACGGAGGCAGGCAGCGGCGAGAGGCTCGAGATGTCCACCATCCTGATCCGCGCCCCCTGGCGGACGCTCAGGATCCCGCCCGGGGCGAGGCTCACGGGCCGGCCGTCCACCTCCAGGATGAAGGCCGTGACGCCGCCGGATCCGGCCGCCCCCTCCCCCCCGGGAGGGGGGAGGGGCCCGCTCACCTGTGGCCTGGCGTAAGGGGGGGCGGCCCCCGCCCCGGAAACGCCCGCGCCGCCGTCGCCCGTGACGGCGCCGCCGATGCCAGGCCCAGCCGCGGGCCCGGCCGCACCCGCAGGCAACCCCGCCGCCGCGGATCCGGCCCCGGCCGTCCCCGCAGCCGTACCCGCCGCGCCCGCCGCGGGGACGGAGGGGGTTCCGGGCGAAGGACGGCCGGGGAGCCAGCCTGCCGCGGCCACAGCACCGGCCGTCCCGGCGGCGCCCGGGGCCGCCACAACTC
Organism: Deltaproteobacteria bacterium; assembly: GCA_031281735.1. Taxonomy (GTDB): domain Bacteria; phylum Desulfobacterota; class Desulfarculia; order Adiutricales; family Adiutricaceae; genus JAIRZX01. Next base: position 33,691 of record JAITEZ010000245.1, on the reverse strand, counting down.
GCGGCGGGGACTGGGCGTCTCCCGGCAGGATCCCCAGCCCCACCCGGCCTATCCGGATGTTGTCGCGGCGGGCGACCACCGCAGTGGGCGCGTTCACGGCGAGCGGCGTCCCGATGTCGTTGAGGCCCCCCAGGCCCAGCACGTCCGCGGAGAGGCCCCGCGAGTAGTTGGAGGCCACGTGGAGGATCTCCACGAGGGCCCCCCCGGGCACGAGGAGGGTCTCGCCGTCGCGCACGGCCATGGCGGGATGGCCCTCCACGGAGACCACGATGAAGCTCAGCTCGGGGGGCTCGAGCCTGACCCGCGGGCTCTCGGGCACCACCCCGTAGATCTCCATGAAGGCGTTGACCGCCAGGTTGTGCTGGCGGATCTTCATCTCCAGGCTGGGGAGCTGCTTGGAGGTCTCGATGCCGTAGGCGGGGATGCCCAGGGCGGTGAGCGCGTAGAAGGTGGCGCTCCCGCGCTGCTCCGCGTGCCGGGTGTCGGCGGAGAGGGTGTCGTGGTTGGAGAACCGGAACTTGTAGATGTCCTCGGGGATCTCGCGGTTGACCATCTCGACCGCGCGCCGCGCGTCTCGCCCCAGCCGCAGGACACGCCCCGTCCTGGGGTCGGCGTACTCCTCCGCGTCCGCGATGATGCACTGGCCGTAGCGCCTGGGGTTGGCCATGTCGGACTCCCAGGAGTGCCGGTAGAAGCCCGAGCCGTCGTGGAGGTTCAGGAACACGTCCGCCTCGGCCATGAGGTTCTTGATGACGCGCACCGCCTCCTGGTCGGGGTCGGGGTCCGGCGCGGGCCCGGGGACGCCCTCGGAGAACTTCCGGTTCATGTCGCCCAGGGTGCCGCGATCGAAGGAGATGATGGACTTGAAGTTGGCGCGGGGCACCACGATGAGGTTCCCGCGCTCCAGGGCCGTGTCCACGTATAGGTCGGCCGAAAGGAAGCCCCCGGGCTCGTCCCCCTGTATGCCGCCCAGGATCATGACGGTGGGCCCCTCGCGCCGCCCGAAGATCTTGTAGATCTCCAGCTCCTGCTCCGTCCCCCGGAAATAGACGATGTGCTGGCGATCCGCGCCCCCCGCGGGCGCGGGGGAGCGGTATCCGGCGAGGGGCTCGGGCGCGGCCGGGAGGGGCGCCGCGGCGGGCCCGGCTGCCAGCGCCAGCGCCGCGAGGGCTACCGCGGCGGCCGCCGGGAACCGCCGGGGCGGCGGCAGGGCCCTGACTGACCCCGTCATGTCATTCCCCCCCTTCCAAGGGCACCCTCTTGAGGAAGACCAGCGCCTTGGTGTCCTCCTCCCAGGCCAGCACCTCGGCCGCGAGGGCCATGCCACCCTGGGGGATGCGGATGCGGCCCTTGTATACCTTGGAGGCGATGATGTTGTAGCGGCCGCCCCGGTCCCAGCCCTGGGAGGGGTTCCGCAGATCTATCTCGGGGTCGGAGACCAGGGCCACCTTGCCGCCCCGGTCCCGCACGGAGAACACCGTGATGGCCCGCCCGCGTAGGCGGTCGCCGGGCTCGGTAATCTTCTTCAGGTAATAGGTGAAGGAGCCGTCAGGGGAGAACCTGAACTCGTCCACGTCCAGCACGGGGACGCCGGAGGGCAGCGCGAGGCGCTTGTGGAGGGCGGCCCAGGCCTCCTCCTCGGGTCCCGCGGCGCCCGGGGGGGCGGCGACACCGTCCCCGTCCTCGCCCGCGGCCGGCGCCCCGGGGATCTCGGCCTGGGCGGGGTCGGCGTCCGGCCCGTCCCCGGCGGTGACCTGCCCGGCGGGGTTCCGCCCGGCCGGGGCCGCCTGCGCGGATCCCGCGGGGGGGGGGGGGGCGCCGGCCTCGGCCGCCCCTCCGCCCCCGTCCACCGACACCGCCCCGCCGTCGGGGGCGGCCGGGACCGGATCGGGCAGATCCGGGGCATCGTCCCGTGCGCTCAGCGCCGCCTGATCCAGCCTCTCCAGTATCCGCCCCGCCGCCTCGCCCGTGTCGGGGATCGTCCTGTTGTACGCCTGGGTCTCCAGCCGCCTGATCTCAAAGTCGTAGCGGGTCTGGAGCCTCCTGTTGTCCACCAGCAGGGAGCTTGCGAGGTACGAGAGGACCCCCAGGGCCAGGAACACCAGGAGGGTTATGGAAACTATGATCCAGAGGAAGGTGGTGGAAAGCGAGAACCTGCGCGTGGAGCCTCCGTCCGTCATGACGAGGACGTGCAGGCGCTTGACCGGCTCGCGGACGGCGGGTTCCTTGATGCATCCGGGAATGTCCACCGCTCACCCCCTACCGCCGGAGACGCGGAAGGTCTCTGAGACGATGCGCCAGGCCCCGCCCCTCCGGGCGAGCCGGAGCGTCTTCTCGCCGGAGTCGCTGTAGGCGTCGCTCGCGTAGCGCTGCACGAAGCTGACCGCGGCGCGGTCCCCGTCCACGCTGATCTCGGGCCCCTCCAGCTCCACGTCGATGACCCCCGCGCCGCGGATGAGGCGCGAGCGGTACCTCACGAAGGCCTCCCGGCCCATGTCGCGGTCGGGGAAAAGGAAGTCCTCGGCATAGAAGGAGAAGTAGGAGTCGAGATCCTTCTCCTCCCAGGCCTCCGCCCAGTCGGCGAGGAGCCCCAGGATCGCGGCCCGGTCGGCCTCGGGGCCGGCGGCGGCGGGCGGGACGGGCGGCGGGGCGGCCGCCGCGCCGGCGGGGGGCGCGAACGGCAGGAGGGAGGCCAGGAGCGCGTCCGGCGGTCCGGGGCCGCCCCCGGCCCCGCCCGGGGCGGCGGCACCCGCCCCGGTGCGGACGGGGGGGCGATCCCCGGCGCTGGCGGAGGCCGTGACCCGGTGGGAGGCGCGGGAGGGCTGGACGTCCGCGGAGGCCTCGGCCGCGTCCCCCGGCGGAGGCGTCCGGGCGGTGATCCCGCCGCCCTCGATCTCGGGGGGCGGGGGGGTCAGGGAACCGGAGACCGTGGGGTTCTGGGTCGAGGCGGGTACGCTCAGGGAGCTCATGCGGGGGCCTGCCGGGGACTGCATCGCGGGGGATCCCGCCCCGCCCAGGGAGGCGGCGGGAGTTGTGCCGGGGGCCTCCCCCGGAACGGGTCCGGAGGCGTCCGGCACCGCGCCCCCCGCGACCCTCGGATCGAGGGACGCCATGAGTATCGGCGTCTCGGGGCCGCCCGCGGCATCGGCCCCGGGCCCTGCCCCGGTCCCGGCACCGGCGGGGATCCCCGGGGCGGGGCCGGCGGCAGGGATCTCCGGGCCGTCCTCGGCGCCAGCGGCGGGGGGGGCGGGGGCGGGCCTGCCGGGGCCCAGGCCCCTGGCCCGTGTCTCGAGCTCCAGGCGTGCGAGCTCGTCCCCGGCGCCGTCCGCCCCTGCGGCGGCGGGCGCCGAGGCCACCGCGAGAGCGGGGGCGCCGGGCAGGATGGAACCCGCTCCGGCCGCCGCCACGGGGGCGGCGAAGGAGGCCACCGACAGGGGGGGGGTCGTGAGGGCGGCGAGCTTCTCCTCGAGGCCCAGGCGCTTGTCCGGGAAGGGGGGCCTCTCGCCCTCGAACTCCTCGGCGGCGACGAGGTAGGTGTCCCCGGCGGGCCTCAGGAAGAGCCGCTTGCCTCCCGAGGATGAGTAGCGGGTGTCGCCGCGGTAGCGCTGGACGAAGGTGGCCACCGTTACATCCCGGTGCCGGAAGATCCTCAGGCCCTCCACCTCCACCTGGATGCTCCGGTAGCCCGCCGCGACGTTCCGCTTGTGGGAGAGCCAGGAGCCGCGGTCCATGCCGTCGGAGCTCACGAAGTCCTCGGCGTAGAGCGACGCGTAGGTCTCGTGATCCTTGCCGGCCCAGGCCCTCCTCCAGCCCTCGACGAAGGCCCTCACCCTGCCTGCCTCCTCCCGGAGGGCTTCCGGGGGCGCGTAGCGCACCTCCTCGTAGACGAGGATGGGGGTGTCGTAGAGGCGGATCCGGTCCTCCAGGGCCGCAATGTCGTGGTTGAAGAGCTCCACGCAGCCGTTGGAGTCGTAGTCCACCAGCGGCTTGTTCACACCGTGGGTCCAGATACCGTCCCCGCCGTGGCCGCTCACGCGGTCCCAGAAGTTGGGGTAGTCCATGGGGTAGGCGAGTATGCCGTAGATTTCAGGCAGCTCCGCCGACAGGAGCTTCTGGTTGAAGACGTAGAACCCGTCCGGGGTCTTCCTGTCGCCGCGGACGAGCTTGTCGCCCCTGGCCATGCCAGTCGAGCAGGGGATCACCTTCTCCAGGATTATCCGCCCCCGCCCGTCGTGGAGATAGATCTGCAGCTCCTGGCGGGCCTTGTCCACCACGAGGATCAGGCCGGGGTTGCCGCCGGGATCCAGGATCGCGTCCGGGAGCCAGCCGTCCGGCGCCTGGCCGTTGGGGACGGCGGCCCGGGCGGCGGGCGGCAGGGCGCCGAGGAGGATGGCCGCGGCGAGAAGGGCAGAGAGGATCCAGGCCAGCCGCGCCGGGGAGGCCGGGCGCCGCCGCAGCGGGCCGTCCGGCGGCCCCCCCGCGGCGGCGGGGTCGGGGCCGATGACGTAACTCGGGGTTGCGCCGGGAGGCATCTGGTCAGGAAGCCGGGGCCGGGGCCCCGGCGGGACGCTTGAGGGGGAGGGTCCTGTCGCCGGAGGGCCAGCGGACCTCGAGCGAGGCGGGGGCGGCGGGGTCGGCCGGGAAGTGGAGCGCGAAGACCTTGGCCCAGTGGTTGAATGCCGGGAAGTAGTCGGCTAGGAACCGCGCCTGGGCCTCCTCGGCGAAGTCGTGATCTATCCCCCTGCCGTCCGGGAGCACGAGCCGCGCCCGGTAGCTCCCGGTCTTGAGGAAGTCGTCCTTCTTGAACCTCCTGTTGAAGAGGCCCAGGAGGACCAAGCGCCCCTCGCCCTTGGGGAGCCAGCGGGCGAGGGTATCCGTGAAGGTGCGGTCGCCGGACCAGCGAGCCCGCGCGGCGGCCAGGAGCTCGGGGGTGACGTTGAGAGCGTCGATGCGGAGGCTCTCCCCCGCCTCGTTGAAGAACCAGATCTCATCGTGGGAGAGACAGGCCGCGGCCAGATCCGTGTACTCGCTGCGGCGTTTCATGTCCTCGAGCCTTCCTGGATCGAAAGGCCCGGAGGCGCAGGCCGCGGACAGGAAGGCCAGCGCCAGGGCTAGCGCTATGTGGCGCGGTCTCATGACCGTCTCCTTCTGGCGTGCTTGGGGACGCCCTCTGGCGTGCCTGGGGGCGCCGGGGTGCCTACAAAGGTGGGGGAGGGGCCGGGGAGCTGGTGATCCCGGGGGGTTGACGCTACGGGACGCCGGGGATCCGGCACTTCCGGCAACTCCGGGCATTGGATGGCTATAACCTTATTATCATACCCCATTATGGGCCCTGAACTCAACAAGGGCCGAAGGCTGGCCGCGCATGCTAATCGGCCGGCCCTTCCCCGGAGCCCGCAGTTCATCCGGCCCGGGGACCGCCGGCTGCACCCGGGAGGCGGAGCCGTCCACGACATGCCCGGTATGAAAGACCCGCCCTGCCGAAACGACCGCGCGCACGGGCGGGGCGGGGGCCGGCTGCCCGCGCGCGGGCGGGCTGGCAGGAGGAGAAGGGCAGGCTCGACAGGACACGGGTGCGACGGGGATGCGCTTATCAGTCAGGGTGCAACCCTCCCGCCGCCGGCCTCCGGATCAGCCGGCCGTTACGGTCACCCCGGGAAGCATCGCCCAGCTGCCCCGGGAACGCCCCGGCCCCCGCGCGGGGCGCGGCGCGCAGACGAGACAGCCGGGGCGCGGGGCCGCGGACGTCCCCGGGGAACCACTTCCGGCTCCCGAGGAACTCCGGACTCCCGCGAGCCTGGGGGGCGCCGCCGGAGCCTCCCCCTCCCTCTGGCACGCGGCCGGGCCCGGACGCGGGCGGCTGCCGAAGAGGCCGGTACTGACCGCGTCGCCGCAGCGGGGGGCTGACGCGGCCCGGACGGCCCCGTGCGTCATCTCCTCGCCAGCAGGAACCGCCAGTAGTACGGCCTGTCCACCACGGGCTCGGGGCGGCCGCCGGTGCGTCGATCCTCGATGAACTCGCAGGCGAAGCCCAGCGAGCCGAGGAAGCCCTCCATCTCCCGGCAGGACCAGCGGTTCCAGTAGCCCTTGAGGTGGTTCCAGCCTTCGTCCAGATAGCCATCCTCCCCCCAGGTCACGACCGTCTCCGGCCCGAAGTTGTCCCTCACGAGGATGACCCGGGCCCCGCAGGCCGCCGCCCGGTCGAGGGGGCGGCGGAAGTCCGGGCAGAAGGAGAGCACGTTCATGAAGAGCGCCGAATCCGCCCCCGTCCCCCGGAAGTCCTCCATGGAGGCGAGGATCAGGCGGTCGGGACAGAGGGAGAGCTCCCGGTAGGCTTCCCTGCCTATGGAGATGGCCGTGGCGCTCGAGTCGAGGCCCCGGTAGTCCAGTGGGATGCCCCGCCGCCGGAGGGAGTGGATGAAATGCCCCGCGCCGCACCCCATGTCGACCAGCCCCGAGCCGGGCGGGAGCCCCAGGGATCCCAGGATCTCCGCCGCCTGGGCCGCGCAGTCCATCTCGGGCCCCAGATCCCGCGCCCTCCGCCTCAGCAGTCCGGCGAGAACGCTGGAGTGCTCCCAGATATTGAGATCCGGATCGGGAATCATGAAACCTCTGGCGCCCCGCCGGGGGAAGGCGCCGCCCCGGCCGCCGCCGGATCGTCCGCGGGGCCGGATGGGGGAAGCCCCTGCCGGCCGGCGTCCGCCGCGCCCGCCCCCGGATCGGGCTCGCCCGCCGCAACGGCGGGGGCGGGGACCGGTCGCGGATCCCCTTCCAGACCGGCCGCCGGAGGGGGGGCAGGCGCGCCCGCCGCCGCGGGAGGGGGGGGGCCGATCGCGCCACCTGCGGGCTCGGCCGGCGGGGAGGCCTCCGATGCCGTCCCGCCGGGATCCCCCGGCCCCGGCCCCCGCCCGGTGGCGGGCTCCGGCGCGGGCCCAGGCGCGGCGGCGGGCCCGGCAGCCGCCAGCTCTATCTCCTCCCCGGCAAGGGGGGGCGGGCCCGGCAGCTCGCCGGGCACGCCGTTCCTGATGGCGCCGCGGAGGGCCGAGATGACGTTCTCGCGGCGGGTGGCCACGGTGGCGTCCAGCCTGCCGGCATCGGACTCCATCAGGACGTCCCCGGGCCCCAGGGAGGGGTCGGGGAGGAAGCTGATGTTCAGGAGGCCCGGCAGGTTGCCGCGAAGGCGCCGCAGGGCCCCCTCGAGTTCCCCCAGATCCTCGGGGCGCACCTTGAAGGTCGCCTCGTGGGCGTGCTGGAGATACCCCACGGCCGCCTCGAAGGCCCCGGCGGCGAGGCCCCTCCCGTCCTCCAGGCGGACGTTCAGCACCGCCTCGGCCGCCTCCACCGCTAGCTCCACCATCTGGGGGGAGTTCTCGCGCCAGAGATCCTGGTAGAGGGAGCCTATCCGCTCGAGGATCGCGGGAAGCGGCCTCAGTCTCGCGTCCGACTCCTCGTAGGCCTTCTTCCTGCCCTCGTCCTCGCCCTTCGCCTGGCCGAGGGCGCGGCCCTCCTCCTCGGCCCTGCGCCGGAGCTCGCCCAGATCACTGTCCCTGGCGGCCACCCAATCGGCCCTCTCCCTCTCGAAGTCGGCCTTCAGCGCCTGGAGCTCCTCCTCCCGCTTCCGGTTCTCCTCCCTGCCGGTGGCCAGCTCCTCCGAGACGGCGCGGGTCTGCTCCTTCAGGGACTCGAGGGCCGCCCGCGACTCGGCGAGCTCCGCCTCCCTGGCCGCCGCGTCGGCGAGGATGACGTTCGCCTTGGCCGAGGCCTCGGCCAGTATCTCCTCCGCGTCCGCGCGGGCCCGGGCCTTGAGATCGGCGTCCAGCCCGCCGGCCTTGGCGCGGACATCCTCCATGATGGCCCTGGCCTGGCCGTCGGCCTCGTCCACTATCTGCCTGGCCTTCTTCTCGGCGCGCTCGAGGGTGTGGATGATGGCGGAGTCCCGCGCGTCCAGATCTTCGAAGGGGAACTCCTGCACCTGGACGTCCGGCAGCATGGACTCGTAGGGGCGGCTCTCGGGGCGGCCCGGATCGAAGGGGGTGAAGAGGTAGCCGAGCGAGGGCGTCTCCGCCAGGAGCTCGGAAAGGGTCCGGCCCTCGTCCTTGAATTCCTCGAAGGCGGGATCCCTGGGGACGTCGTCCATGGGTCCGGCCCCTCCCTGGTCGAAGGCGGGGGCGTCCCATTCGCCGACGGAAGGAGGGCCGTCGCGGGCGGGCGGGGGCGGCCCCCAGTCGTGCCCCGGGCCCACCCGGCGCCCGGCCCCGGAGGGGGAAGGTCCGGGCTCCGGCCCGAAAGGCCCGGGATCCGACGCATGGCCGTCGGCAGCACCGCCTCCGGCGAGGCTGCCCGCGGGATCCCGCCCCGGACGGGCCGCCCGTCCTCCGGCAGGATCCCCAGCTGCGGGCTCCCCCGGCGGGCCGCCCGGATCGCCTCCTGCGGCGCCTCCGGCCGCCGGATCCGCCGGCGGGCCGCCCGGATCGCCTCCGGCCGCAGGCTCCCCCGGCAGGCCGCCCGTAACGCCTCCGGCCGTAGGTTCGCCCGGGGCGCCGCCTCCGGCAGGCCCGGGCGCGGTGGAGGCGGGGCCCTGTCCCGCGCTAGACAAACTGGTCGCCTCCGTCGCCCTTGCCTATGACAATCTTGCCCTCGGCCTCGAGCTTCTTGGCGGCGCGGAGGATGGCCTGCTGCGCCTTCTCCACGTCCGCGAGCCTGGTGGGCCCCATGGCCTCGAGATCCTCGCGGATCATGTCGGCGGCGCGCTCGGAGAGGTTGGAGAAGATCTTCTCCTGCATGGCGGGGGAGGCCGCCTTGAGCGAGAGGGTGAGCTCGTCGTTGTTGACCTCCTTGAGTATCGTCCGGATGCTCCGGTCGTCCACGCTGATGAGGTCCTCGAACACGAACATGAGCTTCCTCACCTCGTTGGCCAGATCCGAGCGCTCCTCCTCCAGCCTGGTCAGGATGGCGTTCTCCGTGCTCTGATCCACCTGGTTGAGGATCTCGGCCACGGTGCCCGAGCCGCCGGCCGGCCGGCCGCCCACGGGCCCCTGGGCCTTTATCTCTTCGCGGAGCACCTGCTCCACCTCGTCCAGGATGCTGATGGGCACGGACTCGAGGTCGGCTATGCGGAGCATCACGTCCTGCTGGAGAGGTTCGGGGAACTCGGAGATTATCTCGGCGGCCTTGCCGGGGTCGATATGGGCGAGCACCAGGGCTATGGTCTGGGGGTGCTCGTTGCGTATGAAGTTCCCCAGTGCCTTGGCGTCGATGTTCTTGATGTTGGAGAAGGGCACCGGCGAGTTCACGTCCTGGATGAGCCCGTCCGCCCGTTCCCCGTCCAGGGCGCGGCCGATGGTGTTCTTGAAGAAGTCGTCGCCCCTGACCCGGATGTCACCCGGCTCCTGCATGGCCAGCGAGAACTCCCACAGGACGTCCTGGACCTGCGAGGGGGTCACGTTCTGGATGCCGGTCATGGCCTTGCCGAGGCCCTTGATCTCGATGTCGTCAAGCTCCTTGAAGACGTCGGCCGTGAACTCCTCCCCCATCGTCAGGAGGAAGATGGCGGCCTTGTCGGGTCCCTTGAGTTCGCCCTGGGTCTGGGCGGGCATGTTCTCCTCGCGGGGCATGGCTTACTTCTCCTCGCGGGCCTCCGGGGCCTTCTCCTCGATCCAGCGCCGCAGGAGCCCCACGGTGCGATCCATGTTCTCCCTGGCGAGCGGGAGGATGTTCTCCCGCGAGAGCCTGCCGTACTCGAGCCTGCCCGGCTCGCCGGGCTCTTCCGGCTCCTCGTCCCCGTAGTCCGGGGCCTCCTCCTCGGCCTCGTACTCCCCTTCCGGGGCGGCCTCCGCGGCGGAATCGGCCTCCGCCACCTCCGAGGAGGCCGCCGTCGCGGCGGCGGCCTCCTCCCTGGGCGGCAGCGGGAGAGGGAGGGTCTCGCCGGCCCCGCCCCCGGAGAGGGGGTAGTCGGGGAGCACCGCCTGCTCGGCCCCGGAGCCCACGGGCTCCACCTCCTTCTTGAGCCAGTTGAGGATGGGTCGCACGACGAAGAAGAAGAAGAGGATGACGAGCAGGAGGTTCACGAGGGGCCTCCCGAACTCCCTCAGGAGATCCAGGAGGAAGAGGGCCCATACCGAGACGCTCTCCTCGCGGTAGAATTCCAGGCAGGTCACGGACACGGTGTCACCTCTCCTCTCGTCGAAACCCACGGTGTTCTTCACCGCCTCGGCCAGCTGGGCCAGGATCTCGGGGGGCACGGGGGTGAAGACCCGCTCCCCTGCCGCGTTCTCGACGAAGGTCCCGTCGACCAGCACCGCTACGGACACCTTCTTGAGGTCCCCCGAGGCCGCGACCGTCTTCCTCTTGGTGTTGGAGACCTCGTAGTTGGTGGTCTCCTCGGTGCGCGACGACACCACCTGGTTGCCCTCGTCCCCGGAGTTCTGGCGGTTGGCCGTCCCCAGCTCGTAGGTGGCGTTGGGTATGCCGGCGTTGGCACGCCCCGGCCCGGTCTCCCTCTCCTGGATGCGCTGCTCGGACCGGACGGCCGTCTGCTCCGGGTCGTAGATGTCCTCGGAGGTCACGACCTCCTTCAGATCCAGCTCGACGTTGACCTGGGTGGTGGCCTTGTAGGGCCCGAGCACCCTCTCCAGCATGGCGTTGATGCGGGCCTGCAGATCCCGCTCGAACGCCCTCTTCTGCTTGAGCTGCTCCTCGTTCAGCAGCCCCGGCTTGTTGGAGTCCTTGCTCCAGAGGAGCCCCCCCTCGGTGTCGATGACGGAGACGTTCTCGGCCCTGAGCCCGTCCACCGCGGAGGTGATGAGATGGACGATGCCCATAAGCTTGGGCTTGTCGAGCTCGGCTCCGCGGATCAGGGTGAGCACCACTGAGGCGGTGGGCTCCTTCTGATCCTCGATGAAGAGGGTCTCGCGGGGCACTGTCAGGTGTATCCTGGCGTCCTTGACCTCGGGGAAACGCATGATGGTGCGCTCGAGCTCGCCCGTGACCGCCCTCTGGAGCCGGATCTTCTGCTCCATGTCGGTCACCCCGAGCCGGGACTCGTCGAAGATCTCGAAGCCCACCCCGCTCTGGGAGGGGAGCCCCTTGACCGCCAGGTCGAGCCGCGCCTCCTGGACCCGCTCCGCAGGAAGCTCTATGGCCGAGCCCTCCTGGGCCAGCCGGTAGGGGACGCCGTCCTTCTTGAGCTCGGCCGTGATGGCCCCCGCGTCCTCGGGGGAGAGCCCCGAGTAGAGCACCCCGTACTCCTCGCGGTTGTTGGAGACCAGGAAGAACACGAAGGCCGCAGTGGCGGCCAGGAGCAGGAGCCCCCCCACGGCGAGCTTCGAGGGGCTGGTGGAGGCTATGCGCTCCCTCCCGCGGGAGATCCGGTCGCTCAGGTTGAAGGCCATGCTTTTCCCCGTGACGCGCGAGTCCGGCGTACCGGGGAGGATCCCCGGGCGCGGTCCTTCGGCTTGACGGGCAGAGCGGCTGCAAGTTAAGGGCCATGTTTCCGGAGCCTCGGGGCCAACGCGGAGGCCGCCCGGAAGCCGACCTCCTGACCCCCTTCTGCCTGACATGATAATGATTATGGAACTCGTTAGGCAAGGGCCTCAGGCTGCCGTGCGAGCCCCCGGGCGGCGCCGGGATCCTCAAGCCTTGGCTCGGCGGCCGCCAGCAGGGGCCGCCAGCCAGTGCCGCCTGCGGAGGCCGCCCCCGCTTCCGGGGTCAGGCGTGACCCCTGCGGGCTACCCTCCCGTGTTGCCATGGAAAGGCGAGGCCCGCTGTGACGGGCCCAGAATCCCCCAGGCGCGTGCCGGCGCTCCGGGAAGCCCCCTCTCCTCTCTTCCCCTCTCCTCTCTTCCCCTCTCCTCTCTTCCCCTCTCCTCCCCCCACCCTGAGCCTTCCGGCGGGGAACTCAGCCAGAGGGAACCGGAGGCGTCTCTGGGACGGGTCACGGCTCCGCCCCCCGCGGGGATTCGGCGGGCCGGGCCTGCGGCATCGCCCGGGGGGCGCTGCGCTCCCTCCCCCGCCTTACGGGGCCGGGATTCGTTGTACCGCCCGCCTGCCCCAGGCACCTTCGCGCCTGCCCAGGTGCCGGGAAGGCCCAGACCCTTCCAGGCGGCGGTGCTCCGAACCCTGCCTCTCTCTCTGCCCCTCCTTGCCATGATCGGATAGCGGCATGTTTAGAAATAATAATTTAAATTACTATTTAGTAATAATATCTTAAACTAATATTGACTCTGAAAATGCAGGAAAATCACCGTTTATCTCAACAGGCATGTTTTGTTATCACGACAGTCTTTGCAGAAGCCCTGCCTCCGAAGGTCAAAACAATCAATCTTATAACTATACAGACATAAGCTCATTATTCTATAAATGATAAATATGCCCATATCTTGCGAGACTGCATGTTTCATCCGCCGCAGGCAGCAACAGGGCGCAGGGGGATCCCCGAGACGCGCCCGGTACGCGGCTCGGCGTGACTCCGGCGGATTCCTCGGCAAGGATCCGAAACAGGCCGGCGGCACCCCGGCCCCCCAGCGGGATTCCTCCCGCCGGCCTCGGGACCGGGGCCGCTTGCAGGCCGGAGGGCCGTCAGCCCCTGAAGGGCAGCCCGGGAGGGCCCGGGCCTGTGACCCCGCCCCGCAAGAAGCGGCGGGGGAGGCCGCGCCCGGGAAATCGCCCCGCTGGCAGGATCCGCGTGAACATCGCCCGGCAGGCCGTCCCGGGAGCAGGCGGCCGGTAACCAGCCTCGGGGGCCGCCCCGTGAAACGATCCCGCAGGCGACCGCCCGGGGAGCCTTTCCTGAAAGCAGGCGCTGGGGAGGGTGCCGTCCCGAGCAAGTACGCTCCCGCCAGGATACCGCTGGGGTACGGAGTCCCGCATGCCGTCCCGGCAGGAACGGCGGGACGGACCGCAAGCCCGCCGCGAAAGCCCGTGTCAGGCGGGCGGCGGCGCTTTCGCCTCCTCCGGGATGAGTGGAGGGGAACGCGGCCCCCCTTGCCGGTTCCGCAGGCCCGGCCGCCGGATCATGGACCCGCCCCGGCGGGACCCGCCGCTACCGGAAGAGCCGCCGGGGCCAGCTGGGCCTTGCCCGCCCCCGGAAGAGAAGGGGTCCGGCAAGGGCAACCCGGGCGGCAAGGCTTGCGAGCCCTGCTGGATGCCGCCCGGGCCCCGCTGGCGGAGACGGCCGAGGGCCGCCCCGGGGCGACCTGGCTGACGCCAGGATGCAGAATCCCGCGCCGCGCGAAGCGCGGCAACGCGCCGGGCGAAACGGGCCCAACGCCCGGGCGGCATCATCACGACACGCCCTGGCCGGCGGGGTCATCCGCCGGCGCCGGGCGACAGGCCCTCATGTATCCGTGCCAGGCGTCCGGCCGTCTCCTTCGGAGAGCTGCGGGATCCCCCGTTTCCACGGGAAGGGCCCGGACGACCCCTTCAGGGCCCCAGTACGGCGCGGTCCCGGCTGGACGGGCGGATCCGCCTCCCCGGGCCGGGGCGGGCGCGACGCCGCAGGAGCCGGAGGGGTCAGGGAAGCACTGGGAACGCGGCCGCGGTGGTGCCGGGCCCGGGGATCTCCATCCCGGTTCAGACCGGACGCGTGATCCCGGATCCGGCCCGTCCGTCTCGGCGATCGGAATCGGCATGGGGATCGCCCGGTCCGCCACCCTTCCGGACGGGAGGGACGTTCACCGGGCCGCCCAACCCCCTGGGGAAACGGCTGAAAAGGCCGGCCGAGGCGCGGACGGGAACCCGTCCCGGAAGAAAAAAAGGCGGCAGGGACGGCTCAGGGCCGGGAGGAAGGCGACGCGGTTCCGGCGCTGGACTGCGGGCCCGCCGGGATTCCCTCCGCGGGGCCCCGGCCGCGACCGGCAGGGACCGCGCCGCCGCGGCGGCCGGGGATCTGGAGGTGACGGGCATGTCCGCCTCCTCCGCCAGGGGGACGCCGCCACCTGGCGGCCGGGAGCGCGCCGGACCGGGCGATCCCGGATCAGGGCCGGGGGGACGTTCAGGACGATGCCCGGATGGGGACCGGCGGGACGGGGCGGGGGACCCGTCAGGGTGCCGCCCCGGCATGCCGGCCGGACGTGCCCCGCGCGCGGACGCCTGGAACCGGCATTCCCAGGCCGGGTTCCGGCGCCCGTGACGCGGATGCGGGGGCAGCGCCGGTCATGCCGGCCCCGGCGTCCTGGCGGGCCGTCATCGCCTGCGGGGGATGGGCGCCCGGGGCCCCCGCAGGAGCCTCAGGAGAACGGCTCCGGGGGCAGGGAGGCAGGGCAGGGCCCTGCCGCGGGGAAGGGGCGCAGAACAGGACCCTGTATCCGGAGGGAATCCCAGTCCTTCAGGGCGGGGAGGAGGTCAGGTAGCCCGCCCGGAAACACGCGGCGCCCGCAGGACTGGCGGTTCGCCGGAAACCCGGTCAGGGGCGCGGGGCAGGAGGGCAGACGCCGGAGCGAGCCCCCGGGCGGCCGGGGAGACGGAAAGCCTGACGCGCCCGGGCAAGGGACAGCGGCCGATCGGGGCGGAGCCGGGCAGGCCGACGGGAGCCGCGGCCCTATTCGTCCCTGCCGTGACAGTGCTTGTACTTCTTGCCGGAGCCGCAGGGGCAGGGCTCGTTGCGGCCCACCTTGCGGATCTTCACGGCGGCCCCTCCCCCGGAGTCGCCGAAGCCGCCGACCTCGCCGCCGCCGGAGAAATTCAGGCGCTGCGGGACGCGGGGACTGGGGCGGAGCAGCCGGGGCTGCTCCGCCTCGGGACGCACCCTCAGGGAGAAGATCACCTCCAGGGTGTCCGTGCGGACGCGGTCGAGGAGCTCGCTGAACATGTCGAAGCCCTCGCGCTGGTACTCGCGGAGGGGATCCTTCTGCGCGTAGCCGCGCAGGCTCACGCCGGACTTCAGGTGATCCATCGAGAGGAGGTGGTCCTTCCACTGGAGATCCACCGAGCGGAGCATGTAGTGGCGGACGACGTCGTGGCGGATCTCCTCCGGGATGTTCTCGAGGTGCGCCTTCAGCGCCTTCTCGCCGTTCTCGTACAGGTAGTCGTAGCGCGCCTCCCCCTCCAGCCCGCCCAGATCGCCCGAGTCGGGGACGAACCCGAAGAGCTTGCGGCACTCGAGCTCCAGCACCTTCCAGTTGGGGCCGTCGTCGCCCGCCGGATCCATGTGGCGGATGACGAAGGCCTGGCTCTCCTCGTCCAGGAGGCCCAGGAGATCCTCCATGTAGTCCTCGCCGAAGAGGATCTTGCGGCGCTTCTGGTAGATGATGATCCGCTGGCGGTTCATCACGTCGTCGTATTCCAGGAGATGCTTCCGGATGTCGAAGTTGCGGCTCTCGACGTGCTTCTGGGCGTTCTCGATGCTCCGGGAGACTATGGGCGCCGATATGGGCACGCCATCGGTCATGCCCAGAGTCTTCATGATGCCGGTGAGGCGGCCCCCCCCGAAGATGCGCATGAGGTCGTCCTCCAGCGAGAGGTAGAAGGTCGACTCCCCCGGGTCCCCCTGCCTGCCGCTGCGCCCCCTCAGCTGGTTGTCTATCCGCCGCGACTCGTGGCGCTCCGTGCCCAGGATGAAGAGGCCGCCGTTCTCGGCCACCCCCTCCCCGAGCACGATGTCGGTGCCGCGGCCCGCCATGTTGGTGGAGATGGTGACCGCGCCTGGCTGGCCGGCCCTGGCCACTATCTGCGCCTCGCGCTCGTGGTGCTTGGCGTTCAGCACCTGGTGGGGGACGCCCTCCATCGTGAGCATCCGGGAGACCTTCTCGGAATTGTTGATGGAGATGGTGCCCACCAGGACCGGCTGGCGCTTGGCGTGGAGCTCGGCTATGTGCTCTACCACGGCCCTGTACTTCTCGTCCTGGGTGCGGTAGATGACGTCAGGGTGATCCTGGCGGATCATCCTGCGGTGCGTGGGCATCACCACCACTTCCAGGTTGTAGATCTTCTGGAACTCCGCGGCCTCGGTGTCGGCCGTGCCCGTCATGCCGGCGAGCTTGTCGTACATCCGGAAGTAGTTCTGGTAGGTGATGGAGGCGAGCGTCTGGTTCTCGTTCTCTATCCGCACCCCCTCCTTGGCCTCCAGGGCCTGGTGGAGGCCGTCGGAGAAGCGCCTCCCCTCCATGGGCCTGCCCGTGAACTCGTCCACGATGACCACCTTGCCGTTCTCCACCATGTACTCGGAGTCGCGGCGGAAGAGGGTGTGGGCCTTGAGCGCCTGGTTCACGTGGTGGAGCACGTCGATGTTCTCGGGGTCGTAGAGGTTGCCCACGTGGAGGAGCTTCTCCACCTTGCCGACGCCCTGCTCGGTCAGTATCGATGTCCGGGCCTTCTCGTCGAGCGAGTAGTCGCGGTCCTTGGCCAGCCTGGGGATGACCGCGTTCACCTCCGTGTAGAGCGAGGTGGACTGCTCGGCGGGCCCCGAGATGATGAGGGGCGTCCTCGCCTCGTCCACGAGGATGGAGTCCACCTCGTCCACTATCCCGTAGTTGAACCCGCGCTGGACGAACTGGTCGGCCGTGAACTTCATGTTGTCGCGCAGGTAGTCGAAGCCCATCTCGTGGTTGGTCCCGTAGGTGATGTCGCAGGCGTAGGCCTCGCGCCGCTCGGTGTCCGTGAGGGAGTGCACGATGACCCCGCAGGAGCAGCCCAGGAAGCGGTAGATCTGCCCCATCCACTCGGAGTCGCGCGAGGCCAGGTAGTCGTTCACGGTCACGACGTGGACGCCCTTGCCGGAAAGGGAGTTCAGGTATACCGGGAGGGTGGCGGCCAGGGTCTTCCCCTCGCCGGTCTTCATCTCGGCGATCTTCCCGTCGTGGAGGACCAGGCCCCCCATCACCTGGACGTCAAAGTGCCTCTGCCCCAGGGCACGGGCCGCAGCCTCCCGGCACAGGGCGAAGGCTTCCGGGAGCAGCGAGTCCAGCTCTTCGCCGTTGGCCGCGCGTTCCCTGAAGGAGGCCGTCCGGGCCGGGAACTCGGCGTCCGGGAGCCTGCGGGCCTCCCCCTCGAGCTCGTTCACCCTGTCGACCCTGGAGGCCAGCCGGGAGATCTCCCGGTCGTTGGCGCTCCCAAACAAGAGTTTCAGTATGTTCATCAGTGGAAGGCTCTCTCTCGCCCGACCCCGGAAAAAAAGACCGGGAGAGGTATCTCCCGGGAACCGGGGGCTGGGGTGGCCCCTGCGGGCCTGGCCGGCTGTCCGGGGGGCTCTCGCCCCGCCGTTCCCCCCGCCGCGGCTGGGGATCAGGATGTCCGGAAGCGCCCCAACCCGGACGCGGATGACGGGCCGGAAGGGGGCAGGCGCCTGCGGGCCTCGGCGGCCGCGGGCGGGAAGGCCTCGCAGGCCGGGGGGGCCTGCGGGGCGGAGGGGAGCGGAGGCGCCCAGCGGGGGATGCCCGGGGGGCGCGCTGTCTGGGGGCGGGGCCGGCCCCGGGACAGGCGGGCCGGGATGCCTGAAAGCCGTTAAGGACGGGGGCGCGCGAATGCCCCGGCGCCCGGCGGGACCGGGAAGCGGGAGGCCCTAGCCGGGGATCGGGAGGCCGCCAGGTTCCGGCGAAGGGTGTGGCGCGGGCGGACGGAAGGCCGCAGGAGGCGGCCCGGAGGCCCGGGACGCGCCGGGGCGGCGCCCGCAGGGGGGGGGGCCGCCCTCATCCGCGGCGGGCCTGCCTGGGGCGGGCCGCCCTCGCCTTGGCCGGCTTGGGGCGGGTCGCCTTGCGGGAAGGCTTGATCTCGCGGCGGGCGGGCCTGCCCCCGGCCACCGCCGCCTGGGCCGGCGCCTTGGCGGGGGCTGCCGCCGCGGCGGCGGGCGTACCGGCGGCGGTCCCGTCGGGGACGGGGGCGGCCGAATCCGCGTCGGTCGCCATCTGCATGCCCCCGGGCGCGTGGAGACCGGCCGCGAGGGCCCGGGCACCCCGCTTCTCCTCCAGATAGGCGGTCTGGTACTCGAGCTCGGCCTGGAGGAAGGTCTGCGGATCCACCGCCGTCTCCCCCAGCAACGTCTCGTAATGGAGGTGGGGGCCGGTGGAGCGGCCGGTCGAGCCGACACGGGCGATGAGGTCGCCGCGGGCGACCTTGTCGCCGGGGGCGACCAGGCTCTCCGAGAGGTGGGCGTAGCGGGTGGTGAGCCCGTAGCCGTGATCCAGGGCGATCATGAGGCCGTAGCCGCTCTTGGACCAGTCCGAGGAGAGCACCGTGCCGTCCGCCGGGGCGTAGACCGGGGTGCCGGTGGGGGCGGCGAGGTCAAGCCCAGCGTGGAAGTCGAGGGATCTGCCGAAGGGATTGGAGCGATAGCCGAACAGGGACGAGACCTTGCCCCCTGGCACGGGGTTGGCGTAAGGTGTCACAGCGAGCAGGTTCTGGGAGCCCATGAGGGCCGAGGAGAGCTCGGAAAGCGCGAAGCCGGTCGCGGCCGCCCCCTCCTCCAGGCGGTCGAGATCCCTGTGGAGGGCGCGGAGCACCGTCACCGGGTTCGCCGCAGGCAAGGCGGGGCCGCCGGGTTCCCGGCTCACGCCGCCCTGGTCCTGCTGGCCCCCCCATGTCCATGCCACGGTGTTCACGAGCTCCGGCCACACCGCCGCGAGTTCCGTCCCCTCCGGGAGGCCCAGCTGGCGGTTGAAGTCCCGTGTGAGGAGGTTGAGATCCCTGTCCCGGTCGGAGAGAACCTCCACCTGGCCCTCCAGCGCGCTCAGGCGCTCCGTCAGGGCGGCCACCTGCAGCTCCTTGGCGGCGTTCTCGGCCTGGAGGATCTCCAGATCGAAGCTCCGGTCCTCGAAGCCCGAGATGGCCCGGTTGGCGTGGAAGGCATAGATCGAGAGGGCCGACGCCAGGCAGATGGTAAAGGCGACAGCGACGACAGGCACCCAGGCCGGGATCACGAGCCCCCTGATCCGCAGGGGGCCCCGGCCTTCGGTCATTATGCAGATTCTGTAGCGAGAGGCCATAAATCACTTGAGGCGGGGGCGCCGGGACCTGCTGGGTCGCAGGCGGCGCCTCCCTCAGTCTGGCGAGGCCCGTGAATGCGGGGAAGGCTCTAGCGTGGCCGTGACGGAAACCGGCCCGGAATATTATAGGTCCGGTAGCCTGTTTTTTCAAACACAAGCGCCAGGCCGGTCCGGGGCCGTCCGGCCGGAGGCGGGGGCCCTGCCGCCGTGTTCCTTCCGCCTCCCATCGCCATCCGGGAAATGACCCGGCTCGCTGAAGCCCCCCTCCCCCTCATGGGTGGGGAAGCCCGGCGGATTGAGCCCCCGCCCCTGCGGATCCCAACATGGGCCCCGTTCCCCTCCCCTGGAAAGCCACCGCAAAAGATGAGCCAGCGATCCCCCGGCTTTCCTCTGGGGCCGGGGAGACCGCCCCGGCGGTTCGGCCTCCGCCCGCCGATGCCGCCGGCATCCTCCCTTCGCTTGCCGCGGCCCCGCCCGGCTACGGTTAGGCAGGTCCAATGCGTCGCCAGTCAGCGACCCGGGCGCGCCTTGCCCGCAGGACCGAAGCCAGCCCGCACGGCTGGCTGAATACCACTATATGCAACGCTTGCCTCGCTTCCTGCGAAATGCGGATCCCGCTTACTGCGGGCGCCGGGAAAGGCGCCTCCGAAACAGGCTCATCGGCAAACGCACCGGCAGTCGCCGGAAGACGCCGGCAGTTCGGGAAACGGCCTCATTGCGCCTGCCTCCCGGCTGAAGCGTTTCCTGGGAGTTCCTGGACAGATCTCCGACAAGCCCCGAGAGTATCGTATTCCCGGACTTCGGGGGTCATGGGGCCGGTGCGTCAGGCGTTCCGGTAGTCCGGGGCGGACCGCGGCGAGTATGCAAGGCCCCACCGTTTCCGGCATGACATGGGACCCCGATTCCAGGCGCTGGCATCCTCCCCAGACTGAAGTCAGGGGGTACCGGCGGACACGGAGGCGAAAGCCGGCCTCTGGTCTCCGGCGGGTTCCTGCTTCACAGGCCGGCCTCGGGCGCCATGTCCCCCACAGGCGTTCAGGGCGGCCTGCCCGGCCGTGAAAACATTCTTTGCCCCGGCGACATCGGCATTATCCGCAACACCGCGGTGCCGGCATCCTAACCTGGCTTGGTTTTCACGGTTGTACGCATGTCTGAACCCGCATTCAGGGCAAGTCCGGCCGGTGTGACGGGCCGGGATCTTGATCAGCTTTCCGCCCCTGGCCGGCGTCTTGCCGACCAGCATGATCACAGGAATTCCCCAGCCCTGGCCCAGGACAGCCCTGCTGAGGCCGCTTCTGGCCCTGACGTTCCGGCCGGGCGCTTGCGATCCCAGCTGCAGAGGCGGACATATCTCGGACTATCAGGTCCCCCGCGACCGCCGCGGCGTGGTTTTTTGCAGATGGCGGCCGGGCCGGGTGTTCCCGCGGGAGACCCTTGCGGGAGAAAGCGGCCTTCATGCGGGCCTTGGCGGCTTGGAGCCTGGCCTTCCGGCAGCCGCTCCCCCGGGCGGTTTTAAGGGAGCCGTCCCCGCCCTCTCTGGCCTGCTCTCTGGCGGCCTCAAGCCTGCGGGAAGGGGCCGTTTGCCGGCGCCTGAGGTTTTTCACATGGCGAAGGCGCCTCGGCCGGCCAGGCTGTATCAGGCTCTTTCTCCCGGTTGACGGGCAGGCGGAAAAGCCCGGCGTAAGTGAGCGGGTTACCTTTGTCGGCCAGCCGCCCAGTTTGCCAGGCGATGGCTTTGTCATGGACGAAACGGCGGCACCCGGCGGATTGGCGCATGCGCATGAGGGGTTTGCCGGTTGGCCTCTTGGCTTCAAATTCATGGCCTGTACGGATGGCCATGATGCGCTTCGGGAAGGGACCGGATGGCAAGAAATGGCAAGTCAGTTATGCATTGCAACGATACGATCCGCGTCGAGGGGATCCCCCTTGCTGCCTGCGATTACGTATTGAACGGAAGTTCCGCGATCGGCTGGATCACTGAACGCTACCAGATCGCGTTCCACAAAGATTCCGAGATCAGAAACGATCCAACGACTGGGCCAGGGAACACGGGGAGCCCAGGTACATCCCGGAACTCCTGTTGCGGGTGATCACAGTGGGCCTGGAGACCATGAAAATCGTCAAGGGCCTACCAAAGCTGGATTTCTCCTGAATGATCATGTGAAACCACAGTACGAGATTCCCACGAGACGCTCAGGCTCGGAGATGACCGCATGATGTCATGTTCCGACATGCGGCCCGTCCCGGTACTAACCTGAGAAAGGCTCAGCCCCCGTCCCTGATCCGCTACCGTCCCCGAGAGACGTCCCGCCGCCTGGGGCGTCCGGATCCCCTGCCGCCGTGCCCGCCGCTCCCTGGGCCGGCTTCCCTCCCCCGGACCCGGAGGGCGGCTCGCAACGGAAGCTGAAGGACCTCAGGAGCGGGGGCGCGAGGAAGCGGGGGCAGAACTGGAAGGCCCACACCAGGAGGTTCATGAGGAGGGGGAAGCGGATCTCCCTGGGGTTCCCCCGGAGGGCAGAGGCGATGCGGCGGGCCGCCCGCTCCGCCGGCCAGGCCCGGATGAGCCCGCCCACGAAGGTCTCCTGCATGGGGCTCCTGAGGTACCCGGGGCTCACCGCCGTCACCTCCACGCCCTGCGCCGCCAGTCCGTCCCGGAGGGAGAGCGCGTAGGAGCGGGCGGCGGCCTTGGAGGCCGCGTAGGCTGGGGTGAAGGTCAGGGGCACGCGGCCCGCCTGGGAGCTTATGACCGCTATCTGGCCGCGTCCCCGTGTGCGCATGATCCTGGCCGCGCAGAGCGAGGTGAGGATCGCCGTCTCGGCGTTGACGCGGAGGGTGTCCACCGCGTCGCGGGGATCCTCGAGGCCGTCGGGGCCCACCCCGCGGCAGATGCCGGCGTTGGCTATCACGAGATCCAGCGGGGCCCGGCGATCGGAGACGGCGAGCCAGCCCACGAGAGCCTCGGCGTCCCTGGCATCGAAGAGCGCCTCGAAGCACTCCGCCCCCTTCCCCCTGGCGAGCCCGGCCGTCCGGGCCAGGGACTCGGCGTTCCTGCCGCACAGGGAGAGCGCCATCCCTGGCCGGGCGTACTCGAGGGCGAGAGCCCTCCCCAGGCCTCCGGAGGCCCCGGTGATGGCGACATGTCTGGGATCCCTCATGGGCGACTCTCCCGCCCGGCGTCTGCCGGTGCCTCGGGCCCGCGCGGCGTCCGCCGGCGACCAGGGCATGCCCAGTGTCCCCCGGACTGCGGCACCCCCCGCAAGCGCCGGCCCGCGCCCTTCAGTTGACTTGCCCTCTCCGGGAAGCCAGCTCCTCGGCGGCCCGGGCGTGCCCCTGCGCGGCCGCCTTGCGGAGCCACTGGAGGCCCTCCTCCTCGCTAGGCTCCACCCCCAGGCCCTGGATGTGGATGACCCCCATGAAATACTCGGCATCGGCCAGCCCCAGCTCCGCGGCTGCGCGGACCTTGGCGAGCCCCCGCTCGCGATCCATGGGGGCACCGTAGCCGTTGAGCATGAGCAGGCCAGCGTAAAGGGAGGACTGGATCTCGCCCTCGGCGTCGCCCTTGGAGAAATACTCGTAGGCCTGCTCGTAGTCGAGGGCCACCCCTGCCCCCTGGAAGAACATGAGGCCCAACTCGTAGTAGGCCTCCCGCGCGCCCTCGGCCGCCGCCTTCCGGAACCATTCCAGGGCCATGGCGTAGTCCCGCTTGACCCCCTTGCCGTAGAAAAAGAGGAGTCCCAGGTTGAGCATGGCCTCGCCCACACCGCCTTCGGCGCCCTTCCGCGACCAGAGCAGGGCCTTCCCGTAGTCCTGGCCGACCCCCTGCCCCTTGAGGTACAGGGAGCCGAGGTTGGCGGCGGCCACGGGTAGACCCGCCTCGGCCGCCCGGGAGAAACGCTGGAAGGCCGCCTCGTGATCCTGAGGGATGCCACGCCCGTAGAGATGCATGAGCCCCAGCTCGAAGCTGGCGTAGCTGTTGCCGGAGTCGGCCGCCTTCTCGAGCCAGTAGAAGGCCTCCTCCTCGTCCTGAGCGATGCCATCCCCGTTCAGGTACCTCAGACCCAGGCAGTACTGGGCCTTGGAGTAGCCCTTGAGCGAGGCCTTCTTGTAATACTCCAGGGCCTTGAAGCCGTCGCGGGGGACTCCCCGCCCCTCCTCGTGCATGAGCCCGAGGTAGAACTCCGAGGCGGCGTCCCCGTCCCCCGCCGCCTTCTCGAACCACTCCCTGGCCTCCAGGTAGTCCTGGGCCGCCCCCTCGCCCGTGAAGAGCATAAGCCCGACGTTGAAGCGCGAGGGGACGTCCCCCTCCAGGGCCGCGCTCTTGAACCATGCGAAGGCCCTGGCGGGGTCGGCTGCGGTGCCGCATCCGCCCAGGCACATGAGACCGGCGTTGTACTGCGCCGAGACGTTCCCGTCCAGGGCCGCCTGCTCGAACCAGCGGTAGGCCGCGGCCGGATCCTCGGGGACCCCGCTCCCGTTCAGGAACATCCTGCCCAGATCCGCCTCGGCCAGGGAATGCCTGCGCTCGGCTGCCCGGGAGAGCCAATGGCGGGCCTTGTCGTAGTCTACGGGGGTTATGAAGCCCTCAAGATAGACCTTGCCCAGGATGTACTGGGCGTCCAGGCAGTCGCCCTCGGCCGATCTCTCGAACCAGTTGAGGGCCTCCCGCTTGTCCGGGGCGACCCCCTCGCCGAGGTAGTAGAGCTTGCCGAGGATGCACTGGGCCTCGGCGTTGCCAGACTCGGCCGCCTTGACCAGGTTCTTGATGACCTCAAGTTCAGAAGGTGCCATGAAGGGTTTGCCGTGGGCAGTCACGCCGGAGCCGGCGGGAGTCTCGGACCGGACGGAGGGAAAATATCATTCATTCTAGCACGATCGCAACCCCAGCGCTAACCCGGGCGATCCGGGCAGACGCTGAAACCGCGCGCCGCGCTGACAGGCTGGCCGGTTGGCGGCTGTCGCCCCGGCCGCCGCACTTGGCGACCGCCGGGGCGCGCGGGGAGGCCGGGTGCCGCAGCAGTCGCGCAATCGTGCCGAACATGCCGGGTGCGCGGTCAGGGAAACGAGCCGGGACACACCTTATGACCGGGAAGGGGACGCCGCCGGGGCGCGGCTCGGGAAGCGCCCCCGCTTACGCGCCAGGCGGGCGCTGACCTTCATACCCCTTGAGAGTCAGGGTCTTCAGTCGAGGAATGAACACATTCTTCATGACCTCGGCACAGCAGGGCGCGCATCCGACCGCGCCACCCCGCAGGGGCCGGCGGGGGCCACGCCGCTCCTGGAACCGCCGGAAGCGGAAGGCCCCGGAAGGAGGGGCGGCCCTCCCCGAGCGGCAGGACTTGCTCTATTGTCGGGAGTCCAGGCCCTCGCTTTAGGCGCGGGCACGCCGAACCGGCGGCTCCCCCGGATACGGCAGCCCCCTCTGCCCTGGCACGGCGGACGTCCATCGGCACGCAAGTCACTGCGAGAGCACCAAGCGAGCGATGCCGCGAGCGGGGACATGACCGGCCCGCCAAGGGCCCCCGACCCCGGACTGCCGGAACGGGGGCTCCCCGGCTGCGGGGGCCGGCCATGCCCCGGGCCCTGCGATGCGGACATGTGAAGGCGCGTGCCAGGCTGGAGCGGGGAGGGCACGGGCGCAGCCTTCCGGGCGGGGCACGCGCCGCACACGGTCCCGCGGGAAGGGACGGAGGGCCGCGCCCCTGCCCGGCGGGGAACCCGGCCCATGCCTCGCGAGGCCACGCAGGGGGACTGCGTCACGTGACGGGGGGTAATCCCCGCGGGGGGCGGAAGGGGCGCGGCGACGCGTGATCCGGGCCGGTATCTTGACAGCGGCGGACCGGAGAAGGACTGGGGCGGTCCGGGGCTAGAAAGGGGCGGATTCAAGCCGGTTACTCGTTATGGTACAGCTTGGTTAACCAATAACTCCACAAAAGCTATCAAAAGCTATAAAAATGCATATTTAGTTTGTATCTTAAAATAAATCTTGACTTGTTTGCCATGGCGATCTACTATCGACCTCATGCTGGACGTAGAGGACATGATAATCCGACAGTTCACCCTCATCGGCCCTCATCTGCAAGACGAGCGCCTGCGAAGGATATGGGCGGGTTCCGCGGCCGAATCAATAGGCTACGGCGGCATTTCTCTGGTCGCCAGAGTGACTGGCATGTCACCCAAGACCGTGGCCAGGGGCATCGCCGATTCCAGGGCCGACCCCGACCCGGCGGGGCATTACAGGATAAGGCAGCCCGGGGGCGGGCGGAAGCCCGCCGAGATCTCACAGCCCGGCCTGCTCGAGGCCCTGGAGTCGCTGATTGATCCCGTTTCCAGGGGCAACAGGGATTCACCGCTGAGGTGGACCTGCAAGAGCACCAGGGAACTGTCGGCGGAACTCGGTAAGCGCGGCTTCACCGCGAGCAACTGCCTCGTGGATCACCTGCTGCACGGCCTCGGCTACTGCCTCAGGGGAAGCAGGAAATCCAGCGAGAGGAACCGGAACTCGTCCCGGGAAAAGCAGTTCGAATTCATCAACCGGATGGCGGAGAAGATGATCCGTCAGAACAACCCGGTGCTTTCCATCGCCACGAGGAAGAGGGAGATGCCTGAGGGCTTTCCCGACGCCGGCGGGAGGCGGGGGCCGAAGGGCCGTCCCGCGGGGGCCGAGCGCCTCGCCTTTCCCGCGCCTGGGCCGCTGGAATCGGTCCCGTTCGGGACAGCGGAGACTGTCGGCCGTCAACGTTCAGTCACTACCGTGGCCGGTCATGAAAGGCCTCTGTTCGCCGTGGAGTCGATAAGGAGATGGTGGCATGAGGCGGGCGGGAAGACGTACGGAGGATGCACGGAGCTGATGATCGCAGCCGACTGCGGGGGAATCGACTCGCCGTGGTCGGGGGCGTTCGATCTGGAATTGCAGCGGCTGTGCGAAGATATCGGGACGCCTATCAGCGTGTGCCATTTCCCCCCGGGAACATCCAAGTGGAACAAGGTCGAGCATCTGCTCTCCACCTTCATCGCCAGGAACTGGCGCGCAAGGCCGCTGGCCGACCTCGAGACCGTGGTAAGCCTGATCGGCCCGAGGAAGGCCGTTACCGGTCAGACAGAGAGGCGCCGCTAGACGAGAGGCGCCGTCCGGGCGGGACATGTCACGGCGCGGGCGCGGGGGGGGCGGCCGCGGCCGGCTCCGCGGCATGGACACCGGAAGCGGCACATTCCGGGGAGCCCTGAATCCGACACCCCGCCCGGGGGTAAGGCCCGGCCAAGGGTGGCCATCCCCCGGCTGGCCCTGGCCCGCTGCACGACGCCACGGGCCCTTCAGCCGCGACGGATCGCGGGAACCCGCCGCCGCGGCGCGTACCCAGGCAGCCATGCGGTTCCGCCTTTCCCGTGTCCC
Source organism: Deltaproteobacteria bacterium (assembly GCA_031281735.1). GTDB lineage: Bacteria > Desulfobacterota > Desulfarculia > Adiutricales > Adiutricaceae > JAIRZX01. The sequence continues at coordinate 7,387 of JAITEZ010000245.1, read as the reverse complement.
ACGCCCGTCCGGACCTCGCGGTTCGCCTCACTCCCGCGGAGGTGCGCCGGATGAGGCTGCCCGGGCGCGGATCCTGGATCCTGAAGGGGAGCCCCGGGGGACGGGCGCTTCCCGGTCGCCGCCGGGGCTGGGGGCCTCAGGGCCGGTCAGGGGAATGCAGGGGATTCCCTCGCCGCCGGCAGCAACCGGACATGACCGTCCCGGCTGCGCCCCGCTCATGGGGACGCCCGCGCGCGATCCCGTGCGGAGCATGCAATTGTGGACGTATTGTACAAGAACCTACACATACGCCTCGAGGGCGCCCAGCACTCGGGTTCATCCCGGGAATAGCGCGGAAGAGCCGGCACAGCGGATCGGCAGTTTCCTGAAGGATTGATTACGCAATCCATCGAATTGCCCCGTTTGACCCGTTGAAGGCTTCTCATCAGCACCTTTCATCTGGCGGGATCTCGCCTGGCTTCAGGGAGGAGGCCCGCGTCGCCCCCCGGGCCATGCCGGCGGCTGGTCGAAGTGTCGGGAAGACGGCCCCGTGACGCCGCCGCCAACCCGGGCCGCCGGCCGCTCCCTCCGTCGCGCCCGGGGGACGCAACGCGTCGGTAAGCGCCTCGCCTGGTCGCGGCGCGTCCGATCGGCCGGCGAATCGCAGCCGCCGTGCCTTCACAGCCGGATACCCGCCCGTCTCTCCCGCCGGCAGTCCCCCGTGTGGTAATCACGACGAGCCGGCGGGGCGGGCTTCCGGAAGACCCACGCGGCATGTACCTGCGCGGGCAGGATTGGGGATTCGCCGCGGCGGGAGCTTCCGGCTCCGGCTTGCATGCTGGCATGTCGCGGTTCTGCGCCGGTGGCGCGCGAGAGTGAGCACCTGCAAACCGGCCGGCAGGAGCCGGCGGGGAACGTGCAGCTTGGCGGAGGGTAATACGGATGCCTGCCGGCAAGGATGGTGCCTGAGGGAGGCGGCAAGGGAAAGCGGCACCCAGTCATCGACATGCGCCGCCTTGCACCCTAAATTCCCCCAATTATGTGCACCTACACTGATTTCGCCTCGGTCTTGACGTATATTTCCAAGTCACTCTCTTTCAGCCCGAACGGCTGAAATATCATTCGTTGTGTCTTCGTTAGCGGGTTCATTAATCGCCTCTTGCCACTAGTGGACGTTAGTACCTTGATTTTTTCTAATTCAGCTATTACGCCTTTCTTGCTCCACGCTTTCTCCTGTAATAGCGGCCTTAGTTTGTTTCCGATTTCTGAGATCAAAATCAACGCAATGAATGAGCAATACATCTTGCCAGCGGTTGTTTCCGTAACATGTGTACGCAATCGTTTCATGTCGATGTGGTTCTTTAGATCATCAAAACACTTCTCTATGGTATCCCGTCGCCGGTAAATAGAAAGAAGCTGTTTGCTATCGACAGTGGTGTTGGTTAGAATACTAAAGTATCCAAAATTTAATGATTTTTTATCTATTTTATGAGTATTGTAGGAATATTTAAAAAGACCATTATCATCCCTATCAATGACAAAATGTCGGGAAAAATGTTTAGCTTGTTCGTGGGAAATGGTTTTGAGTTGGGATAGTGTCTCTTCCTCAGATTGAATTAGACGATATAAGTCTTTCCTTTGATCATCAGCCATATCAGGATTGTAGTAGACATGCAGATTTAAATCAAAACCATAGTATTTGCCTGGAACAGCTATTCCGAAAATGCCTTCATGGTCGATACAGTTATCGAACTTAAGAATTACTGGACGTACAGATTCAATCGCCTCCTGTGTTATCTTAAGGCGTGACTCAATGCCCATATAGAAATCCAATCCATTTTCTACCATGTATATAATATTATCTTTGCTACAAAAGCCTCTATCCAAAACGAATCCCATGTCTGATATGCCTAGATCCTCATTGTAAGCCATCATGAACGTGAGATGAGACTTATCAATTATAGAGCCTGGATATGTGACATAAAACATGGGAAGTGCAGTTGCCTGGGAAAGGTAGCATCCAAAGTTGATTTGCGGTAACCTTTCGCAATCCCTATTGTATCCATATTCACTATCTTCTATGCCTTTGGCATAAGTGGAGAATGATGTTACATCATATGCCAGATGGGAATTAAATTGATGTACCTTGGACCATTTTTTGAAAAAAGCCATGCGCTCGTCATGTGTGATTGTGGCGAATAGTACTGATGATGACTGAGAAGTAAGGTGCGCCCCGTTTATGGTGTATCCATCACAGAAGTTTTCCACGTCATCAAAGACGTTTCCCCGTGAGATCATGTACAGAGCAGCGGTTCTGATCTTCCGTGCTCTGTCCTGGCCAAAGCATTCGTCTAGGATACTGGTGATCCCTAAAGCGTTCAAAGTATGGTCAGCTAAAAATGCAGGCCCTATAGATATTACTGATCTATAGATAGTCTCATTCCAGGGTGGTTCTTCATGATAAAGCTTCCAATAGTTACTATTTGGTACCAACAAGCCGGTATCTTTATCAAGTTTTCCAATGGTTACCCGTTGTCCATCAGGATAAAGCTTTCCAGGAGTCCGAAACGAGCTGATTTTCTTGAATACAGTTTGATACTTTCCTGATCGTCTAATGACTATACCTGTCTCAGGCATCTTTACCTTTAAACTAGAGTCGAGTGTCACTTGAAATCTCCCTTCATCCTAGGTGCATATTTAACACCTTTTGAAGGGCAAATCAAGCTAATTATGTCATAAGCGTTCTAATGTTTTAAAAATCTATATATAGGCTGGATTTAATGGATCGCTTCAATATACAGAATATCTGATTAACTTTGATCTATATCGTTCCATAAAAAGATTTCTAATATATAAATATATTTCTAAATATTGATCAAAGATTAAAAATACACATTGTCTAGTAGCACTAATGCGTTTGAGTCTAAGCAAATTTTGAAATTTAGCTTGTTAACTAAAGACATATTTATTTTATTTTTTTGGTATTCATAACGTAGGTGCTCATTTTTTTGGGAATTTAGGTTGCACCTCCCTATCCGCCGGCCGGCCGCCCCCACCTCGTCCCCGGACGCGAAGGCCGGCCTCTCACGGTGGTCCGTTTCGGCAAGCCTGATCGCACCATGCCGCGTCACGGCGCGGCGCGTGGCCGCGTCATGCGCGCCGGTCGCCCCGGCCCCGCGGGACGCGCGCGCACGGGTACCCGTTCGCGCCGTGACGGCGGGTAGTCCGTCCCCGGCCGCGGCTAATCACCGGAACTCATGCCCGGGCCGGCCCAGCCCCCGGCCACGACGGCAGCCCCGTCCCCGGCGCCGCCCGCGCCGCCGGCATGCCCCGCCCGCCGCCGTATCGGTCGCGGCGGCGGCCCGCCCGACTGCCGCCGCCGGTATGGGTTTTCCTGGCGCACCGTGCTATAAATAGATCGCCTGCCGCCCCGGGACCCTGCCGCCCGGAGCCCGCCGGCCGCCCCCCGTCCGGGCCCCGCCTTCCAGCCGCAACCCCGCGGCGCCCGGAGGCCACCGCAGGCGCCCATGCCCAACGAGGATCACCCAAGATGTCCCAGAAACGGAAGAGCCGCGGGAAAGAACGCCGCGCCGTCTACATCCTGCCCAACCTTTTCACCACCTGCAGCCTTTTCGCCGGCTTCTACTCGATGGTGTCCTCCATAAACGGCCGCTTCGTCCCGGCAGCCTTCGCCATCTTCCTCGCCGCCGTATTCGACACCCTGGACGGGACGGTGGCCCGCATGACCCGCACCACCTCGCGTTTCGGCGTGGAGTACGACTCGCTCTGCGATCTCGTCTCCTTCGGGGCGGCGCCCGCCGTCCTCCTCTACCAGTGGGCCCTCCGGCCCAACGTCTTCCACGTGCTGGGGGGGCTCAGCTCCGACGACAAGACGATGACCATCGGGTTCGTGGCGGCCTTCGTGTTCATGGCCTGCGGGGCCCTGCGCCTCGCCCGCTTCAACGTCTCGGCGGGCATACGGGATCCGGGCTTCTTCCAGGGCCTGCCCATCCCGGGCGGCGCCGCGGTGGCCGCGGCCGCCGTCCTCTGGCACCACCGGATCCCGGGCGCCCTTCCGGCGCAGCCGCCGGATCCCACCCTGGTGCTCACCCTCACGCTGGTGCTCGCCTTCCTCATGGTATCGAACCTCGACTACTTCAGCCTCAAGAACAAGGCCGTCTCCCACAACCGGAGGCCCTTCGAGACCCTGGTGCTCATAATCCTCCTGCTGGCCCTCCTGATCCTCAAGGGGCGCACCCTCCTGTTCCCGCTCGGGCTGGTTTACCTCGCCTCGGGCCCGGTGGTGACCGTCATCCGGCACCGGAACGGCGCTCAGGGCACGCCGGACGCCCGCCCCGAGGCCCATGGCGATCGCGAGTGCGCCGCCCCTGGAGCGGCTCGCGAGGGCGCGTCCCCCGCCGGCCGCGAGGGGACTGGGGGCGGGGAGTAGACGGTGGCCATCCCGGCCGTGGACGCCATCGTCCACCAGCTCGCCGGCCAACTGGCCGGGCTCGCGCGGGCGGCCGCTTCCCCCGGAGCGCCGCTCCCGCTGGCACCCCTCCTCGCCCTCGCCCTGCTCGCGGTGCCGGCCCGCCCTGCCCCCGCCTCCCAGCCGCCCCTCAGGGCGCCGCTAGGCGGGGCGCGCGCCCAGCACCGGGCCCCGTCACCCCCGGGCCCCCGCCAGCGCCCGCGCTTCAAGGCCCTGGGGGCGTTCGCGGCGGCGGCGGCCGCCGCCCTCTGGCTGGGTATCTCGCTCCTGGGCGCGCCTGCCGAAGAGCCGCCGTCCCCGGCCGAGGAGGCCCCACCGGCCGAGGAGCCCGCGCCGGTGCCGCGTCCCTCCCCGATGTTGAGCTTCAGGATCGAACCGCCCCCTCCCGTGATAGTCAACCCCGACGTCGAGGAGTTCCTGCTGGAAATCCCCGATGCCGGGGCCGCCGCGGACGGCCCCGCCCGGGACGCCCCTTCCGGCGCTCCAGATGCCGCCGCGGGCGTGAACGGCGAGGGCCCCTTCCCGCCCCCCGGAGCCATGATCACGGGGGCCGGCGAGATGGCACCGGTCATCAGCCGCATGGAGCCCCTGGGCCGCCGCCTCGATCCCGCCAACCCGGTCCCCAAGGCCGTCCGCATCGAGCTCAAGCCACCGGTCCCCGAGGAGGAGGCCATGACGAGGCGGCCCCGGCTAACGCCGCCCCCCCGCGCCCCCTCCGGGCCGCCGGTCCAGGAGGCAGCGCCTCCCGTCGGGGAGAAGCGGCGCTACACCGTCATCGCGGGCTCCTACATCAAGGAGGCCAACGCCGAGCGGCAGCGCGACCGGCTCGAACAGGAGGGCCTCCCCGCCGAAGTGGTACACGTCGTGGTGAACAACCAGCCCTACTGGAGGGTCATGAGCGGGGTCTTCGAGGATCATGAGGCCGCCGAGGCCTACGGCAGGGAGCTCAAACGCAGGAACCTGACGGAGAGCCCGTACATAAAGCTGCTGTGACCCGCAGGGATCGACCGACCCCCGCCGGAGCCGGCACCAGGCTAGGGGGCCTGTCCCCTGCCCCGCCCTCTCCTGGCTCTGAGGCCTCCCACCCCGGCCCTCTCCCTGCTTCCGGCTTCCACGCACGTCCCACGGGGGCCTCTCCGCGGCTCCGAGGCCCCTCCGGCCCTCTCCCGGGCACCAAGGCCTCTCCACGGCCTACGGGGCCGCCCACGGGGCCTCACGCCTCCCCAGGGGCCTCTCCCCGGCTCTCCTGAGCCCCCCCCGGCCCTCTCCCCCGGCTTATTTGCCTCTGGCGGCCTGCGAGGCCCTCCACGGGGCCTCGCGCCTCCCCAGGGGCCTCTTCCCCGGCTCTCCTGAGCCCCGGCCCTCTCCCCCGGCTTCAGGTGCCTCTGACGGCCTGCGAGGCCCTCCACGGGGCCTCTCCCTGGGTCTGAGCCTCCCCCCCCCCTGCGGCCCTCATCCCGGCTCCGAGGACCCTCACGGCTTGCGGGGCCTCACGCCGGCCCTGGGCTCTCCGGCCACGGGGCCTCGCGAAGGTGAGCCAGGCGACATTCTCAACAAAACCCATGTGAAAATGATAGCATCCGTTCACGGGGGGCGGGACGGGCGTCCCGCAACGCGAGCCGGGACGGCACGGGACTGTCTCCCTCTCTTCCGGGCCCTGCTCCCGCCGGGCGTGACGATCCAGGGCGCCCGCGGGGGGCCCCTGGCCGCGGAGCCCGGGGCCGGCGGGGCCCCAGGGGCGGCGGGGAATTCCCCTGTGGACGGCGGGGCGGCGGGAACATGAGACGCATAGACACTGAGGAGCTCAAGGCGGCCGTGAAGGCCCTTTTCCTGGAGACGGCCTTCCGGCTGCCCCGGAGGGTGGAGTACGACCTGGCGGGGGCCCTCGCGGCCGAGGAGTCGCCGCAGGCGCGGGACGTCCTCTCGATCCTCTGCGAGAACATGCGGGCGGCGCGGGACGGCCGGATCCCGCTCTGCCAGGACACCGGGCTCCCCCAAATCCTCCTCGAGTGCGGCCAGGAGATCCTCTGGACGGGGGCCACGCCCCAGGAGGCCTGCGAGGCCGGGGCCAGGGAGGCCTACCGGGAGGGCGGCCTCCGCTGCTCGGGGTGCCTCCCCCTCACCCGCGCCAATCTGGGCTACGATCTGCCTGTGAGCGTCGAGACCCGCCTCGTGGCGGGGGACTCGGTCACCGTCTACACCCTCGCCAAGGGTGGCGGCTGCGACAACAAGAGCCTCCTCGTCAACCTCCCCCCGACCTCGGGGGAGGCGGAGGCGGCCAGGGCGGCGGCCGCCGCGGCGGTGGCCGCGGGCCCCGACGCCTGCCCGCCATTCTACTTGGGCGTCTGCGTCGGGGGCTCCTTCGAGTCCGCGCCGCGCCACGCCCGCCGCGCACTCTGGGACATCCTCTGGGGGCCGCCCCCCACGCCCGAGGAGGAGTCCATCGCCGCCGCGGTGAAGGGGATCCTGGACGCCTCGGGGCTGGGGCCGGGATGCGTGGGGGGGCGGACGACCGTGCTGGGCCTGCGGGTGGTCGCCGTGCCCACCCACATCGCCTCGCTCCCCGTGGCCGTGAACCTCTGCTGCCACAGCTTCCGGCCGGGCAGGGCGATCCTCTGAGGCGGGGGCCGGCGGGGGGGGCGCGGGCCCCCGCCCCGAACCGCGCGGCCCGGCTGGATCGGCGGAACCAGGCATCACCCATCCCGTTGAATTGGCATCACCTATCACTTAGAATGAGCAGACCCTCAACCTCCTCACCCCCATCAGGCCGCGGCGGCCTCCCTAAGGCGCACCCGCGCGACTGCCGCCCGTCTGCCTGGCAGTCCGGGCGACCCGCCGCCGGAGCCCCCCGGCGTGGCTCCCCCGGAACCCCCGCGCCGCGCATGCCTCCGGATCCCAGCACACACGCGTTCCCGCCCG
>JAITEZ010000161.1 GCA_031281735.1 Deltaproteobacteria bacterium | reverse complement strand
GTTTAACAAATTGTCTAATTTGCTTGCAAAAACACTAAATTTAGGTTAATCTTGCCCTGCTGCGCGACTGAAGCGGGCTGTATCGGCCCGGCGGCGCGTCATCCTTGATCCCCCTTGCCGCCGGGATCCCGCCCCGCCTCTGCGGCGCCCTGGAAACCCTTGCGGCGTCTGCATCCCGTGCCTGCCGCCAGTTATAGGTCCTGCCGCCCGTCCCTCCTGGTGCGCCGCCCTCCCCCGGCGGCGCGGGAGTTCCGGGACACGCCCCGCGGGCGCCCGGGGGCGCAGCCCCGTGCCGGGGGACGGCCCGCCCCCCCATGAGATATTTAGGCGCCGCTCTTGCTTGGGATCCGACAGGACTGGCCTGCCGCGGCCGCGCAGCCGTACCGGCCCCCGGCTTTCGTCAGGGTGAACCCCCATGGACATCGCGACAATAATCGGCATCTTTTCCGCCGCCAGCCTCCTCGTCATCTCCATCAACATGGGGGTGGGGCTGGGGGCGTTCGTGGATCTGCCGTCGCTCCTCATCGTGGTAGGGGGGACCGCCTGCGCCACCATGATCAACTACCCCCTCCGCGACTGCCTGAACACCTTCTCGATACTCAAGAACGCCTTCGTGACCAGGACCACGGCCATGGCCGACATCATCACGGGATTCATCACCTTCTCGGCCAAGGCCCGCAAGGAGGGTCTCCTCTCGCTCGAGACGGACATCAACGACGTCTCGGACACCTTCCTCCAGAAGGGCCTCCAGCTCACGGTGGACGGCCTGGAGCCCCAGGCCATAGTGGAGATACTGGAGACCGAGATTGCCTTCCAGGAGTCCCGGCACAGGCTCGGGGCCGACATCTTCCAGGCCATGGGGGCCTTCGCCCCCGCCTTCGGCATGCTGGGGACCCTGATCGGCCTCATATCCATGCTCCAGCAGATGGACGACCCCTCCGCCATCGGCCCCGCCATGAGCGTCGCGCTGGTGACAACCTTCTACGGGTCCATCCTCGCTAACGTGGTCTTCGTCCCCATCGCGGGCAAGCTCCGGGCGCGCTCCCGCGCCGAGAGCATGGTCAAGGAGCTCATCGTCCAGGGGATCCTGGCCCTCTGCCGCGGCGACAACCCCCGCATCATCGAGCAGAAGCTCCACGCCTTCATCCCCCCCGCGGCGCGGATCTCCGCCTTCAGGTGATCACGTGACGCCATGGCCGCCAGCCGGAGAGAAGATGCTTCATGCCGCCTCGGGGGGGGCTCCCCCCGCCGCCCTCACCGCGTCGCCTCCCGCGCAACGCGGCGCCCTCCCCGCCGGCCCCGCCGCGGCGCGTCCCGCCGGCGTCCCCGCCGCCCACCCCGCGGCGCTTCCCGCCCTCCCAGCGCGGCCCGCAGCCGGCGGCGGCCCGCGCCCCGCACCCCCCCGCGGTGAGCTCCTATGAGCGCCGCGAGGAAAAGGGAGCCCGAGCCGCCCCCCCCCGACAACACCATGGTCCTCTACACGTCCATGATCTTGATTCTTCTCACGTTTTTCATCATGATAAGCGCCAAGGCCAACTTCGACGAGACCAAGTACGGCAAGGTGGTGGAGTCGGTCACGCGGAGCTTCGGCCTCATGCCGGGGGGGCTCGCGGCCATCGGGGGCCCGGACGGCATCGCCTCCCCGGATCCCACCATGCGGGACGGCGCGGCCGTCTACCCGGTCCAGGACAGGGAGATGAACCAGATCCGGGCGCTCCTGAGCCCGGCCGTCATGGACGGGGAGGCCCGCATCACGAGGAACTCGGGTCAGCGCATCATCACCCTCTCGGCGGGGCTCCTCTTCCCGCCGGGCTCCTCCGAGATAACCCCCGGGGCCAGGGAGACCCTGCTCGCGTTCTGCCGCATCATGCGGGACTCCGCCGTGCCCGTCACCATCGAGGGCCACACCGACAGCCTGCCCCCCGCCGCCGAGGGGGCGGGGGACAACTGGGACGTCTCCCTCGACCGGGCGCTGGCCGTGCTCTCCCTCTTCGCGGAGGAGGGGGGGATCCCCATGGAGAGGCTCTCGGCCTTCGGTTACGGGGGCGCGAAGCCCCAGGTGGCCAACAACTCGCCCGCCAACCGCAGGCGCAACAACCGGGTGGATCTGGTCCTGGACTTCGATCCCGCCCGGGCGGCCGGCCTCCGGGGCCTGGAGCGGCGGGAACGCTCCTTCGACTTCCAGGGCTTCGAGTTCACGCTCCCGGATCGGCCCGGGGACGAGGGGGAGGTGTACTGAAGATGGCCGTCAGGCGCCTGGCAGCGGACACCCAGGGCGGCCTCCCGCCCGACGGGTGGCTCGTCACCTTCTCCGACATGGTGACGCTGCTCCTGACCTTCTTCGTCCTCATCATCGCCATCACGAGCATCGATCCCAAGAGCATCGTGCCGGACGGCACGGACGAGGTCACGGAGGAGAGGATCCGCGCCGTCGCGGGCCCCGGGGCACTCGGCTTCTCGAACCCCAGCCTGGTGGACCCCCTGGCGGCCTTCGTGGAGGGCCTGGACTCCCTCCCCCCGGAGGTGGGCCTGAACCAGGACGAGATCAAGTCGGCGGTCTTCCAGCTGGATCCCGACACGGCGCCCCCGGGGTTCCGGGAGGCGGCCGAGGCGGCCGCCGCCGGGGTGTCGGTCTTCCGCGATGAGCGGGGCCTCGTGTTCCGCTGGGACGGGCGGGTGCTCTTCCCCGAGGGCGGGATCCTCGTGCGCGAGGAGATGCTGATTCTCCTGGTGCGCATGGCGGAGCTCCTGGACCGCCTGACGCTCCCGGTGAGCCTCGAGTGCCACACGGATCCCCTCTCCGACTACGAGGGCGGGGAGGGGCCGCTCTCCTACTCGCTCGCCGCCGAGAGGGCCAAGACCGTCCTGAACGTTTTCACGGAGCTGGGCCTCAACGGGTCCCGGTTCCGCCTGGGGGCCTACGGGGGCGCGCGCCCCGAGACGCTGGATCCCGCGCGCTCCTACGAGAACAGCCGCCTCGAGCTGGTCCTGTACCGGCCCCCCAGAAGCTCTTGGAAAGGATGACGGACCATGGCGAACCAGCCCACCAGCCAGAAGAAGAAGGAGGAGGAGGCGCCCAAGGCGCCCCCCCGCGCGGTGCACCCCCCCGACCCGCCCCCGTCCCGGGGGGGGGGCGGCGGGCTCGTGAAGACGGCGATCGTGGTGGCAGCGGCGGCCCTGATCGGCGCCGGCGGCGCCGTGGCGGCCCTGAAGATCCTGGGCGGCCAGCCCGCGGCGCCCGCCGACCCGGGGGGGGAGTCCGCCGCCCTCGAGGCCCCGCCCGAGGAGGCCCCCGCCTCCCACGGGGCGGGGGATGAGGAGCTCATAGTCGCCCCCGTCAAGGGCGGGGCGCGGCCCGAGGGCGCCGGGGGGGGCGGCCACGGGGCCGCGCCCGCCGAGGGCGGGGAGGCGGCCCCGGATCTCGGGCCCGTCACGGTCAAGCTCGATCCCTTCACCACCAACCTCAACGACAGCTCGGGCAGGCGCTTCCTCAAGGTCACCCTCAGCATGGAGGTGGACAACCAGGACGGTGCCGACGAGCTCCAGAAGTCCATGCCCTACATCACGGACGCCATCCTGACGCTCCTCTCCAGCCAGTCCGCCGACGACGTGTCCTCGCTGGACGGGAAGGAGCGCCTGCGGAGCCAGATCCTCAACCGCACCAACAACTTCATGAAGAACAACAAGATCCGCAGGGTCATGTACACGGAGTTCATCATCCAGTAGGCGCCGCTCGCGCCGCCGGCCTTCGGCCGCCGCCCCGCCCGCGGCCCTCCCGGGCGGACGCGGCCCGACGCGTTTCTCCCGGCGCCGCGCGGTGCCTCCCCCTCGGCGGCGCCCGGCTTCCCGCGGCGTTTCCCGGCCCCCGCGCGGCTCCGCCCTCCGCGGGGTCGCCCTCCCGCCTTTGCATCTTTCGCCTCCAGCCCGGCGCCCTGCCGCGCGGGGGAGCCTGTCGTCGTTCATCCGCGCCGCCCCTGGCGGCGCAAGACCCGCCCGCCGCCGAGCCGGCGCGCGGGGCGGGGTCGTCGCCCCGCGCCCGGAGGCAGCAGTGGCCAAGATCCTCACCCAGGACGAGGTGGACGCCCTCCTGAAGGGCATGGGCGGCAACGAGGTCGAGACCGAGACCGACGATCCAGCTGAGCAGGAGGGGGTGACCCGCTACGACCTGACCAACCAGGACCGCATCATCCGCGGCCGCATGCCGACCCTGGAGATAATCAACGACCGCTTCGCGCGTTTCTTCCGGCAGACCATGTCCACCTCGCTCCGGAAGATGATCGACATCTCGGCCTTCTCCATCGACATGATAAAGTTCGGGGAGTTCATGAGGGCGCTCCCCGTGCCCACCTCCCTCCACATCTTCAAGGCCGAGCCCCTGCGCGGCCACGCCATCATGGTCATCGAGACCAAGCTCGTCTTCAACCTCATCGACAGCTTCTTCGGCGGCTCGGGCCGCGGCTACATCAAGGTGGAGGGCCGGGACTTCACGCCCATCGAGTCGCGCCGCATCACCAACGTCATCAAGATGGCCCTGGCCGATCTGGAGCGCGCCTGGAACCCCGTCCACCCCCTGAGCTTCAGCTACGTGCGCGGGGAGACCAACCCGCAGTTCGCCTCCGTCGTGGCCCCCACGGAGGTGGTCCTGGTCGTGAAGTTCGAGGTTGAGCTCGAGCAGACCGTGGGCACCCTCATCATCTGCCTGCCCTACTCCACCATCGAGCCCATCCGCTCCAAGCTCTACGCGGGCTTCCAGAGCGACCAGCTGGAGGTGGACACGGCCTGGATCAACCGCTTCATAGAGAGGGTGCGCGAGGCCGAGGTGACCCTCACCGTGGAGCTGGGGCGCTCCCAGATAACCGCCGAGGAGCTCCTGAACCTCGCCCCCGGCGACTGCATCAAGCTCAACCACGACGTCCGCGAGCCCCTGGAGGTCAAGGTGGAGGGGGTGCCGAAGTTCAAGGTCTTCATCGGAAGCTCCAGGGGGCAGAAGGCCGTGAAGATCCAGTCCGACATCGCGCCCAAGATCTGGGAGGACTAGCGGGCGGGGGCGCGGCGCCCGCTCCGCACGGGCGGGCCGCTCCGCCGGCGGCCCGCCCGTTGCCGCGGCAGCGGGGGGGATGTGCGCCGGGGGGCGCGGAGGGCTCCCGGGACGCGGCGCCGGACTGCCCGGGCTTCGCCCGCCTCGGCCCCGCCGCTTCCCGCGCCCGCCGCCGTATCCGGACGGGCCCTCATCCTCGGCGAATCCCCCTTCCCCGTGCCCCGTGCCTTTCCTGTCCTCCGCCTTCGCACAGCCCGCGCCTTTCGCACAGCCCGCGCCTTTCGCACAGTCCGCGCCTTTCGCACAGTTCGTGCCTTTCGCTCCGTTCGCGTCTAACCGACCTTCCAGTCCTCCGCCTCTCGCGCCCTTCCGGGCCTGTCCGGAGTCCGCCGCTTTCCGAGCCTTCCCGGCGCGGGACCCCCGCGTTCCGCGCCCCTCCCGCGCCGCCGCCCGGCGCGACACCCCGCCGGGGCCTCGGCCCCGGCACCTGGGAGCTGAACATGGCAGACGACAGACCGAACCTCACCCAGCATGACCTGGACAGGCTCATGAGCGACGACCCGGGCCTCGAGCAGGACTGGGGCGACCCAGGCCCCACGGCGCTGCCCGCCGCGGGCGACACCGCCTCCCGTGACGCCCAGAACGCCTTCGGGCCGCCCCCCCCTGCCATGGACGGGGCAGCCCGGCCGCTGGACTTCATCCTCGACATCCCCCTCGAGATCTCGGTGGAGCTGGGGCGCGCCAAGATGATCATCAACGATCTGCTCCAGCTGGGCCAGGGCTCTGTGATCGAGCTCAGCAAGCTGGCGGGCGAGCCCCTGGAGATCTACGTGAACGGCAAGCTCGTGGCCCGGGGCGAGGTCGTCGTGGTGAACGAGAAGTTCGGGGTGAGGGTGACCGATATCGTGAGCCCGATGGAGAGGGTCAAGAGCCTCTCCTGACCTGGGCCGCGGCGTCCCCCACCGTCCCTCCGCTCGGGCTCCCGCCCCGCCGCGCCGGGGCTGCCGCGCCTCGCGGGCGCCCGTCTTCCGGGCCGCGCCCCCGGGCATTGTCCCGGGCGGGAGCCACGGCCCCCAACCGTCAAGGTCGCAACCAATGAACAGGTTCCCCCGAGGATCCCTCCTCCTGCCCGCCCTCCTCTGGGCCTCTGGCCTCGCCGCCGGGGCGCTCGCGGGGGCGGGCCCCGCCTCCCCCGCCTCCGCCTCCCCGGCGGGGGCGCTGGCCCTTTCCGGCCAGTCCGCCCAGGGCCAGGCCGCCCAGGGCGAGGAGCAGATCCGGACACAGGATCTGGGCTCCGAGCCCCGGCAGGACTTCCGGCCAGCCGATGCCCCGCCGCCCGCGCCCGACGGCCGGCCCGGCCCGGCGGGCGCGGGCGCCCCCTCCCCGGCCCAGGCCACCCCCGCCGCCCCGGCGGCATCCCTGCCCGGGGCCGCCGCCTACGACGGGCCCTTCTCCTTCCGGGGGATGCTGAAGATCGTGGGGGCCTTCGTCCTCGTGATCGCCCTCCTGCTCATCTTCCTCAAGCTCCTGGGGAGGCTTACACGGGGCAAGTCCCTGGGCGGCGGCAAAGGCTTCTCACTCCGTGCCACCATGACCCTCGACGCCCGGCGCTACCTGGCCGCGGTGGAGCTGGACGGGAGGCTCCTGGTGGTGGCGGTGTCGGGGGACCGCATCTCGCCCATCGCCCACTGGCCCGCGGGGGCCGCCCGGCCCGAGCCGGTCTCGGGCTTCCATCCCGGGACGCTGGGGCTCGAGCCCGAGGAGGACGGCCCCGGCTGCGGGGATCCGGACGGGGGCGCGGACGGGCCACTGGCGGGCTTCCCGCCGCCCGCCGGGCCCGCTGCGCTCCGGGGGAAGCCCGTCCCGCGCCCCGGCGTCCGTGAGCCCGCCTTCCTCCGCGGCGAGACCGAGGAGGAGGCGGACGTGCCCGGGGCCGCCCCTCCGGAGTCCTTCAGCCTGGGGATCGACGAGGAGGCCTTCGACGGCCCCCAGACCGACGACGAGCTGAGGTTCCTGGAACCCCGCCGGCAGCCGGCGGCTGGCCCCGGCGGGGCTCCCGAGGAGGGCGATCCCCTCGGGGCCGATGACCCCGGGCCTCATTGGGGCGACGGCGGCCCGGACGGCACCCCCGGCCCGGGGAGGCACTGACGCCGCCGCCGGTGCGCCGGCGGGACCCGCGGGCCGAGGGCCAGGCGGCCCCCCCGGCCGCGGTTGCCCCCCGGCGCGCCGGCGCCGGCTTTTCCCGTGCCCCGTGCCCCGGGCCCCGAACGCGCCCCGCCGCCCGGCGGGATCCGGCCCCCCGCAGGGGCCCCCCGGCCGCCCCTCCGCGGCGGCCCCCGGCCCCGCCCGCGCCCGGGCGGAGGATTCAGAGGAACATGCAGCCCAGCCCCGCAACAGACGGCCCGCGCGGCCCAGCACCTGCCGCGCCCCCCCCGCACGCCGCGCCCCCCCCGCACGCCGCGCTCCTCCCGCTCGCCGCGGTCCTCCTGCTCGCCGCTCTCCTGGGCCCGCTGGCCTGCGCCCGGCCTGCCTGGGCCCAGACGGCGGTGGGGGAGGGCAACACCGTGCCGATCCCCACCGTGACCATCAACATGGGCGAGTCGGGGGACCCGGACCGCATTGCCACCGTCATCAACGTCTTGTTCATCCTGACGGTCCTGGCGCTGGCCCCGTCGCTCCTCATCATGCTCACGTCCTTCGTGAGGATAGTCGTCATCTTCGGCTTCATGCGCCAGGCCATGGGCACCCAGCAGACCCCCCCCAACCAGGTGCTGATCAGCCTCGCCCTTTTCATGACCTTCTACATCATGCTCCCGGTCTGGAAGGACATCGAGGCCAGGGCCTTCAAGCCCTTCATGGCCAACGAGATCACCCAGCGCCAGGCCTTCGAGAGGGCGCTCGTGCCCGTCCGGGAGTTCATGTTCCTCCAGACCCGCGAGAAGGATCTCGCCCTCTTCATGGTGATAGCGGGGGAGAGCAAGCCCCTGAACAAGGACGAGGTCCCCACCACCTCGCTCATCCCGGCCTTCATGATCTCCGAGCTCAAGACCGCCTTCACCATAGGCTTCCTCCTGTACATGCCCTTCCTGGTGATTGACATGGTGGTGGCCTCCGTGCTCCTCTCCATGGGCATGATGATGCTGCCGCCGGTCATGATCTCGCTGCCCTTCAAGCTCATGCTCTTCGTCCTGGTGGACGGCTGGAACCTGCTCGTGGGCTCGGTCGTCAAGAGCTTCGGGGACGTGGAGCGCTTCGTGAGCCTCCTGGGCGCCTCGCCGTGACGCCGGGGGCGCCGGCCCGCGGCGGCCCCCCCGGCGCCGCGGGCCGGCTGCCGTCCCCGCGCGGGCGAGGACGCGGTGCGCGCCGCCGCCGGATCGCCTTGCCA
>JAITEZ010000129.1 GCA_031281735.1 Deltaproteobacteria bacterium | reverse complement strand
GGGGCGGGGTGGGGGGACGGGGGGAGCCGGGCGGGGGCCGGGGGGAGGGCGGGGCGGGCGGCCGCCCCGGACGCCCCCCGCTCCTGATCGACGCCACCCTGCCGGTCTGCCGTCCGCTCCGCCCGGGGGAGGTGGGGAGGCACGCCGCGGAATGGAGGGGGCTCCTGGGGGGGCTGGGGGTGGGCATGGTGAAGGCCCCGGGCGACCCGCCCCGCTCCCCCCGCGCCGTCGCCGTGCCTGACCGGGCCTTCCTGGGCGACTACCGGGGGCTCTTCGCGGGGCTGGGGATCGGGGGGCCGGGGGAGGGGGAGACGGTCTTCGAGGACGGGCTGGGGTGCGCCACCGCCCTGGCCGCGGCCTGGCTGGAGTCCGGCGGGGCCGGCGTCCTGTGCTCCGTCGGCGGCGCGGGGGGGCTGCCGGCCCTGGAGAGGCTGCGGCTCATGCTTCACGTGACGGGCCTGCTCCCCCTGGCGGGGCCGGGCGGGAGGTTCCGGAGGGTCCGGGAGCTGTACGAGCTCCTCTCGGGCGGCCGCACCCCGTTCGCCAGCCCGGTCCTGGGCGAGGGCGTCTTCGCCGTGGAGTCGGGGATCCACGTGGACGGCATCGCGAAGGACCCCGCCCTCTACGAGCCTTTCCCTCCGGAGCTGGTGGGCGCCCGGAGGATCCTGGTCATGGGGCTCCACAGCGGCAGGAGCTCCCTGAGGCTGAAATGCGCGTGCCTCGGCATCGAGATGGGCGAGGGACGGCTCCCCGGGCTCCTGGCCCTGGTCAAGGCCAGGGCCCTGGAGCTCGGGCGGGGGCTGACCGACGGCGAGTTCCTGGCCCTCTGCCGCGGGACCGCCGCCGGGGGCGGCGCGGCGGCGGGCGGCGGGACGCCAGGCGACGGAGGGGCGGGCGGCGGGGCGCCAGGCGGCGGGGCGCCAGGCGGCCCGGCCGGGGGCTGCGGGGCGCCTGCCGGCCCGGCCGGGGGCTGCGGGACGGCGGGCGGCGGGCGCGAGGTGGGCATCGTCGACACCACCCTGAGGGACGGCCAGCAGTCGCCCGGGCTCGTCTTCTCGGCCGCCGCCAAGGAGAGCATGATCGCCGGGCTGGACGGGGCGGGGGTCGCCAGGATCGAGGAGGCCGGGCCGGCCATGGGCCCCGTGGCGTGCTCCCGGCCCCTGAGGAGCCTCGTGAGGAACGCCGAGATCGTCCTGTGGAACCGCCTGCTGGAATCCGACGTCGAGGCCTCGCTGGCGGCTGACCCGCACGTCATCCACGTCTGCCTCCCGGTGTCCGAGAGGCACCTTGAGAGGAAGCTCGGGGTGTCGTGGGACAGGGCGGCCCGGCTCCTGGAGGGCGCGGTGAGGCTCGCGGGGAGCGAGGGGCACCGGGTGTCCGTGGGCCTGGAGGACGCCTCCCGGGCGGGCCCGGGCAGCCTGGGCAGGGCCATGGGGCTCCTGAGCGACGTGGGGGCGCGCCACGTGCGCCTTTCCGACACGGCGGGAGTCCTCACGCCGGGCCGCACCCGCGAGCTGGTGGGGCTCTTCAAGGCGGGGGGCTTCACGGTGGAGTTCCACGCCCACGACGACCTGGGGCTGGCCGACGCCAACAGCCTCCAGGCGGCCCTGGCAGGCGCCGATTACGTCGACGTCACCCTGTGCGGGATAGGGGAGAGGGCCGGCAACGCCTCCCTCGGGGGCTTCGCGCGCCTGGCAGGGAGCGCCCCGGGTCTCGGGCTGGCGGTGGGCGCGGGCGAGGCCGCCGCCCTGGAGGGCGCCTTCCGGCACCTTTTCGGGCGGGAGTGGCTGTCCGGGGCGGGGCGGGGCCCCGCGGCAGGCGGCCCCGGCGCCGCCTCCCCCGCGCGGGGACGCGGGCGCCGCTGACCCCTCCCGCCGCCCCGGCGGCGGGAGGCCCGGGCCGGGGACGCCGGCGCGCCGCCGGGGCGGATCCGGGCGCGGCGGGGACGGCTGCGGGCGCCGCCGGGGGGACGCGTTTCCTGCATCGCCAAAAACCAGTCCTGCCGCTGGCTTGAGGGACAATCCCACGGAAACGTGTGATTGTGCCGGCGGGAAAACCGCAGCAAACGTGAATAATCGGGGCCCGCCGGGGGATCCCGGAGGGGGGGCGGGCCCGGCGGCGGCGGAAGATCCAGGGAAAACGGCAGGTTGCGTTTCCGCGGCCGGGTTGGCCGCTATCGTGCATGGCGGCATGCAGGAAACAATCCGTTTCCGTAAAAGACGGGGAGCCGTCCCGCCCGCGCGGGGCCGGCCTTCCCGTAGGAGTGAGTCTCATGCGGCAGGTTGCCATTTACGGGAAGGGCGGCATAGGCAAGTCCACCACCACCCAGAACCTCAACGCCGGCCTGGGGGAGATGGGCAAGAAGATCATGATCGTGGGCTGCGACCCCAAGGCCGACTCCACCAGGCTCATCCTGGGCGGGCTGGCCCAGGAGACCGTCCTGGACACCCTCCGGGAGGAGGGCGAGGACATCGATCTCGACCAGGTGCTGCGCGAGGGCTTCTTCAGCATCCGCTGCGTGGAGTCGGGCGGGCCCGAGCCCGGCGTGGGCTGCGCTGGGCGGGGCATCATCACCTCCATCGGCCTCCTGGAGAGGCTGGGCGCCTACACCGAGGATCTCGACTACGTGTTCTACGACGTCCTGGGCGACGTCGTGTGCGGCGGCTTCGCCATGCCCATACGGGAAGGCAAGGCCCAGGAGATCTACATCGTCTGCTCCGGGGAGATGATGGCCCTGTACGCGGCCAACAACATCTCCAAGGGCATCCGCAAGTACGCCAACACCGGCGGCGTGCGCCTGGGGGGCCTCATCTGCAACAGCCGCAACGTGGACGGCGAGGCCGAGCTGGTGTCCTCCGTGGCCAAGGAGCTGGGGACGCAGATGATCTACTTCGTGCCCCGGGACAACATGGTCCAGCGCGCCGAGATCCACAAGCAGACGGTCATCCAGTTCGACCCGGAGAGCAGCCAGGCCGCGGAGTACCGCAACCTGGCCCGGAAGATCGACGCCAACGACATGTTCGTCGTACCCAAGCCGCTCAGCCAGGAGAGGCTGGAGAGCCTCCTCATGGAGCACGGTATCCTCTGAGAAAGGCGGTGGAACTGACATGCTGCTCATCAAGGCCATCGTCAGGCCGGAGAAGGCCTCGGCCGTCGTGACCGAGCTCCTGGCGGGGGGCTTCCCGGCCCTCACCAAGGTGGACGTCTACGGGCGCGGCAAGCAGAAGGGCATCGTCCTGAACGACGTCCGCTACGACGAGCTCCCCAAGCAGATGCTCCTCGTGGTGGCGCGGGACGAGGACAAGGACGACATCGTGGGGATCATCATGCGGACCGCCAGGACCGGCGGGGGCCACTTCGGGGACGGGAGGATCTTCGTGATCCCGGTGGAGGAGGCCTGGACCATCAGCACGGGCAGGGAGGGGCTGTGATGAAGGAGCTAATGGCGGTGGTGCGGCCGGCCAGGGTGGGCCAGACCAGGGACGCCCTGGCCGCCGCCGGCATCCCGGGGTTCACCTGCCTGCCCTGCCTGGGGCGGGGGAAGAGGCTGATTGACCCGGGCGTGCTGAGGCTAATCATGGAGAGCGGCGAGCTCCCGCTGACCGCGGCCGGCGAGTCGATGACCGAGGCCACCCGCCTCATCCCCAAGCGGCTGTTCAGCATCGTGCTGGGGGACGCCGGGGTCAGGGGCGCCGTGGACGCCATCCTGGCCGTCAACTCCACCGGGCGCGCCGGGGACGGCAGGATCTTCGTGCTCCCGGTGCGTGAGTCCTACAGCGTGCGCCTGGGCTCCCTCGACGAGGTGTGACGATGGACGTGAAGACACGGATACTGTCCCGGTACAAGGCCAAGGTGTTCAAGGGGCGCAAGGATCACATCCTGGAGGTGGACGGATCGGGGGGCCAGCAGATCGCGGCGAACACCCGCGCCATCCCCGGGATCATGACCAACCGCGGCTGCTGCTACGCGGGATGCAAGGGGGTGGTGCTGGGCCCCCTGAAGGACACCGTCGTCCTCACCCACGGCCCCATCGGGTGCGGCTTCTACTCCTGGGGGACCCGCCGCAACAAGGCCCGCGCCGGGGAAGGCGGCGAGAACTACGTGCAGTACTGCTTCTCGACGGACATGCAGGAGCCGGACATCGTCTTCGGCGGGGACAAGAAGCTCCGCCGGGCCATCGAGGAGGCCTGCGCCATCTTCCGCCCGAGGAGGATCATGATCTGCTCCACCTGCCCGGTGGGACTCATCGGCGACGACATACACGCCGTCGCCGCCTGGGCGGAGAGGGAGTTCGGCATCACCTGCGTGGCCTTCTCCTGCGAGGGCTACAAGGGCGTGAGCCAGAGCGCCGGCCACCACATCGCCAACAACGGCCTCATGAAGCGCGTCATCGGCACCGACGACGGGGAGGTGGGGGGCAGGTACCGGGTGAACCTCCTGGGCGAGTACAACATCGGCGGGGACGGCTGGGAGACGGAGAGGATCCTCCGGAAGGTGGGCTACACGGTCGTCTCCGTCTTCACCGGGGACGGCGCCCTGGCGGACATCGCCCGCAGCCACAAGGCCGACCTCAACCTGGTGCAGTGCCACCGGTCGATCAACTACGTGGCCGGGATGATGAAGGACGCCTTCGGCACCGACTGGCTCAAGGTGAACTTCATAGGCCTCGGGGCCACGGCCGCGACCCTCCGGAGCATCGCCGAGTACTTCGGCGGGGACGAGCTGCGGGAGCGCACCGAGGAGGTGATCGAGGAGGAGATGGCGGCCGTCTCCGGCGACGTGGCCTACTACCGGGGGCGCCTGGAGGGCCGCAGGGCCGCCCTCTTCGTGGGGGGGTCCCGGTCCCACCACTACCAGGACCTCCTGGGCGACTTCGGGGTTTCCACGGTCCTGGCCGGCTACGAGTTCGCCCACCGCGACGACTACGAGGGCAGGCGAGTCATCCCCGACATCAGGGAGGACGCCGACTCCAAGAACATCGAGAGCCTCGTCGTGGAGAGGGACCTGCGCTACCGGGCCTTCCTGACCCCCGAGAGGGCCAGGGAGCTCAGGGAGAGGATAGGGCTGGGGGACTACGGGGGCCTCATCCGCGACATGCCGGACGGGAGCTACGTGGTGGACGACCTGAACCACTACGAGACCGAGGCCTTCATCGAGCTCCTGAAGCCGGACATCTTCTTCTCCGGCATCAAGGACAAGTACGTCATCCAGAAGGCGGGGGTGCTCGCGCGCCAGCTCCACTCCTACGACTACAGCGGCCCCTACGCGGGCTTCCGGGGCTCTCTCGTGTTCGGGCGGGACCTGACCATGGGCCTCTACGCCCCGGCCTGGGGGCTCGTGTCCCCGCCCTGGGCCGGGGGGGGCGCGGCGCCTGCGGGGGGGGCAGAGGCCCCCGGGGAGGGAGGGAGCGATGCTTGACCTGACGCCCAGGGAGATCTGCGAGCGCAAGGCGCTGAGGATCAACCCGCTGAAGACCTGCCAGCCCGTGGGGGCGCTCTACGCCGCCCTGGGCGTGCGCAGGTGCATGCCCCACAGCCACGGCAGCCAGGGCTGCGTCTCCTACCACAGGACCTTCCTCACGCGGCACTTCAAGGAGCCGGCGGTGGCCTCCTCCAGCTCCTTCACCGAGGGGGCCTCGGTCTTCGGCGGCGGGGCCAACCTCCGCGCCTCCGTCAAGAACATCTTCGACGTCTACGACCCCGACGTCATCGCGGTGCACACCACCTGCCTGTCCGAGACCATCGGGGACGACCTGAACTCCTACATCCTGGAGATGGAGATACCCGAAGGCAAGCTGGTGGTCCACTGCAACACGCCGAGCTACGTGGGCTCGCACGTCACCGGCTTCGCCAGCATGGTGGCGGGCTTCGTCAGGTACCTGGCCGACGCGGGGTCCCCCGCCGACGGCAGGGTGGCCGTCTTCCCGGGGTTCCTCAACCCCGGCGACCTGCGGGAGTACAAGCGCCTGCTGGGGCTGGCGGGCCTCCCCTTCATCATGCTCCCGGACCAGACGGGGGTCATGGACGGGCCCATGACCGGGTCCTACGAGATGTTCCCGGAGGGCGGCACCACCGTGGACGAGATAAGGGCCCTGGGCGGGGCCAGGGAGGCCCTGGCCATGGGCGAGTTCGCCTCCACCGAGCCCGCCCTGGCCCTCAAGGGCAAGTGCGGGGTGGAGGCGAGGGTCATGCCCCTGCCGATTGGGGTCCGGGCCACGGACGGCTTCGTCGCCGCCCTCTCCGGGATCTCTGGGCGCCCCGTGCCGAGGGAGCTGGAGGAGGAGCGCGGGCGGCTCGTGGACCTGATGCTGGACGCCAACCCCTACTACTATGGGAAGAGGTGCTCCGTCTTCGGCGACCCGGACACCGTCCTGGGGATAACGTCCCTGGCCCTCGAGCTGGGCATGGTCCCCGTCCACGTCGTGACGGGCACGCCCGGCGAGGCCTTCGAGAGGAAGGCCAGGGCCCTCCTGGAGCCCTTCGGCGCCCTGGAGGGCGCCCGCGTAAAGGCGGCGGGCGATCTCTTCGACCTGCACCAGTGGATCAAGAACGACGGGACGGACCTGCTCATCGGCACGTCCTACGGCAAGCAGATCGCGAAAGCCGAGGATCTCCCCTTCGTCCGGGCCGGCTTCCCCGTCCTGGACCGCTACGGGCACAGCTACCGTCCCATCATAGGCTACCGGGGCGGGCTGGCGCTCGCGACCGACATAGCCGATGCCATCATGGACCGCATAGACCGCGACTGCGCCGACGAGGATCTGGAAGTGGTCATGTAGGGACGGGGCCCGGCGGGCGGCCGCTGGCGAAAGGGCGACCGCCGCGGGGAGGGCGGCCGCTGGCGAAAGGGCGACCGCCGCGGGCAGGGCGGCCGCGCTGGCGAAAGGGCGACCGCCGCGGGGAGGGCGGGCGCGGGCGGCGGAGGACGCTGGGCATGCGGGCCGGGATACTCAAGGAGCGCGAGGGCTCCATCGCCATCAAGGGCGCGGGGACGGGGAGTGTGTCCTGCGGCAGGGACTCCGTCTCGGGGGCCGTGAGCCAGAGGGCCTGCGTCTTCTGCGGGGCGCGGGTGGTGCTGAACCCCATCACCGACGCCTTCCACCTGGTGCACGGGCCCATAGGGTGCGCGAGCTACACCTGGGACATCCGGGGGAGCCTCTCGAGCGGGCCGGAGCTGTACCGCCGCAGCTTCTCGACGGACCTCCGCGAGAGGGACGTCGTCTTCGGGGGCGTCGACAGGCTGCGGGCGGCCGTCTCCGAGATCGCGGAGAGGGAGCGGCCGCCGGTCGTCTTCATCTATTCCACCTGCCTCGTGGGGGTCATCGGGGACGACGTGGAGGCGGTCTGCCGCGAGGCCGAGTCGCGCTACGGCATCCGGGTCGTGAACGTGAAGGCCCCGGGCTTCGCGGGGCACAAGGCCATGGGCTACCGGCTCGCCTGCGAGGCCATCATGGACGTGATCTCCCGGGATCCCGAGATCCCCCGGCGGCGCGAGGGCATAAACATCCTCGGGGACTACAACCTCGCGGGGGAGGCCTGGATGGTCGCCGGCTACTTCCGGGAGATGGGCGTCCCCGTGGTCAGCACCTTCACCGGGGACTCGACCTTCGCCTCCCTCAGGAGATCGCCGGGGGCGCGGCTGAACGTGGTCCAGTGCGCCGGGAGCATGACGCACCTGGCCCGCTCCATGGAGGACGGGTTCGGCATCCCCTTCGTGAAGGCGAGCTTCTTCGGGCTCGCGGACACCCGGAGCGCCCTGCTGAACGTGGCTGACCTGCTGGGGTCGGGGGAGGTCAGGCGCCGGGCGCTCTCCCTGGCCCGGCGGGAGTCGCGGAGGGCGGAGAGGGCCGTGGCCCCGTACCTCCCCGGGCTCCGCGGCAAGAAGGCCGCCATCTTCGTGGGGGGCGGCTTCAAGGCCATCTCCCTGATCCGGCAGTTCCGGGAGCTGGGCATGGAGACCGTCCTCGTGGGGACCCAGACGGGGACCAGCGGGGACTACGAGGTCATCCAGTCCCTGGTCTCGCCGGGCACGGTCGTCCTGGACGACGCCAACCCCGCCGAGCTCGAGGCCTTCATGCGGGAGAAGGGCGCGGACATCCTGGTGGGCGGAGTCAAGGAGAGGCCCCTGGCCTACAAGCTGGGCATAGCCTTCTGCGACCACAACCACGAGCGCAGGATCCCCCTCTCGGGCTTCGAGGGCATGGTCAATTTCACCCGCGAGATAAACCTCTCCGTCAACAGCCCGGTGTGGCGCCATCTGCGCGGCAGGGCGGCCCCCGGGGGGGCCTGGGAAGCCTGAGTGTGGGCGGTCCGGGGCTGCGCGGGGCCGGCCCCGCCAGGAGGCCCGCCGCGGGCGGCGGGAGGGGAAGGGAACGGCGGAGGGAATGGGACGGAACCTCGCGAGCATCACCGAGAACCCCTGCAAGATGTGCCTCCCGCTGGGGGTCGTCTCGGCCTTCTACGGCGTGGAGCGGGCCATGAGCCTCCTCCACGGCTCCCAGGGATGCAGCACGTACATCCGCAGGCACATGGCCACCCACTACAACGAGCCGGTGGACATCGCCTCCTCCTCCCTTTCCGAGGAGGGGGCGGTCTTCGGCGGGGCGGCCGGCCTGGTCAGGGGCCTCGACAACCTCATCCGGGTCTACGGCCCGGCCGTGGTAGCGGTCGCCACCACCTGCCTCGCCGAGACCATCGGCGAGGACGTGCCGGGGATCCTGGGCGAGTACGCCGCGGCGAGGCCGGGGCTCGCCGCGCGGCTGGTTTCCGTGCCCGCCCCGGGCTACGGGGGCACCCACTTCGAGGGCTGGTGGATCGCGCTCCGGTCCGCCCTCTCGCAGCTCCCCCTGGACGGCGGGCGCCACGACGGCGTCAACGTGATCGCGGGGCCGGCGAGCCCGGCGGACGTCAGGGCCCTCAGGGAGCTCCTGGAGGACTCCGGCCTCGCCTTCACCCTCTTCCCCGACATCTCCGACAACCTGGACGGCCCGTACGACCCGGTCTACAGCCGCCTCCCCCTGAAGGGCACCCCCCTCGCGGGCCTGATCCGGATGGCCGGGGCCAGGGCGACCCTGGAGCTCACGTCCTTCTGCCCCGGGGACATCTCGCCGGGGGCCTTCCTGGAGAAGGCCCACGGGGTACCCCTGCACCGGCTGGATCCCCCGGTGGGCCTGCGCGGCAGCGACGCCCTCCTGGAGAGGATCGCGGAACTGGGGGGCCGGATCCCGCGCCGGGTCAGGGAGGCGCGGGGCCGCTTCCTGGACGCCATGGCCGACTCCCACAAGTACTGCGCCCTGGGGCGGGCCGCCGTCGCGGGGGATCCCGACTTCGTCTACGGCGTCTCGCGGCTCTGCGCGGAGAACGGCATCGTGACGGTCCTGGCCGCCACCGGCGCCCGGAACCCCGCCTTCGCCCGGACCCTCCGTGGGGAGCTCGAGGCGGTGAGCTCCAACGTCCTGGCCGGCGAGGTCTCTGTCCGCGACGGGGCGGACTACGCCCTGATCGGGAGCGAGATCTCCCGGCTGGGGGCCAACATCCTGGTGGGGAGCTCCGAGCCCCGGCACGTCGCCCGGAAGCTGGGGATCCCGCTGGTGAGGGCCACCTTCCCGGTCCACGACCACGTGGGGGGGCAGAGGCTGCGCACCTTCGGGTACGCGGGCGCCGCGGCGCTCCTGGACGGCATGGTGAACAGCCTGGTCAGCCGGGAGGAGGAGGGCTTCCGGGAGAGGCTCCGGGACGGGCTCTTCCGGCCGGCGGCCCCGGGCTGCGCGGCGCCCCGCGCCCCGGCCCGGCGCGCCCCCCGCCGGGACCCCCCCGCCCCTTCCCGGCCGGCGGCCCCGGCCCCTGGGGCCGGCACGGGCCGTGCTGCGGGGGCGGCCCCGGCACGGCCCGCCGCGGCGGCGCCTGGCCACGCCCGGGAGGCGGCCCCGCCCGGCGGGGGCCCGCGTCACCGCCGGGCGGGCGTCCCCGGGTCTCCGGAAGCGGTCTTCAGGATCGCGGTGGTCTCCAGGAGCTCCGTCGTGGTGGACGGCCATTTCGGGCAGGCGGAGAGGGTGTCCGTGTACGAGTCGGACGGGCGGGGCCTGCGCCTGCTGGAATGCCGGGAGGTGGGCGCCGGGGCCCCGGCGTGCGGCGGGCCGGGGGGGAGGCGGAAGCCCCCGGGCTTCATGGACGGCCTGGTGGAGGCCGTGAGCGACTGTCACGCCGCGGTGGCGCTCCGCTTCGGCGACTCCCCCAGGGCCGGGCTGGAGAAGGCCGGCGTGCGGCCTTACGAGATCGGCGGCTCGGCGGAGGAGGCGGCGCTGGCCGCCGCGCGGCTTCTGCAGGCAGCGGAACCTGCCAAGGCAGCGGGGCCGTCCACGGGGCCCCGCGGGCAGGCGGGCGGAGGTGCACCGGCGGCCGCCACTGGCGGGTCGTCCGGGCCGTGAGCCCGGAGGGGGCGCGGCCGCGGACCGGGCCCCCTCCGCCCCCCTTCCCCCGTGCCCTCCCACTCCCAATCCGCATATAGGATGACGCGACATGACTGCTGACATCGACGTGGTACTCCTCCAGGACTGCGCCGGCCGGCTCGCCCCGGCTCTCTCGGTCCGGAAGCTCGTCTTCTTCCGGAGGGAGGGCGGCGCCTGGAAGGTGCGCGACACGAGGGACTTCGACTTCGGCGGGGCCCAGGGCCTGTGCCAGGCGCGCAAGAGGCTCGGCGAGCTGGCCGGGCTGGCCGGCGGAGCGGCGGCCCTGGTGGCCAGGGGCTTCCCGGGGATCAGCATGGACGTGCTCACCAGGGCGGGCTTCGCCCTCTACGAGCTGGAGACCTGCGAAGGCGACGTGCTGGACGGGGTGGCCGAGCACCTGGAGTCGGGCGGGGGGGAGGCGCCCGCGCCGAGCGCCCCTTACGAGGTGGGGGAGGGCACGGGGGAGTATTTCCTGGACCTGAACGAGGCGCTGAACTCCCGTCCCGACCTGACGACCAAGATGATCCTGAGGCCCTTCCTGGACTCGGTGCGGTTCCGGCGGCTGAGCGTCGTCTACTGCCATCTCCCGCCCTGGCTACCGCCGGAGCTGGAGGGGAGGGGTCTGGGCTGGGACTGCGCAGACGCCAAGGGGGGGGTCCTGGTGAATATATTCCCGGGCCGCGCGGGCGCATGACGGCCGAGGCGCCACGCGCGGCGGGCGCAGCCCCCGGCCCCCTGGCCGCCGTGCCGGAGGCGGTTGCCCGGACGGACCGTTACCCGTCGGGGGCGCTGAGATCCGTCGTGTTCTGCCGGGAGACCGTCCTGGACACCCCCTCGGGGCCCCTGACCCCCGTCTGGAACTACGAGGACGCCCGCAGGAAGTACGCGCCGGGGGCGGCGTTTTACGAGTCCGGCGCCCTGAAGAGCGTGCGGCTCCAGGAGCCGGCCCCGATCCCCTGCCCGCTGGGGAAGAGCGTCCCCGCCGAGAGGGTGTCCTATTACGAGAGCGGGGCCGTGCGGCGGCTCTTCCCCCTCGACGGCAGGATCTCGGGCTTCTGGAGCGAGCGGGACGAGCGAGCGCTCCTCAGGGAGACGGCTCTGTGCCTGAGCTGGGGACACGCGACCCTGGCGGCGAGCTGCCTCGCCTTCTACGAGAGCGGCGAGCTCCGGAGCGTGACCCTCTGGCCGGGGGCCGAGGCGTCCGTCCCCCTGCCCGGCGGGGGAGGGTGGATCCGGCCGAGCACGGGCTTCTCGCTTTACCGGGACGGGCGGCTGGCCAGCGTGGAGCCCGCCCGGCCCGTCACGGTCGCGACCCCCATCGGCCCGCTTCCCGCCCACGATCCCGAGGCCGTGCGCGTCTGCGCCGACAGCAACTCCCTCCAGTTCGACGGGCAGGGGGCGGTCAGGGCCCTGAAGTCCCTGATCATCCTGAAGATGACGACCCCCGGCGGCGTCCGACTGGTGTCGCCGGTATCGAGGCCGCATCCACTGGACGACGCCCGGAGGATCCACCTGCCCCTCTCCCTCGCCTTCCCGGGGGGCTTCTTCACCGTCAGCCGGGGGATCCGGGGGGAGGGGCCCTCCGCCTTCCCCCTGGACGCCCCGGTGGAGCTCGTCCCCTACGTCGCCCACCGGCTGGTGCGCGTGATCCCGTCCTGAGGGACGCGGCCCGTCCCCGCCCGGAGGCCTTCCCCCTGAAGGCCTCCCCCCGGAGGCCTTCCCCCGGATCCCCCCCCCGCGAGGACTTGCCTCCGCAGGGGGGGGCCGGGGACTCCCGTCCCGCCAGCCCCCCGGCCCCGCCGGCACCGGGGGGCGGAAGGGGAGGACGTCCCATGTGCGCCAGCCGCCGAGATCCAGCCCCCGTCTCCCTCAGCCTCCGCGGCGTCTCCAAGACCTTCGGCGGCCAGCAGGTGCTGAAGCCCTTCTCCCTGGAGATACCCGCCGGTTGCAGGGCGGCGGTGCTGGGGCCTTCCGGCTGCGGGAAGACCACTACCCTGCGGCTCATAGCCGGTCTCGAGTCCCCCGATCCCGGGGGCCGGGTCTTCCTGGGCGGGGAGGACGTGACGGGGACGCCGGCGGAGAGGAGGGGGGTGGGCATGGTGTTCCAGGACTGCGAGCTCTTCCCCAACCTGACGGTCGCGGGGAACGTGGCCTACGGGCTCAGGGCCCGCCGCGCGCCTGCCCGGGAGAGGCGGGAGACGGTCTCCAGGATGCTGGAGATGGTCAGGCTCGCGGATCTCGCCGACAGGCGGACGGAGGGGCTTTCCGGGGGCCAGGCCCAGCGGGTGGCCCTCGCCAGGACCCTCGCCGCCGGGCCGCGGGTGCTCCTCCTGGACGAGCCCCTGGCCGCCCTGGACGCCATACTGCGGGCCAGCCTCCGCGAGGAGCTGGAGGACCTGCTGGGCGGCCTCGGCATGACCACGGTGCTCGTGACCCACGACCAGGACGAGGCCATGACCCTGGGGGATCTCATCGTCGTCATGCGGGACGGCCGGGTGGAGCAGGCGGGGAGCCCCGAGGAGATCTGCCGCGAGCCCCGGACACCTTTCGTGGCCGGCTTCGTGGGGGGCGGCAACCGCCTGGCCGGGCGCCTGGAGGGCGGCTTCCTGCGGCTGGCCGGCGGGGCGGGCATACCCCTCGCCTCCCTCCGGAGGGGGCCCGCCGGGGCCGGGGACGGCCTCCCGGCGGGCCCCGGCGGCAGGGTGAGCGTCTTCTTCCGTCCCGACCGGGCCCGCCTGGGGCCCGCCGCGCCCGGGAGGATCAGCGGGACGGTGGTGTCCTCGAGATCGGCGGGCCTGAAGACCAGGCTGGCCATCCGCCTCGAGGGGGGGGAGATCGTCAAGCTGGAGATGGAGGCGAGCCCCTGGGCGCCTGGCGAGGCCGTGGGTGTGGAGCTCCCGCCCGAGGAACTCCATCTCTTCGCCGACCCCTGAGGCGGCATGGCGGCATCTGCCCGCGAGCTGGCAACCGGCCCCGGGGAGGCGCGTAAGGGCCTCCGGGGGCGGGCCAGGGCGCGCGGCGGCGCCGCTGCCTAGGGAGAGGGGCCTTCCGGGCATTCCTGGCCTTCCCGGGCCTTCCGGGCCCTTCCGGGCCCTTCAGGGATTCTCCGGGTTCTTCCGAAACCTTCCGGAGACGCCGGGGCGGCCGTCTTGCCGACGTCGCCGGCCCCGGCGCCCCGGCCGCGCCGCCGCGGGTCCCCAAACCTCACAGGAGAGCTACAGATGCGTAAACTTTTCCTCCCACTATTGGCCCTGCTGCTCGTGACGTCCCCGGCCGCCCTGCGGGCCGAGGACTTCCAGGTCGCTGTCGCGGCCAACTTCACCAGCCCGGCCACCGAGATCGCCGCGGCCTTCGAGAGGGAGACCGGCGACAGGCCCGTCCTTTCCTTCGGATCCACCGGCAATTTCAAGACCCAGATAGAGAACGGCGCCCCCTTCGCAGCCTTCCTGTCCGCCGATGCCAAGACCCCCGGGGAACTGGAGGAGTCGGGGCTGGCGGTCCCCGGCACCCGCTTCACCTACGCCAGGGGGGCGCTCGTCCTGTGGTCGGCTACGCCCGGGTACGTGGACGGCAAGGGCGAGGTGCTGAGGAAGGGCGGGTTCAGGTTCCTGGCGGTGGCCAATCCCGACCTGGCCCCCTACGGCTTCGCCGGCCGGGAGGTCCTCGAGAGGCTGGGCCTCCTACCCGGCCTCGAGTCCAAAATCGTGACGGGCAACAACATCACCGACACCTTCCAGGCCGTCAAGACCGGGAACGCCGAGCTGGGCTTCATAGCCTGGTCCCAGGTATGCAAGGACGGGAAGCTCACGGAGGGGTCCGCCTACATGGTCCCCGCCGACCTCTACGGCCCCATCCTCCAGGACGCCGTCCTCCTGAAGCCAGGGGAGGGCTCAGGGCCGGCCAGGGCCTTCCTGGAGTACGTCAGGGACAGCCCCGCCGCCCGGGAGATAATCCTGTCCTACGGCTACGAGCTTCCCGCCAGGTGATCCGGGGGCCGGAAGGCCCGCGGAGACCGCAGCCCCGCCCCGCCCCCCGCCCGCCCGAAGGCGGCCGGGGGGCGCCGCCGCCCCCGGAGGGCCCCGCCGAATGCCATTATCCCCAGCGGACGCCGGAGCCCTTCTCCTTTCCCTGAAGCTCGGGCTCGTCGCCACCTCCCTGACCCTCCTCCTGGGGACGCCGCTGTCCTGGTGGCTCGCCAGGGGCGAGGGGGCCTTCCGGCAGGCGGTGGGGGCGGTGGCGACCATGCCCATCGTGCTGCCGCCGACCGTCCTGGGGTTCTACCTCCTGGTGCTCCTGGGCCCCCGCGGCCCGGCGGGCCAGATCTTCGCCCACCTCGGGTTCCGGCTCCTCCCCTTCACCTTCTGGGGCCTGGTCGTGGCCTCGGTCATCTCCTCGCTGCCCTTCGTGGTCCAGCCCCTGCGGAACGCCTTCGAAGCCCTGGGCCCCCGGCCGCTCGAGGCGGCCGCCACACTGGGGGCGACCCCCCTGCACGCCTTCCTGACCGTGGTCCTGCCACGGGCCCGGCCCGCCTTCCTGACGGCGGCGGTCATGGCCTTCGCCCACGCCCTGGGGGAGTTCGGGGTGGTGCTCATGATCGGCGGGAACATCCCGGACGTGACCCGGGTACTCTCCCTGCAGATCTACGTCTACGTGGAGATGGGACGCTACGGGAGCGCCCACGCCCTGAGCGCCCTCCTCGTGGCCATCGCGGTCGTCAGCATGATCCTCGTGCAGCTCTGGAACCCCCGGGGCCGGCGTCTCGGCCCCGCGCCGCGCCGCCACCTCTAGCCGGGCTCCCGCCCGGCGCGGCGTCCGGCGCGGCCTCCGCGGGGAGACCCCGGAAGGGCCCGCCCCGTCGCCCGCGGCCCGCCCGTAGCGTCGCGTCTCGCTGGCGGAACCCAGGCCTCCGGCGGCGGCTCCCCCTTCCGGGCGGGCGGCTCTCCCGGCGCGAAACGCGCGACGGCCGCCGCAGAGACCGTACGCGGCGGCCTCCCTGCAGTCCGCGGGGAGGCCGCCGTCGCGCGCGCCCGGAAACCCGTGACCCGCGGAAGGGACTCGCTTTCGGCGCCGGGCGGGGCCTCGGATCGCCTGCCGCCCGGCGTGAACCTGTCACGTCCCCCCGCCCGGGACAGCGCGGGAGCCGCCAGGGCACGCGGGCCAACTGTCCTGAAGCGCGGACGATCCTTCAGGATGGGCCGGTTGCCCGTCCGGATGCGCGCGCGTCCTTGCCGATCGTCTTCCGGCGGAAGCGACGGATCGCTTCCGGCCCCGCAAGGCCAGATGCCGCCGGCCTGCCCTTCCTTCCATGGGGAGGTGTTTCGCCGGGCCGCGCGGCGGCACCGAGCTCCCGGCGCCCGGCCGGCGGGGAGGCGCGCGTCTCCCTCCGGGACGGCAAGGCGGGACGGGAGCCGCTTCTGGGGGGTTCCCGGCTGGGCGGGGACGCCGTTGCGGGTCCGGCCCCCCGCCGGGCGGCGGCACGGGAAGGCGGGGGGGACGTCGGTGCGGGTAAATAGTATTCGCGAAGGAGGGTAAGAAATGCGCGACCCGAGGCGGCGGGGCGGCTCGCTCCGTACCCGGCGGCGCGGCTGAACGCCGGGGGGCGGGCCGGGGGACTCGGGTATACGGGGAAGGCCTGGCTCCGCAGCCGCGGCCCTTGCCTTGCGGACGGTTGGCCCGCCGCTTGCTCCGCCTGTTCCCGGCCCCGGAAGGCACGGGCGGGGAGGGTCGGCCGGAACCGTTATCCGGCCGGAAGCGGCTCGGCACGGCCGTCGCCGCGACAGGGGGGGGCGTGATGATGACTCTCGGTTACAGGGGCCTTGCAAAGGCCCTCTCGGTGCTGGCCATTGCCGCTCTTGCGGCGTCCGGCTGCACGTCCTGGATGGGCGCTGACGGCCGGCGGGACGGCGGGCGCCGCGTCCCGCATGTGGGCGTCCCCTGCGGCGGCTACGGCTGCCGGGCCCCGGCGGACGTCCGCCGGGGCTCAGGCCCCGCCGGGGCCGCGAGGAAAGGCCCAGCCCCGGTGCACATCGATGGCGGGCGGGACGATCGCGACAGGCGCCGCGGCGGCGATCCGGTCCGCGCCCCGGCGGATCACCGCCTGAGCCCGGGCCCCGCCGGGGCCGCGAGGAAAGGCGAAGGCGCGGCAAGAAGCGGCGGCGGTCAGGACGATCGCGGCAGTCCCCGCGGAGGCGGTGCCGTCGATGTTTCCGCAGGAGGCGGCCGTAGCGCAGGCCCTGCCGTGGACGGCGGGAAAGGCGGCGGCCCGGCGCGCCATGGGGCCGTGCAGGACGATCGCGCAAGCCGCAGCGGTGGCGGCCCCGGCCAGGCGCCGGGGGGCGTCCGCCGGCGCGTGCCCCCTGCCCCTGCCGTGGACGGGGGGAAAGGCGGCGGCTCGGCAGACTCCGGCGGCGGGCTGGTCGGGCGCGGCAGGCGCGGCGGCGTCAGCCTGTGGACGCCGGGAACCGGATCTCCCGGGCCGGGTCCCGGCGCCTGAGATGCGGATGCGGGGCAGCGCCGGTCATGTCGGCGCCCCCGGCGGCCGGGCGGGCCGTCACCGCCTGCGGGGGAGGGGCGCCCGGGGCCCCCCGCAGGAGCCTCCCGAGACCGGCTCCGGGGGCAGGGAGGCAGGGATCCGCCGCCGGGAACCAGGGGAGCAAGGCCCTGTGCCCGGAGGGAAACCCGTCCTTCAGGGCGGGGAGGACGCCAATTCCTCCGGGCCCTGCCTGAAGACCGCCCGCCTCATCCCGTCAGGGCGGTCGTTGACGAGCCCGACCGCGCGGAACTGGTCGGAAATCACCGAGACGCGCGGGAAGCCGGTCGCGCCGGAGATCGCAGACTCGACGCGGACGGAGCTGGCGGGACAGGAGCTGGAGGCCGTCCCGGCGGACTGGGGACGCTGCCACGCCGCAGGCTGGCGGGGGCATCAGCCCGGCAAGGGTTGCTCTGGATGACCGTGTCCTGGATCCTGCCCTGCAGTGAGGGCCAGGGAAGCCCGCGTCCGGGACACCGCCCCGCAAGGGGGGGGGGCGGGGATACCGTGTCCGGGGCACCGTCCCGCAAGGGGGACACAGGGAGAGCCCTGGCCCGGGAAACCGCCCGGGGGAGGGGAGAGCGTCGGAAGGCAAGCCAGCCCGGGAAGGGCAGGCTGGCGGGTCGTCCCCAGAGAGCAAGTCACGGATAACGGAACCGGAGAACCGGCGTGCCGTGTGACCGTCCCGAGAGGGGGCGTCCCGAAGGCAGCCCGCGCAGCGGCCGGGCTGCGCCCGTGATCCCGGCCAGGAAGGGGGGGCGGGAACGCCGGGCCCGCCTGGGCGATGCCGCAGGCCCAGCCGCAGGGCTCTTGGCGGAACCCGTCCGGAATCCGCCCCTGGGGCCCCTCCGGCCCCCCCTGGGCGCGTCCCTGCCGGAAGGCTAATAGGCTGCGGAGTCCCCCTTCCTGAAGCCCCGTGGCGGCCCCAGCGGGGATTCCGGGGGCCCGTCCCGGCGGGCCTCGGTGACGGAACGCTGCCGCCCCGTGAGCTAAGGCGGCCCGCAGGGGTGCCCGTGGCGCCAGGGCGAACGACGCCTTCAGGATGGCGTGGACGCGTCCTTCCCGGCCCCGGCCGGCAATGTCGCCCGGCAGGGGACAGGCCCTGCCGGGCGACGGGGGAGGAAGCCCCGTCCCCTGAGGGCCGCGACGACGGAAGAGGCCTGGCCCCCCCTAGGCTCGGCCGATGAGATCGGGGCCGGGGACGGCCGCCGGGCCTGGCAACATCACCGGTGTATACTGGCCAGTTCCTCGGTATCCTGCCGCCTGCCAGCGGCAATGACACAAATTAGCGCGTACGGATACTGAAATGTTGCCGCTCGCCGAGGCAAGGAACTGGAAGATCCAAGAAGGGTAGTGCGCCCGGGGGCCGGGGGGGTTATCATGCCGATGATATGCTCCATACCGACATGGAGGCGCATGGCATGTCGCGTTGGCTTTACGGCCGCTCTGGGGAGGCGAGGCGATGAAACTGCACAGCGATGGTACTGGGTGCCGGGTCGGCCGGGGGCTCCCGGAGCCGCATGGCTCGGGCGAAACCTCTGTGGAGAGACGGAAGGCGGGGCGGGAGCGCCTTGGCTCGCTGGTCGCGGCTGCCCTGGTGGCTTTCGGCACCTCGGCAGGCGCCGCGCTCGCCCAGGACGCCGTGACGGACGATCCGGCTGCGGCCCCCTCCGAGGCCGTACCTTCTGTAGAGGGGAGCCCGTCGTCCGGCACCTCCGAGGACGCGTCCCGGCCGCCGACCGGTGGCGGGGCCGTCCATCGCCCAGGCCAGGACGGCTCAGGCCGGGATGGCGGCAGGAATCCCATGGGGGGAGGCGCGGAGAGCATCGGTCGCGACGAGAGTCGGCGCGGGAGCGTCCGGAGGATCACCATCGACGGGGGCGCCGGCCGGAGCCGCGAACGCGGGGGAGGCACCGGGCGGGACGGGAACCGCTATGGAGCCGGGCAAGGCAACAGCGGAGGCCGTCCCGGCGGATCCGACTCGGGGCGCCGCCCCGGCGGAACCGATCAGGGGCAGCGCCCCGGCGGCAACTGGGGAAGCCGTCCCGACGGATCCGACTCGGGGCACCGCCCCGATGGCAACTGGGGAAGCCGTCCCGGCGGATCCGACTCGGGGCGCCGCCCCGGCGGCAACTTGGGAAGCCGTCCCGGCGGATCCGACTCGGGGCGCCGCCCCGGCGGCGGCTGGGGAAGCCGTCCCGGCGGATCCGACTCGGGGCGCCGCCCCGACGGCAACTGGGGAAGCCGTCCCGGCGGATCCGACTCGGGGCACCGCCCCGGCGGAACCGATCAGGGGCAGCGCCCCGGCGGCGGCTGGGGAAGCCGTCCCGGCGGATCCGATCAGGGGCACCGTCCCGGCGGACCCGATCAGGAGCAGCGCCCCGGCGGCGGCTGGGGGGGCCGTCCCGGCGGAACCGAGCCGGGACCCCGACCCGGTGGATCCGAGCA
>JAITEZ010000125.1 GCA_031281735.1 Deltaproteobacteria bacterium | reverse complement strand
CTGCCCTTCCGTGAGGTTCCTCCGGAGGAAGCCGTGGAACGACGCGAACCGGGAGAGGGCGTTCTGCATCCGGGTGGTGAGGCCCGTCATGTCGGTCACGGCGCGGCGGGCCCCGGTCTGGGCGGCGTTCCGGATGATGTTCGCCGGGGTCTCGGTCCTGAACTCCCGCGCCCCGGCGAGCCAGGCCTCGAGGTTCCTCTTGGCCTGCGCCGTCGCCTCGGCGTAGAGATCGGCGGCCTCGAGGCAGGCCCACGCGCCCGCGACGTCGGCCGCCTTGGAGTGGACGAGCATGTAGAACGCAGCCGCCAGCCTGGACCTGCCGTTCAGGACGTCGCCCTCGAAGTCCTCCCTCCGGGCGACGGCGAACAGCCTCCCGGCGTACGCCTTGGCGTCCGCGAGCGAGCCGGTCTCCCTGGCGAGGGCGCTGGCGTAACGCTCCACGAGGGCGCCGGTGTCCCCCGCGTCCGTGTTCACGGGAAGCTCCCGGAGCATCTCCTTGCGGAGCCGCCTCGTCTCCCCGTCCCCGCCTGCGGCGTCGATGGCCCGCTCGCGCTCGGCGCGGAGCCCGTCCGCGATCCGCCCCGCGTCCCCCGCCCCGCCCCCGCGGCGTCTCCTGACGGCCGTCGCGGGCCCGGGCGCGGGCTCTTCCTCCCCGGCCTCCCCCGCCGCCCTGTCCGGGTCGTTCGCGGCGAGCCGTCTCGCCGGCTCGTCCTCGGCGTCATCCTCCTCGACGGAAACGGTCTCCCGCCTACCCGTCCTCCGCCTTCCCCTTCCGGGATCCCCAGCCTCTGTCCCGGTACTCGGCCTGGCCCGGCAATCGTCCTCGGCCGCCTCTGTTTTCTCTTCCCCGGCTTCCTCTTCCCCTGCGGTATCGGGCTCCCCCTCCCGTGCCTCGCGATCGCCGTCCGCGACGTCGCGGTCTCCAGGGCGTCCGGCTCCCTGGCCGCCCTGCTCCCCGCCGCCCTCCGCGCCCGCCTCGGCACGGGTTCCCTCGGCTCCACCGGTTCGGGCGCCGGGCCGCGCTCCCCGGCCAGTCGCCCTGTCAGCGCCCGCATCGGCTACAGCCGTTCCGGGCCGCTGCGGCTCCTGTCCCCCGTCCCCCGCGCCCGGGGCCTCCCCACCGCCACGAGCGGCAGGGCCGGCGTCCCCGGAGGGAGCACCCGCGCCGCGCTCCCCGGTATCGGCTCCCGCCGGCTCTCGGCCTCTGCCGACTCTCACCGCCTCGAGTTCCCCCATGCCTCTCCCTCTCCCGCCGCGGCCGCCGCCCTCCGGTAGCGCGCCAGGACGGACGCCGTGCCCCCCCCGATTATCCGCCACGCCCCTCCCGTCCCGGAGGAAGGGGCGCACGGCGTCCCTGCCGGGGGCGGCGAGCGGGCCGCCGGGGTTCGGCACCGGCCTGCCCCCCGCTGTCGTCTTGGGCCTGGCGGCCACCTCCGCCCGGAACCCGGCCGGAAGGGGCGCGGCCTTCCCGGAGGGTGCCCAGGCCCGCTCCGGGGACGCGGCCTGGCCCGCGTTCCGCGCCGAGACGGGCCTGCCGTTCCGCGGTGCCTTGCGCCGGTGCCAGCCACCCGCCGCCCCCGCGGCGACATGATACCGTCCCTCGCCCGTCTCCGCCAGCAGGAGCGCCCCCCAGCCTTCCGGGACTGACCGCCCCGGCCCCGCCTCGGGCCCGGCGGGCTCGCCCGGTTCAGGGACGGATCCGCTCTCACCAGGCTCCGGGGGCGT
The DNA here is from genome assembly GCA_031281735.1 of Deltaproteobacteria bacterium. Taxonomy (GTDB): domain Bacteria; phylum Desulfobacterota; class Desulfarculia; order Adiutricales; family Adiutricaceae; genus JAIRZX01. The sequence continues at coordinate 2,807 of JAITEZ010000125.1, read as the reverse complement.
CCCCGTCCCCGCGGCATCCGCGACGGCCCCGGTCGCGGCCCCCACGTCCGCCCCGGTTCCGGATCCCAGGGCCCGGCCGGCGGCGTCGCCCGCCACCGCCCGGATGCCCTCGGCCGCCTGCCGCGCCGGGGAGACGGCTTCCGTGCCTCCCTCCCCGATCCCGGAGGGGGCGGGGCCGCGGCCGGGGCCGGGGCGCCCTCGCCTTCCCCGCCGCCGGCCTCCGCCCGGCCCTCCCCGCCAACCGCCGGGGCCGGCCCTTCCGGCGCGGGCCCCGGCTCCCGCGCGGCGTCGGGGCCCGGCTGCCCCCGCCCGCCGGGCCCGCCACGCCTGAGGTTCAGCTTCGCCACCAGCATCAGGCCACCTGCGGCGGCGTTGAGCTCGGCCGCAGCACCCCCGCCGTCCTGCAGGGCCTGGAACCCGGCCCGCGATTCAGGCGAGACGGCCGCCCCGTGCTTCTCCGCGGCCTCCTTGAGCTGGGCCAGGGCCTCCGCCGTGCCCTCGCCCGTCTCCGCCCCGTCCGCCTCCGGCCCGCCCTGCGGGGTCGGCCCCGGGGGCCGCGCGCTCCAGGTCGTCCGGACACGCGCCGGGATCCCCTTCGCCTCGGATTAGCGCAGCCCCGCCCGGAGGATAGCCGCGGCGGCGTCCGTCTCCGTCGCGGTCAGCGGGGCCGGGGGATCCGGGAGTGCCCCGGCCGGCCCGCGCGACACCCCCGCCCCCTGCTCGGCATGGCGGCGTCCCGGCGGGTGGGCCTGCGCTCTCACCGGCCGTCGCGGGCGGCTATCCTGGATCCCGGGTCAGCCGGGCAGGGGTTGGGCCCTTCGCGGAGCCCGCGCCTGCGCGCGGTGCTGATGGCGGCGGACAGCGTGGCCATGGTCTCCCTGGGGGCCTCCGGGCGGGGGAGCGGCGGCTCTACACCCCCGCCCCCGCGAGCAGGGGGGCCCCCGGGGAGGGCCGGAAGCCGGAGAGGGCGGAGAGGGCCAGGGGGATGTACTGCTGGATCTCCTGGGGCGAGATCCCCTGCGGGCCCATGGCGGCCGCCGCCAGGTCCCCCGCCTCGGCGTGGACGTAGACGGCCAGGGACGCGGCCGCGAAAGGTGCCATGCCCCTGGCGAGGAAGCCCGCGGCGAGCCCGGTCAGGAGATCCCCGGAGCCGCCGGCCGCGAGCGCGGGGCCGCCGCCGAGGTTCACGCGGTAGCGGGCCTCCGCCCGGCACGGCCTGGCCTCCCCCGCCGCCGGGACGCCGCCGCGGGCCGCCCCGGCGGCGTCCATGACGATCGTGTGCCGGCCCTTGAGGACGGTCACGGCCCCCGTGAGCTCGGCAATCCGGCCTGCGGCGGCCAGCCGGTCGCCTTCCACCTCCCGGACGGTAACCCCCAGCATCCTGGCCGCCTCCCCCGGGTGCGGCGTCACGACGGCGGGGAGGGCCCGGGCCCTCAGGGCAGGGAAGGCCCCGGACGCCGGGTCGAGGGCGTCGGCGTCCAGGACCAGCGGGAGCCCCGGCAGGGACAGGGACAGCTCGCGCACGAGCGCGAGGGGCCCGGGCGCGCGGCCCAGGCCGGGGCCGAGGCCCAGCGCCGCCAGGCGCCCGCCCCTCGCGAGACCCCTCAGGAAGTCGGCGAGGGCCCCTGCCCCGGCGCCGTCGAGAAGGCCGCCGGACGTCTCGGGGAGCGCGAGGGTCATGGGCGCCGCGAGCCGCTGGTCCAGGGAGGGGGCCAGGGAGGCCGGGCAGGCGAGGGTCACGAGCCCGGCCCCGGCCCTGAGCGCCCCGGTGGCGGCCAGGGCGAGCGCCCCGCTCCTGCCGGGGGATCCCCCCGCCACGACGGCGTGCCCGAAGGTGCCCTTGTGGCCCCAGGGTGGGCGAGCGGGAACCAGATCCCGCGCCTCCCAGCGGTCGAGGAGGATCCCCCGGGGGGGCCTCGCCGCGAAGGCCTCGGGGGGGAGCCCGATGTCGCCCAGGCGCAGCTCGCCCGAGAGCCCGAGGCCGTCCCCCGCGAAGTGCCCGGGCTTGAAGGTCGCGAGCGAAACCGTAAGATCCGCCTCCGGGGCGGGGCCCAGGGCCCTCCCGTCCGCCCCGGAGACGCCCGAGGGGAGATCCACCGCGAGCACCCTGAGCCTCCTGGGTCTCCGGGGCACGGAGGCCAGCGCCCTTGCGGCCTGGCCGTCGAGCCCGCGGGCGAGCCCGGTCCCGAAGACGGCGTCCACCAGGACGTCGCAGGCCTCCCAGTCCGGGAGGGGGTCGCCGTCGGAGGAGATGCGCGCGAGCGGTATCCCCAGCGCCTCCAGGGCCCGGAAGTTGATCAGCGCGTCGCCCTGGGGGGCGTGCCGGGCGTCCGCTATCATCCAGCAGGCCGTCTCGTGGCCGAGCCCGCGCAGGATCCGGGCGATGGCCCACCCATCCCCGCCGTTCTGGCCCGGGCCTCCCAGGACGTCCACGCGGAGCGTCCTCTCGCCCAGATCCGGCCAGAACTCCAGGGCGTGCGCCACCGCGGAGCGGGCGGCGTTCTCCATCAGGACTATCCCGGGGAGGCCCAGGGCGTCCATGGCCCACCGGTCGAGGGCCCGCGCCTCCTCGGGGTCGGTGACGTAGACGGGCCGGCGGGGAAGGGGGCCCGGGCGCGTGGGCACGGTCATGGCGTGTTCCTCCGGGAGGCGGGGGCCGCCCCGGCTGCCGCATGCCGCCTGGGCGCCGCTGGCATCCGGGGAACCCGGGGGCCGTGAGCGCCGCGGGGCCGGGCGCCCCTCCGGGGGCGGGAGTGCCTCGGGGCGCCGGCCGGCGGGCCGGGCGCCTGCGGGCGGCCGCCGGCGCG
>JAITEZ010000085.1 GCA_031281735.1 Deltaproteobacteria bacterium | reverse complement strand
GGCGCCGGGCCGTCCCGCCCGCCTCGCGCGGGGTGCCGGGCCTTCCCGCGTCAGGCGCGGGCGGCGGCGGCTATCCTCTCGCTGAAGCCCAGGATCCGCCCTATCTCGGCCAGGACGGCCCTGTCGGGGGCGGTGAGCGCCCGGAACAGCCAGGCCTCGTTGCGGACCAGGCGGTAGAAGAGGTTCTGGGGCTCCCAGAGATCCACCTCGGGCATGCTCTCCTTGACGAACCTGAGGAAGTTCAGGAGCTCCTCGGGGAGCGTGGGCCTGCGGGGCCCGCGCGCCAGCTGGGTGAAGAGGCTCCTGATGTAGAGGACGGCGGACTCCCGGATGACGGGAAGGTTCCGCGCGGAGCGGCCGGACTCCTGGGCGATGAGCTCCTTGAGGCGCGGCAGGTCGACCGGCCTCCCGTCGCCCATGGGCTTCAGGACGTTCTCGAGCTCCACCTCGGCCATGAGGCGGAAGATGAAGCGGTCCATCCAGTCCCAGGCGTTCTCCTTCTGGCTGTACTGCAGGAGAGCGCCGCGGTAGTTGCGGAAGGCCTTTATGGTGTTCACCTTGATCTCGTCGAAGAACACCTTGAGCTGCGCGGTCAGGATCTCCTCGCGTACCGAGGGCCAGAGGGTCTCCAGGGTGAACTGCGCCTCGCCGGGGAAGAGGGGCTCGAAGGCCGAGCGCAGGTACTGCGGGCCCTTCTCCATGAAGACCGCCTTGGCCCTCTCGAGATCCGGCGCCTTGCCCGGCCCCGTCTCGAAGACGAGGATGTCGAGCCTGGGCCCGTCGTCCGCCAGCACCATGGCGATCCTCTCGGTCAGGGCGTCGAGCCGCTTCTCGCGGAGCGTAGCCCTCCCGCAGAAGAGGAGCGGCAGCTGTCCGGTGGGCTTGCGGTAGGTGCGGTCGGCCACGAGGCAGGTCACCTCGGCCCAGCGCATGGGCTTGAGCGCCCCGGGCACGTTCATGGCGTAGGCGGCGGCCCACGGGGCCGCCGTCGACGCGGCCCGGAGCGAGCCGCCGGCCACCTTGGCGTTCCAGAGCTCCGCGCCGGTCGGATAGTCGCGGTTGTTGGGGATGGCCTTCACGAGGAAGGACATGAGCCCGTGCTCGAGATCGGCCGGGGTGTGGCGCTGGGTGAGGGCGATGGCCCGCGAGGCGTAGCGCAGGTTCTGGACGGGTTCCAGGCCCGCGATGTCGTCGAAGAACCAGCCGCAGCTCGTGAACATGTACAGGGACATGAGCTGGGCCTCCATGAACTCAAGCGCCGCCTGGCGGCCCTTCTGGCTCCTCCCCTCCTCGGTGGCGTGGGCCTCCAGGAAGGCCTCGCGGGCGTCGGCGGCGTAGTTCGCTGCCACCACGTCCCCGTAGGCGTCCCGGGCCACCCAGGGTTCCCTGAAGTACTCCGGGGCCACCCGCTCGAAGGTCTCGGCAATGCGATCCCGGAGCCAGTCCAGGCCCTCCCGCAGGGGCGCCCGCCACTTCTGGTTCCAGGAGGGGTCGCCCCCGGTGCGACAGCCGCAGTCGGCGCGCCAGCGCTCCACCCCGTGGCAGCAGCTCCAGGAGCTGCCCTCGACAATCCGCGCCTCCAGCCGCGGGGGGTGGGCGGCCAGGAACTCGCCGTAGTTGGTGAGACGTATCCCCTCTTCGCCAGCGCCTTCCTGGAGGCGGTTCAGGATCCAGGCGAGGGCCATCTCCCCGAAGTGGAAATGGTGGCCGTAGGACTCCCCGTCCGTCGCCAGGTTGACGAGGAGGGGCCGGTCCCCGTCCGGCGTCCCGAAGGCGAGCCTGATGCGGTCCAGGAAGGCCTTCCCGTCCCGGAGCAGGTTCTCGAAGGCGACGGCCCGGCTCACAGGGCCGTCGTAGATGAAGACGTCGATGAAGTCGTCCGGGCCGGGGCCCCAGAACACCCGGTACGGCTCGCGGGGATCGGGGGGGCCCGCGAGGATCTCCCAGGGGCCGGTCCCGGCCACCCCGCCCCGGGCGCACGGGGAGGCGTCCGGGGGATCCCCCCCGCCGGGCCGGGGGGCGAGGGGGCGCACGGCGTCCACCTGGTTCTGGGCGAGGATGGTGAACCTTATCCCGCTGCGGGCCATGATCCCCAGGGACTCGGTGTCGACCGCGGTCTCGGCGAGCCACATGCCCTCGGGCTCGCGCCCGTAGACCCTCCTGAAGAAGAGCCTGCCCCAGGACACCTGGGTGAGCTTGTCGCGGGTGAGCGCGAGCGGCATGATGACGTGGTTGAAGACCTGGGCGATGGCGGGGCCGTGGCCGCCGTGATCGGCCGCCCCCAGGCGGTCGGCCTCCACGATGAGCTCGTAGGTCTCCGGGGCGTGCCCCTGCATCCACATCATGAGCGTGGGCCCGGCGTTGAAGCTGATGTGCCGGTAGTTGTTGATCACCCGCTCGATGGTCCCGCCCTCGCCCAGCACCCTCGCGAGGGTGTTGGGGGAGTAGCACTCCCGGTTGATGCGCGCGTTCCAGTTGGGGAAGGGCGCGGCAGAGACCTGGTTGGGCACGGCGCCGGTCCAGGGGTCGTCGCGGGGCGGCTGGTAGAAGTGTCCGTGTATTATGAGGTGCCGTTCGGGTTTCAAGTGTCGGTCCTCGGGCCGCTCCCCGGCTCCCGGGCCGGGTGCCGGGGGATTGCGCCCGCCCGTCGGGCGGGCGGGATGGTCTGCCGCGCTGAGGGCGCCTGCGTCAGGGACGGCCGCCTCCCGGACGCCCGGCCCGCCCGCGGCTTCCGCCCCGGCGGGGATACCGGCCGGGGCGCAGATCATGTCACTGGCCCTCCGCGCCCGGGGCGGAGGCTTTCCGGGGGGCGCGGGCGCGGGGGGTGTCAGGCGCTTTTCACTATGTTGAGGAAGAGCGAGTAGTAGGAGAGCGCCGAGGTCCGCCAGGAGAAATCCTCGCGCATGTTGTTGCTGCACATGGCTGAGAAGACCTGGCCGCCGTCCTGGCGGTAGAGCTCGGCGGCCCTCCTGGCGGCCCTGAAGAAGGCGTGGCGGTTGAAGGCGCCGAACTTGAAGCCCGTGTCCCAGCGGCCGTCCGGGCTGCTGCCGGCGAAGTCGCGGACGGTGTCGTTCAGGCCCCCGATGGTGCGCACCACCGGGATGGCCCCGTATCTCAGGGCGTAGAGCTGGGAGAGCCCGCAGGGCTCGTAGGTGGAGGGGACGAGCACGAAGTCCGCCGCCGCCATCATGAGGTGCGAGAGGCTGGTGCTGAAGTCCAGCTTGAGCCACATGCGGCCGGGGTTGGCGCCCGCGAGCCCGGAGAGCTGGCTCTCGAACCAGGGGTCGCCGGTGCCCAGGATGGCGATCCGGGCGTCCAGGACGTCCATCATGTCCTGGGCGGCCTCGACCAGGAGCGAGATGCCCTTCTGGGCGGTGAGACGGCTCACCATGACGAAGAGCGGGGATCCCGGGGAGTCCTCCAGGCCGGCGGAGTTCATGAAGGCCTCCCGGCACCGGATCTTCCCCTCCAGGTTCCCGGACGTGTAGTTGAAGGGGATGTGCGGGTCGGTCGCGGGGTTCCACACCCTGTAGTCGACGCCGTTCAGGATGCCGTGGAGCTTGAAGGAGTGCTCGCGTAGGAGCCCGTCCAGGCCGTGGCCGAACTCCGGGGTCTGGATCTCCTTGGCATAGGTGGGCGAGACGGTCACGAGGGTCCGGCTGTAGACGATGCCCGCCTTAAGGTAGCTCAGGAGGCCGAAGTACTCCAGGCCGTCGATACCGTAGAAGGATTCGGGCAGGCCGATGAACGCCCTGGCTTCCTGGGGCGCCAGTCCCAGGAAGCCCTGGTTGTGGATGACGAAGACCCCCTTGGGGGCGCCGGGGCCCTCGAGTAGGAGGTAGGGCATCATGAGCCCGGTCTGCCAGTCGTTGGCGAGCACGATATCGGGGGGCTGGCCGCCGATGCGTCCCAGCGCCTTGACCGCAGCCTTGCAGAAGAAGGCGAAGCGCTCGGGGTTGTCCGGGAAGGCGTCGCCTCCGGCGCCGTAGAGGCCTTCCCTGGCGAAGTAGCGGTCGCAGCGGACGAGCCAGACCGGGACCTTGTCCGACAGCCTCCCCCGGTAAAGCCTGCACGCCGCCGCCTCCGCCCCCTCCCCCACCTCCAGGTCGATCCCCGCGTCCTCGATGCCCGGCCTGGCGATGGCGGAGGAGTAGCCGGGCATGATCACTGCCGCCTCGACCCCCAGTTCCGCGAAGGCCAGGGGCAGGCTCCCCGCGACCTCGGCCAGGCCTCCCGTCTGCGCTAACGGGGTCACTTCGGAGGCTGCGATTACGACCTTGAGTTTGCTGGGCATTGGTTCCCCTCGGGGCGGCTGTTCGTGTATGGGAAGGCGGTTCGTCCGCACGGCCCGCAGGCTGCGGATCCCGGGCGGCCCGACGCGGCCCGTGTCCCGGGCCGGGCCTTGAGGCGGGCCAGCAGGGCATCGGGACGCGTCGGGCGGGCCGTCTCTTGTCCCCGGGGCGGGAGGGCGACCGGAGAGACAGAGGCAAAACAATCAAGGCGCCTGTTTTACGGCCTGGATTCTAAGCGAGACGGGCTTGAGCCCGGCACCCGCCGGGGCGGGCGCTCCAGCGGGTGCAGCACGGCCGACCGTTCGGGCGTGGCGGGCTCTCACGGGGGCAGAAAGCTGTCCCGCGGTCGGGGGAAGGCGACAGTTGCGGGGCGTCCCGGGGCGCGGAACCCGGGTGGGCAGGGAAACCGGCCTCCGGTCGTGCCGCCGGGAATGTGTCAGCCTCGTGTCGCACTAAAAGTGTAAGAGATTATCAGCACCCTTGCAACCGATAATTGTAATTTTCGGAGGTTCCGGACCCCCCGTTGATCACGCGGAGCAGGGAAGAGGGGCAAGGCGACTGTTATGACATGGCATTGCCGCCCGGGCCAGTCCCTTCGGGCGCGGGGAACGGCCACCGGGGCCGGGGACCCATCGGTTCCCGGCGGGGCTACCCCCTGCGGCCGCTGGCCGGCCGGCGGGGCCCCTGCCTGTCCCGGAAGGGCACGGGCGGCCGGCCTCTGCGGGGGGCCTGATGTCCGGTTCCCGGGCTGGGGAGGGGTGTTCCGGGGCGGGCCGTCCGCCATCTGGAGGAGGGAGGCGCACGGCGGAGGGGATCCCGCTCCGGGGGGCGGTCGCTGCCGGGAGACGCTCCGCCGCCGGATCCCGGCGGCCGGAACTCCCGCAGGTTCCGGGCGGGCCCGGCAGCGCTGCCCGGTTCCCTCTTTCGTGCCGGTACCACCCCGTGCCCCCGCCGGCCGCCCCTTGCCTCGCCGGTCGGCACTCCTCCGTACCGCCTGCCTTCCCGGCATCGCGCGAGCCCCCTCTTCCCCCGTGTCTATATTGCCATATCCTGCCCAGCTCCCTTTCTCCCTTTCAGGCGCTATGCGGATATCCCAGACCATCCCCGGCGGAAGGCCTTCCTCCCAGGGTTCTCCGGTCGGCTCCTCCCGCCGCAGAGCCTCTGTCATCTTCGGCCCCGATGCCAAGCATATCATGTGCCTTAGCATATCATGTGTCATGGCTCTCCCGCGGCGCTTCTCTCTCGGTGCATCTCTTCCCTGCCGCGGCGCCTCCCGCCCGCGACCCTGGCCCCTGCCCCTTCAGCAGTGCCCCTCCGGCCGGGGCCGTGCCCGCCCGGAGATTGCAGCCGTGGATTGCGAGGGAGACGCCGGGTGGCACGGGTACCACGTGGCCTGCGGGGCATCCAGTTCCCGGCCGTTTCCGATAGAGCAACTGTCCGCCGGGAAGCGTTTCCGTGCCACCGGAACGGCAAGTTCTTGGCGGCAACTAATTTGCGATAATCATTTTATTATATTATATCTATTATTATTAAATTTAATTATATGATTACGTATGGTTTTGCGACAGCCGCCCGCCGGGAACGAGGCCACGCTACCGGGCGGGGACGGGGGGGGAGACATCCTTCTCGCGGCGGGCGGGGGATTCCGGGGGCGGATTGCGCGGCGGGGATCCCGCCCGGCAGACCCCGCCGCCGGCCGGCGCCGGGGCGGGACGGGCGGCGGGAAAGCGCCGCGCGGATGACATTTCGGGGCGCCTGCCAGGCCAGCGCGTCCAGGGCCTGATCCGCCGCGGGGCTGCCCCCCGCCTCCCCCGGAGTCATGCGCCCCGGAGGGAACGGCGGGGGGGGGGAGGCGGGGGGCGCTCCCCCGTACGCGCAGGGGGGGCGCGGGGGGCCCCGGGATGCCCCGCGCGGGCTCCTGTAAAAAAAAGGCGCGCTTGCTCTATAATGGAGCAGTTTCTCTCCCTGGCCCCCGCGGGGGGAGGCGTCCCGGAAACCTCCCCCGCCGCCCCCCTGCCTGGGAGGCCGCCCCCGGGACGGAACCCCCGCCCCGGGGCGGGCGGAGGGCACGGAGCGGCCCCGGGGCGGGATCTCCCGGCGCCCTTGGCCGCACGTATTGCAAGGATGCCCAGTAACGCGTAGAATCAACGGGTTATACAGAAACGCCGGGCCTGAGGTCCCGCGAAACCGGCCACGAGGCCGCGGTCGCGCCGCCCTTCCGGTCCCCCCCAGGCCTCCGGGTCCCGGCCGCATAGGGCTCCCCCCGCGTCCCGCCACCGCCCGAGCCGCACCGGCGGGCGCGGGCCCTGCAACCTGGAACCACGGAGTCGGCGGCTGCCGAGAAAGAAAGCGCGGTCACGCGAGCCTATGGACACAGAAGATCGCCCCAAGAATTTCATCCGGACCTTCATCGACGAGGATCTGGCATCCGGCAGGTACAGGGGCGTGTCCACCCGCTTCCCGCCCGAGCCCAACGGGTACCTCCACATCGGGCACGCCAAGAGCATCTGCCTTAACTTCGGGCTGGCGAAGGACTACGGGGGGCGCACGAACCTCCGCTTCGACGACACGAACCCGGCCAAGGAGGAGGTGGAGTACGTCGACTCCATCCAGGAGGACGTGCGCTGGCTGGGGTTCGACTGGGACGACAGGCTCTTCTACGCCTCCGACTACTTCGAGAGGCTCTACGAGTGCGCGGAGAGGCTCATCCGGGACGGCTGGGCCTACGTCTGCGACCTCGCCCCCGACGACATGAAGGCCTACCGGGGGACGCTGACCGAGCCCGGCAAGGACAGCCCCTGGCGGGGCCGGGCGGCCGAGGAGAGCCTGGACCTCTTCCGGCGCATGCGCGCGGGGGAGTTCCCGGAGGGGACGCGGTGCCTCCGGGCGCGCATCGACATGGCCTCGCCCAACATAAACATGCGGGACCCGGCGATCTACCGCATCAAGAAGGCGGAGCACCACCGCACGGGCGACCGCTGGGTCATCTACCCCATGTACGACTACGCCCACTGCGTGTCGGACGCCATCGAGGGCATATCCCACTCCATCTGCACCCTGGAGTTCGAGGATCACCGGCCGCTCTACGACTGGTTCCTCGAGAAGCTGGACTGGCCGCAGCCCAGGCCCAGGCAGATAGAGTTCGCGCGGCTCAACCTCGAGTACACGATGATGAGCAAGCGCAGGCTCCTCCAGCTCGTCAAGGAGGGGCGCGTCGACGGCTGGGACGACCCGCGGCTCCCCACCATCGCCGCCATCCGCCGCAGGGGCTTCACGCCTTCCTCCATCAGGCTCTTCTGCGAGAGGATCGGGGTGGCCAAGAAGGACTCCTGGATCGAGCTGGAGTGGCTGGAGAAGGCCGTCCGGGACGACCTCAACCCCGCGGTGAAGCGGGTGATGGCGGTCCTCGACCCGGTCAGGGTGGTTATCGAGAACCTCCCCGAGGGGCGCGAGGAGCGGATTTCCGCGCCATTCTTCCCGGACGACCCGGACCGGATGGGGCACCGGGATCTGTTCCTCACGCGCGAGATCTTCATAGAGCGGGACGATTTCATGAAGGAGCCCGTCCCCGGGTTCCTGCGCCTCTCGCCGGGCCGCGAGGCGCGCCTCAGGTGGGCCGCCTACGTGAAGTGCACGGGCTGGGAGGAGGACGCCGAGGGGCGGGTGACACTGATCAGGTGCCAGCTCGGCCAGGAGCCGACCGTCGTCGACGCCAAGGGCAAGCCCGTGCGGCCCAACATCATCCACTGGGTGCCGGCGCCGCTCTCGCGGCCCGTCGCCGTGCGCCTCTACGACCGGCTCTTCCGGGTGGAGCGCCCCACGGGCGAGAATCTCGACTCCGAGCTCAACCCGGAGTCGCTGGTGACGATGTCCGAGGCCCGCCTGGAGCCCTCCGCTGGCCCCGTCGCGCCCTGGGATCGCTTCCAGTTCGAGCGGCTGGGGTATTTCATGGTGGATCCGGCCTCGGGGAGGGACGGAGGGCCCCCGCTGTTCAACCGCATCGTGGCCCTCAAGGACGGCTGGGTCCGGAAGGCCGGCCGCAAGCGCAACAGGCCCTGACCCCCCGCGGGCCGCCGGGGCGGCGGCCCGAGCCCCGGGCAGGCGGGCACCCCCCGCCTGCCCGGGGGCCCTGCGGTGGGCGGGCCCCGGAGCGGCCGCGATCCGCGCCAAAGGAGTCGGATTTGGCTTTTCTCGACGCCTTTTTCAAGTTCATGCACGATGTCGGGGCCTCGGACCTGCACCTGTGTTCCGGGAACCAGCCCCTCCTGCGCGTGAAGGGCAAGATCGAGAGGATCAAGTTCAAGGTCCTCGAGACCTCCGAGCTCAAGAAGATGCTCTACGAGATAGCCCCCGAGGAGAAGGTGAAGATCTTCGAGGAGACGGGGGACGTGGACTTCGGCTACGAGATCCCCAACATAGCGCGCTACCGCGCCAACTTCTTCAACCAGAAGTGGGGCGTGTCGGCGGTCTTCCGGGAGATCCCCTCTAACATACCCACGGTGGAGCAGCTGGGGCTCCCGATGGTGATCGGCAGGCTCGCGTCCCTGCCCAAGGGGCTCGTGCTCGTGACCGGGCCCACGGGGAGCGGGAAGTCCACCACGCTCGCCACCATCATAGACCACGCCAACCGCACCCGCTTCGATCACATCCTGACCATAGAGGATCCCATCGAGTTCGTGCACCACAGCATAAGGTGCGTGGTCAACCACCGGGAGGTGTACACCCACACGCGGAGCTTCTCGACGGCCCTCAGGGGGGCCCTGAGGGAGGACCCGGACATCATCATGGTGGGCGAGATGAGGGATCTGGAGACCATCTCCCTCGCCCTCGAGGCCGCCAACACCGGCCACCTGGTGATGGGGACGCTCCACACCACCTCGGCCGCCTCCACCGTTGACCGCATAATCGACATCTACCCGGCCAACGAGCAGCCCCAGATCAGGGCCTCCCTCGCCGACGCGCTGAGGGCCGTGGTGGCGCAGGCGCTCTTCCGGCGGGTGGACCAGTCGGGGCGGGTGGCGGCCCTGGAGATACTCCTCGCCACCCCCGCCGTCCGCAACCTCATCCGCGAAGGCAAGATCCACCAGATAGCGACCACCATCCAGACCGGGCGCAAGTTCGGGATGCAGAGCATGGACGATGCCATCCTGGATCACCTCCTGGCCGGCCGCATCTCGCCCAACGACGCCTACAACCACTGCCAGGACAAGGCGAAGTTCCGCCAGTACCTCACCTCGCCGCCCGAGGACTTCACGGACGTCTAGACTATGCTGCACCTCTTCCACCTGGAATTCATTCTGGACAAGCTGATGAACTACGCCCCCGAGGTGTCGGACATCAACATGACCGTGGGGCACCCCATCCAGGTGGAGACCGGCGGCGAGCTCGTGCCGGTCTACTTCGAGCCTGAGATCCGGCAGCTCACGGCCTACCAGACCGAGACCCTGGCCCTGAGCCTCCTGCGCGGCAACCGGCAGCTCATCGGCACGCTCCTGGACACCGGCGCGTGCGACCTCTCCTTCAACATGGAGAGCAAGGCGCGCTTCAGGGTGAACATCTTCTCCCAGCAGGGCCGCTACAGCATCGTCATGAGGAAGATAGAGTCCTACATCAAGTCCATCGACGACCTGGGGCTCCCGGAGATCTTCAAGCGCCTGGCCAAGGAGAAGAACGGCATCATCCTCGTGACGGGGGCCACGGGCACCGGCAAGACCACGACGCTCGCCTCCATCCTGGACGAGATAAACAGCAGCTCCGCCGTCCACGTGGTCACGCTGGAGGACCCGGTGGAGTTCATCCACCCCGCCAAGCTCTCCACCTTCAACCAGCGCGAGCTGGGCCAGGACTTCAACTCCTTCTCGGACGGCCTGCGCTCGGCCCTCCGCCAGGCGCCCAAGGTCATCCTCGTGGGCGAGATGCGCGACAGGGAGACGGTGGAGATGGCGCTCTCGGCCGCCGAGACCGGGCACCTGGTCTTCTCCACCCTCCACACCGTGGACGCCGGGACCACCGTCAACCGCATCGTGGGCCTCTTCGACTCGGACGAGGAGAAGCTCATCCGGGTGCGCCTCGCGGACACCCTGCGCTGGGTCGTGAGCCAGAGGCTCCTCCCCAAGATAGGGGGCGGCCGCGTGGCGGCGCTCGAGATCATGGGATCGAGCCTCCTCATCAAGGACATCATCACCGCCGGCGAGGATGCCGAAAAGACCTTCTACAACTCCATCGCGTCCCTGATCTCCCTGGGCTGGCAGACCTTCGACCAGCACATCCTAGAGCTCTTCCGCGCGAAGCTCATAGCGGAGGACGTGGCCCTCACCTACAGCTCCAAGAAGACGGTCATGTCACGGGGCATCGACACCATCAAGGCCGAGACCGGCGAGTCCAACTACGCCGTCCGGGGGCTCGCCCTGGAGGAGGACGACCCAGAGGGGCCCGCCGAGCCCCCTCCCGAACCCTCCCTGCAGCAGCCGCCCCCGCCCCCCGCCAATGCCGGCCAGGGCGTGAATATCCGTTCCGCCAAGTGACGTCGCGCCGCGGATGCCCCCCGGGCGCCCCCGCCGGAGGCGGACGCGCCGAGGCGCCCGGGGGGACGGCTGGCCCGGGGGGAAGCGGCGTGTCGGCGCGTCCAAGGAGAGACCGTTGCTCATAGAATGCGCCTTCTGCCATAAGAAGCTCAACATCCCGCCCAGCGCCAAGCTCCCCGTGGGAAGGCCCTTCACCTTCTCCTGCCCCTCGTGCGGCCAGAAGAACACGGTGACCATCCCGGCCCAGGATCCGGCGGCCCCAGGCACCGCCGCGCCTCCCCTCGGTCCTCCCGCCCCCCCCACGGATCCCCCCGGACCTCCCACGCCGCAGCCCGGCGCCTTCCCTTCCCTGTCCCCCGAAGGGACCAGGACGGACATGGGCCCCTCCCCCGCCCCCCCGCTCCCGCCGTCCCCAGGCCCCCCGTCCCCGCTCCCGTCCTCCGGCCCCCCGGAGCACGGGCCCGGGCACGCCAGGAGCGCGGGCGGCTTCAACATCTCCGAGGCGCAGAGCCTCCTGGAGCTCGCCGACAGCCACGAGGGGTTCAAGAGCGCCCTCGTGGCCTACGACGACGAGGAGATCCAGAACCTCCTCAAGGACAGGCTCGAGACCATGGGGTACAAGGTCTCTGTGGCCCTGAACCTGCGGGACGCGGCAAAGCAGCTCAAGTTCGCGACGTTCCAGGTGGTGCTCATCCAGGAGAACTACTACGGGGCGAACATCAAGAACAACCAGCTTCTCAAGGCGATCCAGGGCCTGGAGGTGCGCACCCGCCACAAGATGTTCATCGGCATGATAGGCCCCAGCTTCACGTCCCTGGACGACCTCACGGCCTTCAGCCTGTCGCTGGACACGGTCATCAACACGCGGGACATCGAGGACTGCGAGAGGCTCCTCATCAGCGCCATCGGCCACGTGAACAAGTTCTTCGCCGCCTATAACGAGCTGAGGGCCCAGAGGGGCGTGGACTAGGGGCCGCCCAGCCGGCGCCGCCGCCGCGTCCCCCGCCGAAGGAGTGGGCGTCCCGGCCTTCCGCTCCGCGGACGCGACCGGCCCGCCCCTGCCGGCCGGCGGGAGGGCCCGCCGCCCCCGCCCGGATCGTGCCGCTCCGCTGCCGACCCGGCCCCCCCGCGATCCGCGCCGGGCCCTGCGGGACGGTGCCGCCCCCCGGCCGGTGCGGCGCAGGTACTGCGCCTGGAACCTGACTGAGGCAACCCCCACCCATCCCGGTCAAATAGGCGGCGATGAAGGCCGCCGCCGCGGCCGGCAGGAGCACGGCCTGCAGAGCCCCGAGATCCATTCGTCGGAGACGGGCGTGGCAGGGGCTGTCATGGGGGTAGCATGCCCCCGGCTCGCAGGCGGCTTGGGCGGCCCCCCCCCCCCTTGATGTCCGGGACAAGTAGCTTCCGGCGTCCCGCGAGCCCGGGGTGTATCGGGTCGGGGGTGCGGCACCAGCGGGCGGGATCCCTCCTGGCGCATGACCTGTCCGCGACGACTTCCCCGTGGGAGAGGAGATGCCGTGCCAGCCAGGGATAATCCTTCAGATCCGCGAGCCCCCCGTTGCCGGCGAACGGGTTCGCCACGCGCCGCCCGCCACACGCTATCTCGCCCGCTGAGGTGTCACGGGTCGTGACCAGTGGAAGCTTGCGGTCGCGCCCGATGCCGAGGGACTCCATGTCCGCGGCGTATACCCCGTCCGACCCCGTCGCGGCGCCGATTCCCACTGTCGCCCCCTCCCCTTCCGGGGTCGGGGGCTCTGGCTCGGGGCGGCGTATCAGGTACACGCGGTCGGCGTGATCGATGGCCCAGGGCGCGGAACCCTGACTAACCCCGCCATCTCGCGGACGGGCGAGCCCGGGGGTAACCTGTCCGGCGCGATCTCGCGCGCTATCGCCGCAAGCGGCTCCCGTCTGGCATCCCTGCACCGGGCGCCCCTCGTGACGCCGCCCTCCCCCCCTGGTGATCAGGGTTGCCGACGGATAGGCGCTGACCCTGGCAAGAAGGAGCCGGCCTCCGACATGTCCACGTAGGCGGCGAGGCGGAACACCCCCGCGATGAAGGACAGCAAGGCGCCTCCGCAGCGGCTCTTCGTCCACCGGACGGCTCACATGAAGCCCGGGGAGCCGACTTCCTCGAGAAGCGACGGCGACTTCTCGGGGAAGGGCTGGCGCCTAGACTCTACTGAAATTGCTGGCAAAGTCTAATAAGTTTTCTCCGTGCATCCTTAGTCGTTAATCCACCTGACCTTGTCAGCAGCTGCATTTCCTCTCCTCTCCCAGGCTTTGGCCTGTTCAGTCAGCTGCTCATGTGAAGCTGTCCTGTCTTTCAATCCGGTGTTAGGGGGAAGCAGGATTTTACTTCAGGATAACCTGATTGCGGAGGATCTGCATTTCGCTGGCAAATGGAATAATCCCAGTCACCCTGAAAGTCAAGATATCTGATATTCATGCCCTTGAAAACGGAGCCGGAAACCCTAACGGCCGTTTCATGCTTTTCAGAATGCAGGAGGCTTGTCACGGTCAACCCGGTGGCTGTCCTGGTGTTTCGAATCAGGCTGATCATTTTCTCGAAACTGGTCAAGGGCCGCGCCCGCCGGATTGCACTGACAAAGGAAGGCAGGCGGTGCCCTGTCTTGTCCAGTTTGGATGCCCCGGAAGGGAAATGACATGCGGTCACAGGCTTCCCAGTCTCGTCGCCGGACACCTGAGGCAGCCGTTTCCACAGCCTGGGACGTCACGGGTAGCTTCCGCCGCCGTCGGCGGTGACGAGATCCGGATCGGAGCGCCCGTAATGATCATGTCCGGATTCATGCCGCCAGACGCGGACGGGCCCCGCGGCGAAGCCTGGAGTGTCGTGGCCGGTCCCCACGTTGATCAGCGAGGTGTCCGTCCCGTGATCCGGTATCCCGTGCGGGTTCTCCCCCGGCAGCCCGGGGGACGGGAAACCGTGGCTGTCGACCTTCACTCCTTCCCCCCCGGCCGTCCAATCCCTGCCGCCGTTCGCGAAATGCCCCTGCACCCTTTCCTGGTATCCACGGACGGGGCCGGATTGCCCCGTTCCGGCATCCGTCCCGATCCGGCGCTGGCGTGCTCGAACTGTTCGCCGCGCAGCGGGTGCCCGGAGCCCTCAGGCGCCTTCGGGTTCCCCTTTAGGCTGTAACCTGAGTCGTGCGGCAGGCGGGGCACCAGCCAGACGGAGACCGCATGTCCTTCCGCTTTCAGTTCGCCGGCCGGGTCTGCCAGGCTCTTCGCCGTCCATCTCAAGGCCGGTTCCGGGTTCCCCCGCGCGGCCGGCCCTAGCGGCCTGTCCAGGGCCTCGCGCGACCCCGGCTGCGTCTCCTCGGCCGGCTCGCGTCCCCCGCCAGCGGCCCTTACCCGGTCAGCCGGAGCGGCAAGATGCCGCTCCCCCGTTTCACGCACGGACCAGCTGACCGTGGCCGCCGACATGACGGAAAGGCGGTAGATGGAAGGCGAATCCCCCGTGCCCTGGCAACCCGGCGGTGATCCCAGAGTGCAGTCGCAACGCCCGCTCATCAAGTATGCGGCTTGCAATTGCGAACCTTTTGACAAAGATATCCGTTACGTGTCCTGCTGGGAGGATTATATCGAGTTTTCCAATAAGTCAACTGATTTATTAATAAATAATATCTAAATATATATTATTTAAAAATAAAAGAGTTGATTAAAATCCAAGGTCATTTTCCCGGTGGGCCCCAAGCCCCGGGGCGGGTGCCGTCCGGTGGCCCGGCGCTGCGGCGGAGGGGCGCCGCGTTCCGGGGGCGCCGGGGCGGACCGCGGCGGCACGGGCCGCGCCGCCTACCTGTTGGCGGAGGCGAGCCAGTGCGACAGCGGGAAGGAGAGCTGGGCCGCGGTCAGGAGTGAATGGGAGATCCTGTCCGAGACCTTGAAGGCCTGGTTCGCCATGGAGTCTTCCCACGACAGCCGCAGGGCCCCCGCGTCGGCCCGGTAGGGCGAGGAGGGCTGCCCCAGGGACAGGAACATCATGGAGGTGATGCTCCTGACGTTGTTGCTGTAGAGCAGATCCATCCGGGCCTGGTAGTGGATGTCCCGGCGCGCGGCCGTCACCTCCGCGTTGTTGAGCAGATCCTCGGTGATGTCCGCCAGGCCTTCCTCCGGCTCCCCGGGGAGGCATTTCGCCAGGAGCGGGAAGAGCGCCGCGAGGCGGTTGGACCAGAAGACCTTGGCCTCGGCCAGGCGGGCGGGGCCGGTGCGGGCCCTCCGGGAAGTCACCTCGTGGCGGGACATCACGTCCCCCAGCTCCTCCAGGACGCGCGAGGAGCCGGCCCTGCCCGCGAGCAGGGCGGCGAGCCGGGTCCAGGCGTCGTCGCAGAGCCGCATGGCTCTTATCTCGCGCCCGTCCCAGTCCGCGCCCGCGTCGGCCCAGAGCTGCTCGATCTCCTCCGTGTTGCGGTCCCTGAACTCCCCGTAGCGCCCGGCGTCCATGGCGGCCAGGGCCTCGAGGAAGGACAGGCCCACGGCCTTCCAGGCCGCGGCCCGCAGGACGCCCGGCTCGCGGATCCCGGCGGCCTCCCGCTCGAACTCCGTCTTCACGGCCTCGAGCGAGCGCTCCAGGGCGCCGGGATCCGCCGTCTGGGCACGGGAGAGCCTCTGGCCCGGGGCGCAGGAGAGCGCCATGGCGACGAGTAAGGCGCCGAGAAGCGCGGGGAGTGGCCGCGGCCTCCCGCGGGACGCCGGTGCCCCCGGCCCGGACGGGCGCCCCCGTCCCTCGCGGGCCGCGGCGCGGCCGCGTGGCCCACTGTCTCGCGCGGGTCCCTTCATCGCAAGCCCCCGGAGTGGCCCCGGCTCCGGCCGGGGCGGCTGGCCGCCGGCCCCTTGCGGCGGGCGCGCGGCTGGCGGGGCCGCCGGGCGGCGGCCGTCAGGTGCCCTCTTTCCAGGAGGCTAGATAGGCCTCCTGGTCGGGGGTGAGGGTGTCGATCCTGAAGCCCATGGAGTCCAGCTTGAGCCTCGCTATCTCGCGGTCGATCTCCGCCGGCACCGGGAAGACGTCCAGGGGGAGCCGGCCGCGGTTCCTCGCCACGTACTCGGCGGACAGGGCCTGGTTGGCGAAGGACATGTCCATGACGCTCGAGGGGTGGCCCTCGGCGGCGGCGAGGTTGATGAGGCGGCCCTCGGCCAGGATGCAGACTGTCTTGCCGCTGGACCTGAGGGTGAACTCCTCGACGTACTCGCGTATGAGCCGGCGGGAGGACGAGGCGGCGGCGAGGCCGGGCAGGTCGAGCTCCACGTTGAAGTGGCCCGAGTTGCAGACGATGGCCCCGGACTTCATGAGCTCGAAGTGCTCGGGGCGGATGACGTTTATGTCGCCCGTGACGGTCACGAAGAAGTCGCCCAGGGCCGCCGCCTCGGCCATGGGGAGCACCTGGAAGCCGTCCATCACCGCCTCCAGGGCCTTGAGGGGGTCCACCTCGGTCACGATGACCCTGGCGCCCAGGCCGTCCGCCCGCATGGCGGCCCCCCGGCCGCACCAGCCGTAGCCCGCCACCACGAAGACCGAGCCCGCGAGGAGGCGGTTGGTGGAGCGGATCATGCCGTCTATGGTGCTCTGGCCGGTGCCGTAGCGGTTGTCGAAGAGGTGCTTGGTCAGCGCGTCGTTGACGGCGACGACGGGGTACCGGAGCGCCCCGTCCTTGGCCATGGCCTTGAGGCGGATGACGCCGGTGGTGGTCTCCTCGGTGCCGCCGATGAGGTTCGGGAGGAGCTCCGGCTTCTCGGAGTGGAGGGTGGACAGCAGATCCGCCCCGTCGTCCATGGTCATCTGGGGCTTGACGTCCAGGACCGAGTAGATGTGCCTGTAATAGGTCGCGTGATCCTCGGCCTTGACGGCGTGGACGGGGATGCCGTCGATCTTCACCAGCGCGGCCGCCACGTCGTCCTGGGTGGAGAGGGGGTTGGAGGCGCAGAGGTGCACGTCCGCGCCGCCCGCCTGGAGGGTGCGGCACAGCGAGGCCGTCTCCGTGGTCACGTGGAGGCAGAGACCCAGCCGCAGCCCCTCCAGAGGCTTCTCGCTCTCGAAGCGCTTCTTTATGGTGGCCAGAACGGGCATGTTCCGGGCGGCCCATTCGATCCGGTCGTTGCCTTTGTCGGCGAGGCCCAGGTCCTTTACGTCATGGTTCACTTAGGCTGACTCCTTGAGGGGCTGGTGTGGGGCGCCCGCCTCGCGCGGGGCCGCGATCCCCGCGCCCCGCCGGCTGGGGGGCGGGCCGAGGCGCGGCTTCGGTGCGCCGCCGGGGGGAGGGGCGGCGCCCGTTCGGCCGGCGGGTTCCCGGTGTGGCTCCCCGCGATTCGCGTCGGGGGTGTGGATGAGGAAGCCGGGCCGAAAGAGCGGCCCGACAGCCATTATTCAATATATGGTATCAGGCTGGAAATGGCAAGGGACG
>JAITEZ010000059.1 GCA_031281735.1 Deltaproteobacteria bacterium | reverse complement strand
CCGACGCGGCCCTGCTCTCGTGGATCGAGGGGGCACTCGCGGCCCGCGTCTCCGGATGGGCCGCCCCGGAGCTCGTGGATTTCCGCAGGGAGCTCGCCGGGGCGCTGGGCAGGGCCGGGGACTCGGCCGGGGCGCGGGCGGCCCTGGCGAGGGCCGCCGCAAGCCGCCTGGAGATCGCCGTCCCGGTCTCCAGGGCGAAGGCCCCGGGCAAGGGGCGGAAAAGGCCTGCGGGCGCCCGTCCCGTGATGGACGGGCGCGAGACGGACTGCGAGGACAATCTCGCGGAGGCGCTTCACGGCATAGGGGAGCACGGGCTCGCGGCGAACCTTCTCGAGCGGGTGGCGGAGGCGCGGAGGGCCTCCCTCGGCTCGGAGCACCTGACGACCCTGGACACCGAGTTCAGGCTCGCGCGATCCCTGCTGGCCCAGGGCCAGCCTTACCTGACACTTCTGGCCCTCCGGCTCCTGAAAGGCGTCTCCGACGGGCTGGAGCGGCTTCTCGGGAGCGGCGATCCCAGGACTCTCGCGGCGGACGAGCTCCTCATGACGTCCCTGTCCGGGCTGACAGCCATCGTCGAGGGGCACTTCCTGGAAACCTACAGGAAGGACTACGAGGGCCTGCTCGCGGCCAGGGGCGCCTGGGACGGCGAGACCCTGGCCGCCTCCGAGAGGCTGGGAGCGGCGCTCATGGGCACCGGCGAAGCCGGGGATCTCGCGGAGGCGGTGGCGCTCCTGGCCCAGGCGGCCGAGGGCAGCGAGAGGGTCAACGGGCCCGACTCCCCATCCACCATCGGCGCCCTGGGCCGCCTTGCCGGAGCCCTTGACCGCCGGGAGGACCTGGAGGGCGCCCGCGCCGTCACGGGGAAGCTGATCGCGGCCCTGGAGAGGACCCGGGGGCCGGCTTCGATTGACACCCTCAAGGCCCTCAACGAGCAGGCGCACATCGTGTCCAGGCTCGGGGACGGCCCCGCCGCCAGGGACGCCTGGAAGCTTCTCGCAGACCGCCTGTCGGTGGCTCAGGGCCCGGCCGACGAAGGGGCGGTCCTGGCCCGGCACAACTGTGTCGCGGTAGCCGTCGCGATCGAGGACTGGGGGACGGCCCTGGCCGCCAGCTGGGAGTCGGTCAAGGCCCTGGAAACCGAGCGCGGGCCCGACCACCCGTTGACCCTCACGGCCCTCCTGGACGCGGCCAAGGTGCTCGAACTCAACGGCCAGCTCCGTCCCGCGGCGGACATCATGGAGAGGGTCGCCGAGGGCAGGATGCGGATCCTGGGACCGGGGGATCCCGCGACCGTCGGGGCGCGCGAGTTCCTCGCGCAGATCAGGAATCTCATGGGCTGAGGCCGCCCGGAGGCGCCACGGCGGCGGGCCGCCCGGGCGCGGTCTTCCGCGGCACTCCGCCGCCCGCCCAGGCCCCAGTAACCCGGATCGCCGTCTCCGGAACGCCGCCGGACGGAGAGTCCGCCGAAAACGGCTCCCTTCCCCTCCCCCGGCCCGCCGCCCGATCAGTGTCAGCCAGGAGGCCGAGGGCGAGGCACCTTCCGCGGCGCGGCCGCCGGCAAGGAGCGGCTTGCTGCCACTAGTTCCGCGGACCGAAAACCGCTTCCGCGGGTCACGCCGGGCGCGGGCCCGCAAACCCCCCAGCTCTTCAAATGTCAATATGTTGACAGGGGTCAGCCGTCATGCTACCCTTTTTCCATACCGTTGCACCTCAGCCTCTGACATTCCCTGAAAAACCCGCGTCTGATTCACGCTAGTTAACCCGGGTGAAGCAAGCAGGGCGGAGCCTCAATTCCGATGCCCCGGCCCTGCGGCGCCAGTGCAACCCCCGGTGCGCCTGCGGCCTGACAGCTTCCGGAAAGCGTTGCGGTACCTGCGGCCGGGGAGGGCGTCCATGCTGCTTCCCTGCCCGAGCCCGGCAGGCCCGGCGTCCCTGTACGTCCCCGGATCCCCTTCCCGGTGCCGGCCGTCTGCGGCCCCGGGCCGTCCGGGGCCGCCCCCATGACGCTTCCCTGGCTCTCCTCCAGGCCCGCAAGGTCACCCGCGCTGTCGTCCCAGTCTTCGTAAAGCCTGGCACCTTCTTCCCCTGCGGCTCCCTCCTTACCTAGACACCCGC
This sequence comes from Deltaproteobacteria bacterium, assembly GCA_031281735.1. GTDB lineage: Bacteria > Desulfobacterota > Desulfarculia > Adiutricales > Adiutricaceae > JAIRZX01. The sequence goes on along the minus strand of JAITEZ010000059.1, from coordinate 622 downwards.
CTCGCTTCGGGTTCCACCGGACGCACCCCCCGAAAAACCAGGCCCCTCCCTTGCCCGGTTGCGGTTCGCCCGGACTGGGGTTCTGGCGCGGCCTTCCTCCCTACATTAAACCGCCTAGCTGTAACTGCTCATGAACAGCGTTCATGAGCAGTTACAGCACTGACATTCGGCAATTAAATTGTGATTGATTTACGATAATATGATGATAATCGGGGATATTTCTTAAACGAATCGGTTGCCGTCCGCATGATGCCGCCCCGGGGGCGCCCCTAACCGGCAGGAGCAGTCCGGGAAAGCCCCGGTCTGCCAGGATCCTGCCGTCGGCTCCCCCTGCCCCCGCTCCCGCCGCCGCCCCGTCCTGTCCGCTATTCCGCGAGGGGGCCTGCCGTACCCACCAAAGTCGCAGTTATTTGTTATTGCTGAGGAAAACGTGTCAATCGACAAGGAATTAATGGTTATCTGTTGATAACATGATGATAATCGAGAATAACTCGTTACCGTTTGACCAGTCTTCCGGCGAAACGGAGCCTGATCTGAATCGGTAAAGAGAAACGCACCCTGACGGGAACCAGATCCGCACGGTGATCGCGGCGGGCCGTCCGGGGCCGCCCCCATGACGCTT
>JAITEZ010000339.1 GCA_031281735.1 Deltaproteobacteria bacterium | reverse complement strand
TCGGAGAAGTCTATGTTGGACCAGACCTTCTGGACGTCGTCCAGGTCGTCCAGGGCGTCCAGGAGCTTCATGGCGGAGGTGAGCTCGCGGCCCGCGAGCTCCAGGCTCGACGAGGGCACGTAGGTTATCTCGGCCAGGGTGTAGACGAGGCCGGCCTTGTCGAAGGCCTCCTTCACCGCGTCCAGGTCGCCGATGGCCGTGTGCACCTCCACCTGGGAGCCGCTGGCGTTGATATCGTCGGCCCCGGCCTCGAGGGCCACCTCCATGGCCTGGTCCTCGGTCACGCCCTCCTCGAAGGTGATGGAGCCCTTCTTGGTGAAGTTCCAGGCGACGGAGCCGGGCTCGCCCAGGTTCCCCCCGTATTTGCTGAAGGTGTGACGCACCTCGGAGGCGGCGCGGTTCTTGTTCTCGGTGAGCACTTCCACCAGCACGGCCGCGCCGCCGGGGGTGTAGCCCTCGTAGAAGAGCTGCTCGTAGTTCACGCCCTCGATCTCGCCCGTGCCGCGCTTGATGGCCCGGTCGATGTTGTCCTTCGGCATGTTGGCGAGCTTGGCCGCCGCGAGGGCGGTGCGGAGCCGGGGGTTGCCCGCCGGATCCCCGCCGTCCTTGGCGGCCATGGTTATCTCCTTGATGAGGCGGGAGAAGAGCTTGCCGCGCTTGGCGTCGGCCGCGCCCTTCTTGTACTTGATGGTGCTCCACTTGTTGTGTCCCGACATGGGGGATCTCCTTGGCAAGGCGGCCGGAGGCCGGGGTATGAGGCCCGGTCCGGCGGGAACAGATCCGGGAGGCGCCCGGCCGGGCCGCGGGAATCCCCGCCCCGCGGGGGGGAGGGGGGCGGTTCCGGGAACCTGTCCGGATTATAAGTGATCTGGGGGGCCGCGAAACAGCCCCGGCCGCCCCGGAAGGGGCGGTCGCGTCGGCCAGGCGGGCCCGCTCCCTCTCTCGCGTCTGGCCGGCGGGCCCTTGACGGCCGCCGCGCCGGACCGAGACCCGAGGCGGAGGCCTCCGGGGCCAGTAGCCCGGGACGGAACCGGCAGGGACGGCCTGCTGGGTGCGGACCGCCGGGGATCGTCCCGCCCGGGTCCGGCCTGCCAGTACAGTCCTGCCCGGCTCCGCCCATCCGGATCCGGCCAGGGACCGGCCTGTCCGCGGCTCATGTGCCGGAAGGCGGGGTGCCCAAGGCCGGGGGAGGGGAGGGAGAAGGCCTTGCAGGGTCACGGGGCCGGCTGCGTCTCCCCTTCCGGCCCGCCCGCCGCGGAGGCGGCTGTCCCGGAGGATTCCGCTTCGCCGCCCGCAGCCGGGGCGGCCCCGTCCGCGGCCCCGTCAGGGGCTTCAGGCCCGGCGGGGGACCCGGCCCCGTCGCCGGGATCCGGAGGGGCCGATGGCACGGCCCCTGTCCTCCTGAACTCGTCCCAGGCGGGCGCGAGTTCCGGGTCGAGGACGATCACCTCGGCCTCCCGCATGAGCTCGTCCGAGCGCTCCTGCAGGAAGGCGTCGATTCTCGACTCGGTGAGCATCTCGTTTATCTCCGGCCTGAGCTCCTGGAAGGTGAGGGTGCCCGCCTTGCGGGTGTCCACCACCTTCACGATGTGGATGCTGAAGGGCGTCTCCACGGGCCCGCCCACCTCGCCGGGCTTGAGCGAGAAGATCACCTCCTCGAGCTCGGGGAAGGTGCCGGTGGGGGATACCCAGCCCAGCTGGCCGCCGTCGATGGCGGCCAGCACAGTGGAATCCATGTAGACGCCCATGAGCTCCTCGAAGTCCCTGCCGCTTTTGGCGAGCCGCAAGGCCTCCTCGGCCCGGCGGCGGATCCGCTCCCGCGACTCCCTGGCCTGGGGCGTCTCCAGCACCGGGAGCGGGAACATGATCTGCAGGGCCAGGGACTCGTCCCCGTGTGAGGTCTCGTCGCGGTGGGCGTCGTAGAAGGCGCGCGCCTCCTCTTCAGTGACCCTCGCCCGGGCGAGGAAGGCGGCGTCCCGCCAGGACTTCATGGCCCCGTTGCGGGCGAGCTGGTTCCGGAACTGCCCCATGTCGGATCCGGTCTCGGCGAGAGCCCTCTCCAGCGCCTTGGCGCCGCCCGCGGCCTCCACGGCGTTGGCCTCGAGGCGCCCGAGCTCCTCCGGCCCCGGCGCGAAGCCCAGCTGGTAGGCCTCCTGGGTGGCGAGCTCGACGCGGACGAGGATGTCCAGGAGCTCGATGCGGGCGGCCAGATCCGGCAGCGGCGGGGGGGAGGAGTCCGCGGGCGGCCCGAATAGGTCGTCCTCGGGCTCCCCCCCCACCATCATGCCCAGCTGGGAGTCGAAGACGGAGCGGGGGAGGGGCAGGCCGTTCACCACGGCCAGGACGGGCCCCGCGGGATCGGCCGGCGGGGGCGGCACTTGGCGGGAGGCGGGGCCTGCGTCCGGGGCCGCGCCGGAGCCGCCGGAAGCTCCGGAGGCATCGGCGGGGCCGTCAGAGGCCGGGGCGTTCTCCGGGGAGGCGGAGGAGGCATCGGAGGCATCGGGAGCCGCGGCGGGGCCGCCGGGGGCCGCGTCATTCACGGGCGAGTCGCCGGCAGCGGCGGAAGCCCCGCCGGGGCCGCCGGGG
>JAITEZ010000330.1 GCA_031281735.1 Deltaproteobacteria bacterium | reverse complement strand
GGGTGTGGGGGGGGGTGGGCGGGCTGTGGGGGGGGTGGGGGTGCGGGCCCGGGTGTTTCGTGGTCCGGTGGGGGGGGGGGGGGGGGCACTGGCGGGGGGCGCGGCGGCGGGAGTGGCGGTCAGGTCGGGGGCGGCCTCCGACCTGCGTCTCCGGGCCCGCTGGGAAAGGTACACCAGGGCGAGGACAAGGATGCCGGGGACGCTGAAGAGCCACTTAGGCGGGCGGTCGTTGGCCATCTCTATCCCCAGGACCTCGGTGGGATCCTCCATGTTGATGCCCAGCCTCTCCAGGCGGCTGCCGTAGCCCACGTCGTCCACGACGAGCCTGTCGCCGTCCCAGGCGAGGTATGTGCCGGAGGTCTCGAGCCTCCTGTCCGCCGTGTCCCCCTCGGAGGGCAGGACCACGGTCTGCCTGACGATCCGCCCGTCCCCGAAGTCCGTCTGGAGACGCAGCCGGATGGGTGACCCGGCGGGCAGGGCCTCGACAGACTCCATCACCCGGGCGGGCGGGAGCAGGCGGTAGGGCGGGAAAAGGCAGTCCTGGGCGATATCCGGGCGGAAGAGGAGTAACATGGCCGCCGCGAGCGCGACCAGCTCCCACTTGCGGGTCCTGACCAGCATGTGGCGCTGGGTGAGGCTCGCGAAGGCAATGCAGGCGAGGGCGGACGTGAGGAGAACCCACAGGAAATGCCAGACGTTGAGTATGCCGATCAGCAGTAACTCCTGGTTGTACAGGAAGACGAAGGGCAGGACGGCCGTCCTGAGCTCGTAGATGAAGCCCTGGATTCCCGTCTTGAAGGGGTTGCCTCCGGAGATGCCCGAGGCGGCGAAGGCCGCGAGGGCCACCGGCGGGGTAGCGTCCGCCATCACGCCGAAATACAGGCAGAACAGGTGGACGGCCAGCAGGGGCACGCCCAGGCCGTGCGCGGCGCCGATGTTGTAGATGACGGGCGCCAGCAGGGTAGATACTATGATGTAGTTGGCGGTGGTAGGCAGCCCCATCCCCAGCATGATGGCCAGGACCGCCGTCAGGATCAGCACCGCGGGCAGGTAGCCGCCCGAGATGATCTCGACCAGGGAGGCCAGCACCTGACCCACGCCGGTCAGGCTCACGGCCCCCACCACGATGCCCGCCGTGGCGGTGGCGAGGCCTATGCCCACCATGTTCTTCGCGCCGTTGATGAGGCTGGAGAGGAGGCGCGAGACGGCCTCGGCGATCCTCGGTTTCAGGGGCTCGCGGTTCATGAGCGCGGAGAGCGGCCTCTGGGTGAGGAGGATCAGGATCATCATGAGGCAGGCGTAGTAGGCCGCGAGCCCCGGGCTCATCTCCATCACCATGAGCCCCCAGACGAGGACGGCGGTGGGCAGGAGGTAGTAGAGCCCCGCGAAGAGCACGGGGGTGACGGAGGTGATGCGCAAGAGCGCGTCGGTGTCGCCCTCGGGTATCTGCGGGAAGCGGTGCGAGACGAACAGGAGCGCCAGGTAGCCCGCCGTGAGGAGCGCCCCGAAGGCCAGGAAGGAGTAGGAGCCGAAGACCCCGGGGATCCAGGCCAGCACGTAGTACGTCAGGCAGACGGCGACGGCGCCGCCGGAGCACAGGAAGAGCCCGCGCAGGAGCCGCGCCGGGAGCGGGATGGGGGATTTGCGCGCGGCCTCCATGCCCAGCTTAACCGACTCGATGTGGACGATGTAGAGCAGGGAGAAGTAGGCGAGCAGCGCCGGGACGAAGGCGTGCTTGATCAGCTGCGAATAGGGGATGTTCGTGTACTCGGCCATGAGGAAGGCGGCGGCACCCATGACCGGCGGCATGATCTGGCCGTTGGATCCCGCCGCCACCTCCACCGCGCCGGCCTTCTCGGCCGAGAAGCCCACCTTCTTCATGAGCAGGATGGTGACCGGCCCGCAGGTGAGCACGTTCGCGATGGAGGAGCCGGAGATGAGGCCGTGGAGCCCGGAGGTCACCACGGCGGCCTTGGCGGGGCCGCCGCGCAGCCGCCCCAGGAGCGAGAAGGACAGCGCGGTGAGGTACGCGCCGGCGCCGGCGTTCTCTAGCATCGCCCCGAACAGCACGTAGAGGAAGACGAAGCTGGTCGACACCCCCAGGGGGACGCCGAAGACCCCCTCCTGGGTGAGCCAGAACTGGGAGGCCGCCCGCGACAGGCTCGCGCCGCGGTGCGAGACGATTTCCGGGAAGTAGGGGCCCAGGAAGACGTAGGTGAGGAAGGCGATGGCCACCAGGGTCATGGGGAGGCCCATCACCCGGCGGGTGGCCTCCAGGAGGAGGACCACCCCGACGGCGGCCACCGCCACGTCCTGGGGCAGGGGTATGCCGGGCCGCCTCGCCAGATCGGCCTGGAAGATGAAGAGATAGCAGGCGCAGAAGGCCGCTGCGAGCGCCATGGCCCAGTCGTAGAGGGGGATCCTGTCCGAGGGGCTCGACCGCAGGCAGGGGAAGCCCAGGTAGGCCAGGAAAACCGCGAAGCTCAGGTGGATGGCGCGGGTGGCGGTGTCGTTGAAAACGCCGAACCCCAGCTCGTAGGGGAGGGGCGAGCAGATCCACAACTGGAAGAGCGACCAGGCGACGGCCACTATCAGGATCATCGCGTGCGGGAGGCCGGTCGGCTTGCGCCGTCCGGTCTCCCTTTCCAGCATCTGGGTGATGATCGCGCTGTGGTGGTGGTGGTAGCGGCCGGCTCCGCTCTTGCTTGACATAAATCACCAGAGGCCGTGGAAGGGGAGGCAGAAGGCGGCGGGGGGGGATCCGCCGGGGGGTCTCCGGGCGGCCCCCCCCGCGTCCGCCGGGTCAGTCCTGAGGCACGGCTAACCCCGCCTCCTGGAAGTACCTGAGGGCTCCGGGATGGAAGGGGGCGGAGTTGCCCTCCAGCATGTTCTGGGGGGTGAGGTCGGCGAGCGCGGGATGGAGGCTCTTGAACTCGTCGAAGTTGGTGAAGACGGCCCGGGTGATCTGGTAGGCGACCTCCTCCGGGAGCGAGGCCGAGGTCATGAGGGTGGCGCGTGGGCCGAAGGTCACCACGTCGCGGGTGGTGCCCTTGTAGAGGCCTCCCTTGATGACCGCGGGCGGGTAGAAGGGGAACTTGGCGACGAAGGCGTCGACCTTGGGGCCGGCCACCGGCACCAGATGGGAGGAGCAGGTGTTGGCGGCCTCGGTGATGGAGCCGTTGGGATGCCCCACGACGTAGACGAAGGCGTCGATCTTGTTGTCGCAGAGGGCCCCCGCCATCTCGGCAGGCTTGAGATCGGTCGCCAGCTTGAAGACGTCCTGGGTCCAGCCGTATTCCTTCATGAGGAGCTCGAGCGTGTTCCTGTTGCCGGAACCGGGATCGCCCAGGTTCATGCGCTTGCCCGGCAGGTCGTCGAAGGTCTGGATCCCGGCGTCGTCCCGCGCCACCAGCGTGAAGGCCTCGGACTGGAGGGAGAAGAGCACCCGCAGATCCTTGTCCGCTCCCGCCTGCGCGAACTGCTCGGTTCCGTTGTAGGCGTAGTACTGCACGTCGGACTGCACGATGCCCAGCGAGAGGTCGCCCGAGCGGATGGCGTTCACGTTGAAGACGGAGGCCCCGGTGGACTCGACGGTGCAGCGGATGTTGTGATCCTTGGCCCTGCGGGTCTTGGCTACCAGGTTGCAGATGACTCCGCCCACCGGGTAGTAGACGCCGGTCACGCCTCCCGTGCCCAGCGTCACGAAACTGGATTCTCCCTGGGCCTGGAGCCGGGCCGGCATGGCTAGGGCGATGGCCGCGGTGGCCGCGAGGGCGGCGATGGCGATCTTGCCGATTACGCTTTTCATTGTACTCTCCTTGCGATGATGGGGCGCCTGGCCGCCTCCCCCCCGGGCCGGGGCCTCCGGGCGCCGCCGCCCCTCTCGCCCGGGCGTGCCGGCGCAACGGCGCGTCCGCCCTGAGGGAAGCTTGCCCCACACGGATGAAAGAGCCTGATCACGGCTCGGATACAAAGATTCGCTATCTTATCAGAACCAGGGGCCCATTCCAAGACGGTTTCAGGGCAGGGCGGGAATGGAGCCTATTACGTCGACGATTGTCCTAGAATGCGGGTGAAGGGATGATCTAGTAAATTGCAGTATGCAATAAAATGTAATTAAAAACAAAGATTATAAACATGTATCGCCTGACGGCCGGGGGTCAGGGGCGCCCCGCGTTGCATGTCACGGCTATGGCGATTGCCCGGGACGGTCTCTGGCGCCGATGCCGGCCGCGGCGCGGCGCCCGGGATCGCCACGGAGGGTGCGGGCGGCCATTGAAGCCGTTTGTCATCCTCCCGTCAGCGCGTTGCACATGCCGGCGTGCCGCGGCCGCCCGGCCCCGGGCGGCCGCGGCACGGACTCCGGAAGCCGCGTCCAGGCCCATCCTGGGACCGCCCGGCAGCCGGGCCGGCCCCGCGCCTCAGGGCCGCCGCGGCCGCCACCACCGGAGCGGGACGGGCGGGGAGGCGGGCCGGATATGTGCCGGCGTCGCAAAAGCGGCGGCTGGGCGTTATGACATACTGGCGCCGCACGGCCATTCCTGCGCCTGACACCTGGCCCGCATACGCCTCCCCCCGCGGCCCCCGCCCGGTGTACCCGGAAGCCCAGCAGAAACCCGGCCCTCCGCGCGACCTCCGGGGACGGCAGCCCCCGTCGGCGGGGCCGGGCCGCCCCGCCTCCCGTCCCGGAACGCGGCGGTTCCGCGGGGCGCGGTTGCTGGCAGGGGCCTCCCGGCAAGGCCTCCCGGTCACCGCGCGGGTGTCGCGGGGCGGCCCCCCCGCGGTGCCCCCGGCGGTCCCCGGCGGGGTGGAGCATGTCAGCCGGAGCTTCCTGCGGGGCGTCAGAAGGGGCTTCCAGCGCGGTCTCTCCGCGCAGTCGCCCGGCCGGCGCCGCGCCCTCCGCTCCCTTGCCGGCGGCGGCTTTCGGGACTCTTGACAGTAACGGGGCGAGGTCTTAACCTTGTCAGTAATGGTTGCGCCGGGAGACGCCGCCGACGGGAAGCCTCGCGGCAACCCGGCCCGTAACCTCCGCCCCCCTGCGGCCGGCGCCATCCCAGGGGATTCCGGCCCGCCCCGGGCGGTTCTTCCCGGCAGGAAGCGCATGGACACAAGAGTGACAGTGAACCGTCTCCTGGGACTCGTGGAGGGCTACGCCTCCGAGGTGGAGAGGATGTCCGGGGAGTTCCACCGGCATCTCGCGGAGGACTCACTGGACGTGCTCCGCGCCAAGCTCCGCGGGGTTAACATGGCCGCCGCGGACACCCTGGAGAAGCTCAGGCCGTTCCAGCCCGGCCTGGATGGCGCCGCCCTCTCCCGCTTCGGGGAGGCGCGGCTGCGCGCGAACGCCGCGTCGCTGTACGAGCACATGCTCGCCGGATCTTTCGAGACTTCCATATCGTTCGTGGAGTCCCTCTCGGAGGAGCTCCACCCGAAGGCCCGCGACGCCTTCCGGGTCAAGGCATGCTCCTGCGGCGTGTTCTTCGCCACCCTCCGCAGGAATCCCGACTCGGGCATGCGGGTCTTCACCGCCATGGAGGAGGAGCCCTTGAGCTGGGAGCTCTCCACGGACCGCGCCATGGCGGCCTTCAACCTCTTCTTCAGCCTGGTCAAGGCCGGCCGGGCCGAGGAGGCCATGCCCTATTACTACCTCATAGTGGATCACGCGGAGACCCTCCGGGACTACCTCGCCCGCGAAGGGGAACTGGCGCGGCTCCCGGTGCCGGTGGCGGCCCCCTATGTCGGCCAGAGGCTGGTGGTGCGCTTCTACGGCCCCGACTTCCCCTTCGCTCTCGCCAGGACGTCCGAGCCGGATTTCGGCCAGCCCCCTGATCCGGACAAGCTCCTGGAGTACCTGGACACCCTGCTCCAGATGCGCTTCGATGCCGTGAGGACGCTGGGCGTCTTCCTGCTCCTGACGGACAAGAGCTTCATGGTGAAGAAACTCTTCACCGATCTCGCGGCTTTCTGCTCCACCGACTCCGACTGCGCCCGGCTCGCCCTCCTGGGCAGGGATCTGGTGCTCATGTGCTGCCAGACCGAGGAGCACGTCGGGGACGGCAGCCATTACCTGGGGGCCGTCGAGCGCTTCGCGCGGACCCCGCCGGCGGTCACCTGCGCCGCCGAGGCGGGCCACCAGCTGATAGCCGCCCTGGCCTCGCGTGACCGCATCCGCGAGGCCGTGGACATCTACCGCAGGCTCTTACGGCTCCACGGTCCCGGCGATACCGACGACTGGAAGGCCAAGTCCGCGGCCTCCATCATCACGGCGTTCCTAGAGCGGCCGGGGGCCAAGGACCTCACCCTGATGGAGCAGGTCTACCAGCCGCTCCTGACCTTGCACGACTCCCCCGTGGTCTGGCACTGCAGGCTCTTCGTCGAGACCAACATCCTGCCCTTCTACCTCGTCCTGGGCGATCCCGGCCGCATATCCGACGTCTACGGGAGGATCGCCGGCAGCCCCGACGAGACCCAGACCGGCCTGGAGATGAAGCTGGCCGCCTCCACCAACCTGGTTTCCTACCACGCGGCTGGCGGCAGGCTCGAGGAGGCGCGGCGGCACTTCACCCTCATCGACATCGACCGCCACCGCGAGCCGCCTTTCCTGCAGAACTGGGCGAGGGCTGCTGCCGCGCTCAGCGTGGGCTTCTACCACTGCGGCGAGGAGACCGAGGCCTGGCTGCTGGCCAGCGAGATAGACCGCTACAGCCACGTGCCCGAGGTGGAGGAGTGCCTCGGCAGGCTCAGGATGATCATGGGGGACATGCCCCCGCGCACGCTGCACTAGCCCGCCCGCGGCGGGGCGGTCCGCGTCCCCGCCGCCCGGCCCCCCCCTCGCGCCGGCGGCGGCCCCCTGCGCGTGTCGGCGGCGGCGCCGGCACCGGGGCCGTGCCGGCGGACGCCCCCTGAGCCGGCTCCGGACGCCCTCCCAGCTGGCGCCGGCGGCCCGGCGCAGCCCACGCGGTATCTTCCCTAACGCGGTCCCCTCGGCGGGACGGCGCCTACCTGTCCCGTGAGGCGCCCCTCGGCACAGGGGCGCCTGCGGCCCGTTCGGCGTCCCCGCCGGCGCCTGGCGCGCCACGGCGGGGACGCCGTCAGGTTCCGGCGCCGCAGCCTCCGCAGCCGCCACGCAAGGCTTCCGCGCCCCCGGGTCTGGGGCCGGGGGCCCCTCGCCGTGGAGCCGTGGCGCGGTCGCCACCCCGGGGCGCGGGGCGACACCCCGGGGGCGGGAAGGGAGCTTGCGGCATAGTTGCTCATCAAGTAAAGTTGCTGTTGTCTTCCGGCGTCGCGGGCGCCTCCCCGGCCCTGCCCGCCGCCAGCCGTTGCGCGCCCCCTGGCGCGTTTCCCGCGCCCCCTGGCGCGTTTCCCGCGCCGCCGGGGTGCGGTCGCTGTCTTCGCACGAGGGAGGTGGCAGGCCCATGGATCCGGTAGCGGTAAACGAGCTCTGCGACAGCCAGCGCTTCGTGGGGCGCGTGGTCGAGCGCGCGGGGAGGATCACCCGCTGGGAGTCCCTGTTCCTGGCTCCGGGGGAGGCCCCGCGCACGGATCCCCTGGACGCCTTCGCGGATCCCGGGGTCTTCGCGGAGGCTGCTCCGGGGCCCCAGGCCGGGGACAGCCCCGCGATCGCCAGGGCCCGCGCCTTCTACCTGGACGCGTCGGAGCGCTACGCCGCCGGGGCGGGCGTCTCCCAGGAACTCTTCCCCGCCGCGCTCGGGGGGGCGGCGGAGGGCGAGCCCGAGGAGGCGCTGGCCCTGAGGCTGCTCGCCTTCCTGCGGCTGGCCTCGCACTGCCTGCCCGCGCCCGCCCGGGACACGGCGCGCCTGGCCTCCGGCCTTCTGGCATTCCCGGAGCGGGAGGGCCTCGCCCAGCTGCACGCCCGGGCCCTGGCGACGGTCGCCGTGCTCCTGCTCAACTCACCCGAGGGCGGGGCCAGGGAGGCGGATCGCTTCCTTTCCCGCCTTCTGGCCCTGCGGGGGCTGGGCTCGCTGGCCGACGCCTCCCACGCCTTCACGGCCCTGAGCCTCAGGCTCGCCCGGCCGGAGCCCCCCCCCTGGGGGCCGCGGCCCGGCTTCGGGGCCTTCGGGGGCGGGCTCCGGACCGTGCTGAGCCTCGCTGGCAGGCTTCCCGACCCGACCCTGGCCGACCTCCCCGTCGTGGCCCTGCTGCGGGATCCCGGCCTGCGAGGCATCACCCTGGCCGAGCTCCTGAAAATCAAGGAGCGGCTGGCCATCCCGGTCCGGCACCATGCCTTCCGGGCGCTGAGGTTCGCCCTGGGCGTGCTGGAGGCGTCTATACATGCCCGTGACGGGGGCCCCGCCTCCTCCGCGGCGGCGCTCTCGGTGATAGCGGAGCTGGACGAGGACGGGATCCTGGATTGCCTCCCGGACTCCGGCCCCGGGGCCCCGGAGCAGGGCCGGCTTGAGACCCTGGCGCTGCGGCTGGGCCGGGCCTTCGCGGGCGCCCGGGAGGAGGACATGGTTGGGCTTCTCCTGATCCTCGGGGCGCGCAGGCCGGGCGCGCTGAATACGGGCTTCTGGAGCTCGCTTCCTTTCGCCCTGTGTCATCCTTACTCCCTGGCCAACCCGGGGGCGCTCACGGGGGTGTTCCGCGAGATCGCCAGGGGGAACCTGTTCGCGGGGGACCCGCTCGCCCTCTTCCGGCTCCTGCTCTCCGCGGTCCTCGCCAGGGGCAGCGGGGATCCGCCCCTCGTGGAGTACGCTTCCGTCTTCCGGGAGACCTCGGCGGCCCTCGCCGCCCTCGAGGAGGCCGGCGGGGCGGGGGCGGGGGACGGCTCGCGCCCCCGCGCGGCGTTGGCCCTCCTCCGGGAGCTAGCGGCCGTCGGCGCCGCGTCCGCCGTAGCCGGCTCCCGCCCGGAGCCTGCCGGCGGCTCCTGGCCGCCCGCAGGCGTGGACGCCCCGGACGGGGAGATCCTCGCGGCCTTCCGGCGGCTCGCGGCCCTCCACGCGGATCCCGACGGCCCCGTCCGCCTTTCCGGGTACGAGGGCCTCTTCTTCACAGCCTACGCCGCGGCCCTGATCTGCGTCTCCTCCGAGCCGGGTGGCTGGGAGAACCTCCCGGCGGCGGTGGCGGCGATTCCCGAGGATGCGCTCTCCGACCGGATCTTCACGGACTTCTTCCTCTCCCCCGCCTTCCACGACATCATCCTGCGCACCCAGAAGGCCGGGCACCACGCGGCCGTGACGGCAGCCCTGCGGGCGGCGGCGTCGCTTCCCCGGACCCCCGAGACGGCGGGCGCGGCGGCCGCCCTCCTGCGGCTGGAGATATTCAGGTCGATCGCGGAGCAGGGGGATCTCGGCCCGGAGGCGGCGGGGCTCTACCGGGATCTGGCATCATCGGCTCTGGAGCCGGGTGTCCGGGAGGATCTACTGGACGCCATGCTGCTGCGCCACGGGGTTTCCGGGGACACGGACGCCATGACGGCCCTGCTCCTGGAGAGCGCCGCCGAGAGCCTGGCCGCGCTGGAGGAGGCCTTGCGGGGCGCCTTCGCCCGGGACGGCGGGGATCCGCCGTGCGAAGGAGCCGCGCCCCCGGAGGGGGGCGCCCGGCCGGGCGAAGGTGCCTTGGCCGGGGAAGGCGGTGTGCCCCCCGCTTCCGGGACGGAGGCCGGAGCGGCGGCGGCCTCGGCGCCCCGGGCTGGAGTTCCGGCCGCCCCCCTCTCCGCCGTGGGAGGCCCCGGAGGGCGGGCCGCCGCCATCGCCGCGTACTTCCTGGCCGAGGCGGGGGATTTCCGGCAGGCTGCACCTCTGCTTTTCGCGGCCTGCTCCTCGGCCGGGCTCCTCCCGGCCAAGAAGGTCACCGCCGAGGCGGTGATAGCCGGGCTGGCGGCCGGCGGTGCCTTCGAGGATGCATCCGCAGTCTGCGAGACCTTCGCCGCCTTCGCCGAGAGGGAGGGCAATCCCGCCGCTGCCGATGATGCCAGGACGCTTCTGGGCGAGGTCATGCGGGGCGGGTCGCCGGGTTGACACTCGCCGGGCCGGGGTGCGCCCCCTCCGGCCCCGCCGCGGGTGGCGGGACCCTCCGCGGACACGCCCCCGGGGAGGACCCGCGGGGGGACAGCCCGGGGAGCGCCAGGATATCATTTTCCTGATTGAGGACCGCCTGGCGGTTATCAAGGCCGGCAGGATGCTGCAAAACCCCGTTTTTGGACCGTATTGAACAGTCGTCCCACGACCGGGGTGAGCTGGAGGTGGAGTCCCGCCTCTTCGGCCTTTGCGTCTTCACGACCACGGTCCCCGCCGCCGTCCTGGACGATGCCGACGCCGGGAGGCTCTTCTTGCGGCACCTGGATCTGAAAGGGAAGGCCGCGGGCTTCCGCGGCAAGGCGAAGGGCCACGCGGCGGGGTCCGGGGGCCGGGTAGGGTAGGCCGGCGGGGACGCGGCCTGACAACCGCCAGAAGAACAACCCGGCAACCAGCCCGGCCAACTGCCCTGCATCGCACCGGCCGGGGGTGCGCAGGCGCGCGGCGCTAGCCGCCGGGCCCGGCCGAGGCCGGCCTCCCGAGGCGGCGGGGAAAGCCGCCGCCGCCGGTTCCGGGGGGGGCGGGGGCACGGGCGACGATGCGCACTCCCCTGCTGAAAGGGGTGGCCGCCCAGGCCTGCGGAACCGCGGCCACCGCGCGGCGCCAGGGGCCGCCGGTCGCGCCCGGAGCCAGCGTGTCCCGTCCGCGGCCCGCACGGACGGGGAACCTCCCGGCGCGGGCGGCCCTGCGGGCCCCGTCTCCTGCGGGACCCGCAGGGTGCCCTCGCACCTCGTCTTCCCGCCGCCGGTCGGGGCTCCTCACGTGCCGCCCGCGCCGATCCCTCTTCCACCCGGGGGGCGCCCGCGCGTACCCTCCGGGCCGGGTCGGCGGACGCTGTGTCACTCGTGCGGCCGCTTGTCTCGATAGGCCGGGAGGCCGGTGTCCCGGGGCGGGGAAAACGCGGGTCAGCCGTCCTCCCCGGCCTCCCTCGCCGCAGCGGGGTTGACTCGCCATCGGCGGCGCGGATTCGGCGCTTTCACTGCGACGGCGTCGTGGGTATGCTGGCGCCGCCCTGACCATCCGGCGATGTGGTTTACACCGTACCGTAAGGCGCAGCCTTGATGGCGTGTGCGCGTGTCCCGAAAGGGGGCGTGCGCACGGGCCAGATCGCCCCGATAGCAGTCGGGGGGGCTGGCGGGCTTCAGTTCATGCCCCCGGCCCGGCCGCGGCGGGCCGGGGACGGCCCTCGCGGGGAGAGCCGCTCCGGAAGGAGGCGGGCGGGCCGCTTTCAGAAGCCTGAGGTACTGCAGGTGAGGCCGATCCGTTGGCCCCGGCCGGCCTCGAGAAGGGGAGGTAATTCCTCGGGATCGCGCGTTCGGGGGCTCCGGTGACGCCTCTGGCGGCGACCGTCAGGAGGAGGTTTTTCTTCAGTGGCGCGGGCTCGCAGGCGGGGAGCGCGCCTGTTTTCCGGAAGCCGCCTCCACCGGAACGCGCTTTGCCGGCGTTTACCCGGAGGAAGGCCGGAGCCGTCCCCGCGGATCATCCGTTCCCGAGCGGTGACACTGACCGTCCGGCGCCGCCTCACTCGCCGTCCCCCCGCGCCGGGTTCGCCCGCGGGTCCGCGACATCGTCCGGAGGCATAGTCCCGGACGCGGGCGGCGGGCCGGGGGATCGCGGCAGCGCCGACGCGTTACGCACGCATGTGACCGATCCGGCGGTTTCGCCGGGGCCTTGCCATCCGGAGAACCAGGAGGGCACCTGTCAGGCTACCCCCGGCGTCGCCGGGTGCGCCCGGACGGGACGGGCCCTCCCCCGGCCCTCCGGAGGGGGGACGGGTCAGGCGTTGGCGCTGAACCGCGCTCTCGCGTTCTTATGGAGGGCGGTCCGCCGTCCGCGGCGGGCGCTTGGCCCGGAGGCGGAATCCCCCGGCACCCGCGCCTTGCGGGGGAGGGGGCGCTCGCCCTCTCAGGGCAGGGACGCGCCCGGATCCGGCGTTGGAAGGCGGGGCTTCTTCCTTCAGCCGCCGGGGGCTGTCCCTTCCGCGGCGCCCGTCCTCGGGGTGCGCGGGACCGGAAGACGCGGGGGAGCGGGAAGCGAATCAGTGCCGTGGGATAGTCGGTCGCCGCGTAACCCGCCGCCGTCTGCCGCCACGGCGTCCGCGGGCCGGGCTTCCCTGACCGGCGGCCGGGGGCGGCCGCCGGGAAACGGCCCCGGACGGGCGGCCCGGCCCCTCGTGCCCGCGGCGCCGCGGGCACGAGGCATCCCGTAAACCGGCCCCCCCGTATGACGCCGGGCGGCACTGGCACGCCTGACCGGCTTTCATTCTGCCGGGCGCCGCGCAGGGCCGGGCCCGCGCTGCCAGCCTCTCCGGCCCTGCCTGGCGCCAGTGGCCCCGTCGCCTTCCGGGGCTGCCGGGGCCGCCTTTCCGGCCGCCGGTCTTCCCGCGGATACACCGGCCGGGGGCCCCGCCGCTTCCCCGGGGTTCCGGCGCCCGTCGCCGCCGGAACGCCTTCGCGGGGGCGGCGGGGCCGCCGCTCGCCGGGCAGGGCGTCGCCGCGCCCGCCTGGGGACCGCGCGCCGCAGGGATCCGCATCCGGGACGGCGGATGCGGGATCCCCCGGGCGTCCCGGCCCTCCCCCGGCGGCCGCGCCCTCGCTTGCCAAAGCCCGGATGCGGGGGTATCATGTGGCCGTTCCATACCGAACCGCCCGGACGGGACGGCCCGTCGGCCGCGGGCCCGAGGAGGCGCTCCCTTGACCTGCATAGGCTTCATCGGCGCGGGCAAGGTGGGCTTCTCGCTCGGCAGGCTCATGGCCGAGAGGGGCGTGGCCCTCTCAGGCTACGCCTCGCGGGCCCTCCCCTCGGCCGAGGCTGCGGCCCGCTTCACCGGGTCGCGGGCCTTCACCTCCCCGGAGTCCCTCCTCGCCGCCTCGGACACGGTCTTCCTGACCGTGCCCGATGATGCCGTGGCCCCCGTCTGGCGGGGGCTGAGGGGCGGAGGCCGGGTATCGGGCAAGGTCCTGTGCCACACGAGCGGTTTCCTCTCCTCCGAGGTATTCGAGGGCCTGGCGGAGGAGGGGGGTTACGGGGCTTCCCTCCACCCTCTCATGGCGGTGCCCGACCGCGAGGGCTCCTGGAGCCTGCTCGCGGACGCCCTCTACGCCCTGGAGGGGGATCCGGAGGCCCTCGCCCGGCTCGGGACACTCTGCGCGGCGATGGGGGTCAGGACGGGCGTCGTGGATCGGGCCGGGAAGGCCCTCTACCACTGCGCCGCCGCCGTCGTCAGCAACTGCGTCGTGGCCCTCGCCTGGGAGGGCGAGCGCATCTTCCGCTCCCTGGGGCTGGAGGGCTCGGTGCCGGGCCTGCGGGCCCTCATGGCCCGCAACGCCGCGTCCGCGGCCGAGCGGGGGCCGGAGGCGGCCCTCACCGGCCCCGTGGAGCGGGCCGATGCAGGGACCATCCGCGCTCATCTGGCCGCCCTGGCCGGGGAGGAGCGGGAGCTTTACCGCAGGCTGTGCCTCAAGCTCGTGGAGCTGGCCAGGGTCAAGCACCCCGGGCGGGATTTCCGGGCGCTCGCGGCGGTGCTGGAGTCCTTCGCGCCGGAGGGCCGCCTGGCCTGAACCCCGGCGTCCTCGCCTCGGCGGCAGGGCCTGGCGTTTCCGGAGGCGGCCGGGGCCGCGGCCGCCTCGCAAAGGGGGGCAAGATGGCGGAGAAGAAGACAGTCTCGACCTTCGCGCGGGCCAAGCGGTCCGGCGACAGGCTCACCATGCTCACCGCCTACGACTACTCCATCGCCCGCCTGGTGGACGCCAGCGGGGTGGACGCGATCCTCGTGGGCGACTCCCTGGGGAACGTCGTCCTGGGCCAGCCGGACACCCTCTCGGTGACCATGGAGCAGATGATCCACCACACTCGGGCGGTGGCGGCGGGCGTCCAGACGGCCATGGTGGTGGCGGATCTGCCTTTCCTCTCCTACCAGGTGTCCGTGCCGGACGCCGTCCTGAACGCCGGGAGGCTCCTCAAGGAGGGACGCGCCCAGGCCGTCAAGCTCGAGGGCGGCGTCGCGGTGGCCCCCCAGATCCGGGCCATCGTTGAGGCGTCCATACCCGTCATGGGTCATATCGGCCTCACGCCCCAGTCCCTGAACGCCATGGGGGGCCTGAAGGTCCAGGGCAAGGGGGAGGACGCGGAGAGGCTCTTGCGGGACGCCATGGCCGTACAGGAGGCGGGGGCCTTCTCGGTGGTGGTGGAGTGCGTCCCCGCCGACGCCGCGGCCGAACTCACCCGGCGGCTCTCCATCCCCACCATCGGCATCGGGGCGGGCCCCGACTGCGACGGGCAGATCCTGGTCTACCACGACATGCTGGGGCTCTTCGACGGCTTCCAGCCCAAGTTCGTGAAGAAGTACGCTGACGCGGGCGGCCTCATCCGGAAGGCCTTCGCGGAGTACGTCGCGGATGTGAAGGCCGGGATCTTCCCGGGCCCCGAGCACTGCTTCTCCGCGCCCCAGCGGCTGGAAAAGCTCTATTAGCCGGCGCGCGGGACGCCCCGGGGGCCGTCCGCGGCCCGGGCCGGGGATGCGGGAATGATCACGGGCCCGCGCGGGAGGTGCGCCGCTGCCCCCGCCGGGGGCCGGGGGGGTTGCGCATGGAGACGGTGACCGCCGTCAGGGAGATGAAGGCCCGCTGCCGCGCCTGGCGCAGGCAGGGGCTCTCCGTAGGGCTCGTGCCGACGATGGGGTTCCTCCACCGGGGCCACGGGAGCCTGGTGGAACGGAGCGTCCTGGAGAACTCCCGGACCGCCGTGTCCGTCTTCGTGAACCCCGCGCAGTTCGGCCCGGGGGAGGATCTCGAGGCCTACCCCAGGGATCCGGCCCGGGACGCGGAGTACCTGAGATCGCTCGGGGTCAACATCCTCTTCCTGCCGGAGCCCTCCGAGATGTACCCGCCCGGCTTCGCCACCTTCGTCGAGGCGCCCTCCCTGGGGCTGCGCCTCTGCGGCGCATCGCGGCCCGGGCACTTCCGCGGGGTGTGCACGGTGGTCATGAAGCTCTTCCACATCGCCGTGCCGGACCGGGCCTACTTCGGGCTCAAGGACGCCCAGCAGTTCTTCATCCTGCGGCGCATGGCCCGGGATCTCGACCTGGACGTCTCGCTCGTCCCCTGCCCCACGGTGCGCGAGGTGGACGGTCTCGCCCTCAGCTCCCGCAACTCCTACCTCACGCCGGAGGAGAGGGCCGCGGCGCCCCTCCTCCGCCGGGCCCTCCTGGAGGCCGAGGGGTATCTCGCGGCCGGGGGCCGCGACGCGGGGGAGGCCTGCTCACTCCTGCGCGGGATCCTCGCCTCCGATCCCCGCTTCTCCCTAGACTACGCCGAGGCCGTGCGGACGGAGGATCTCTCCCCCGTGGGGACGGTGGGGGGCGAGACCCTGATAGCGGCCGCGGCCAGGCTCGGCCGGGCGCGGCTCATCGACAACGTGATCTTCGATCCGGATCCCCCTGGACGGGGCCGCCCCCGCCGCGGGGAGGGGGGGGCGCCGAGGTGATGGTCCAGCTCCTCAAGGCCAAGATCCACCGGGCCACCGTCACCGCGACCGAGCTCGACTACGTGGGGAGCGTCACCCTCGACGCCGGGCTCCTGGATGCCGCGGGGCTCCAGGAGTACGAGAAGATCCTCGCGGTGAACGTTACCTCGGGCGCCCGTTTCGAGACCTACTGCATCGCGGGCCCGCGGGGCTCGGGCGTGGTCTGCGTGAACGGCGCCGCGGCGAGGCTCGCCGTCCCCGGCGATCTCCTTATAGTCATGGCCTTCTGCGGCCTCGACCGGGACGAGGCCCTGGCCTGGAAGCCCCGCGTGGTTTTCGTGGACGGACGCAACGCCCCGATCCGCGTGGATTCCGGCGAGCGCCACGGCGACAGCTTCACGGGGGGCGTCCCCGTCCCGCCCCCCCCCTCCGGGGGCGGCGGGGGTTAGCCCGGGCGGCCGCCCAGGCGTGTCCCGCGCCGTGCGGTCGAGATCCGGACGCCTGCGGGAAGGGCGCGGTATCGTGAACCGTCCTGGCTGTCTTCCCGGCATTGCTCGAGGGATTATAGGAGGCCGGAGACGGGGCGCTTGAGGCTCTGCCGCGACAGGTGTCCGTTCCCGGGAAGAAACCAGTCGGGACACCGCGGCTTCAGCCGCGTGAGGAACGGCGTCGCGGACATGGTCTGAGCATCCGGAGCTGTTCGTTTCGGTCAAATCATGCCATAATCCGGAAATGGCGGAAAAAACCCGATGGGCTGCATCAAGAACGGCTGTCTGCGGCATATGGTGCCGTTTGACGTGGCTTGCAGAGTGCGGGAGAAACGTTTTGAGAGGAGGCGTGGAAAACCGGTTGAAGGAATCGCTGAAGGCAGTGGCGGCTGAAACCGGCGTCAATATCGAACAGGTGGAAGTAATGCCTGATCACGTTCGTGTTTTCGTGAAATCCGATCCTGAGCGGCCGCCGGCAGGCATCGTAAAATTTTTTAAAGGCAGGAGTTCAAAGCGTCTAGCGGAGGGTTTACTCATTCGCGCGGACTGCCGACATTGTGGACACGATCGTGTCACTGCGAACCGATGGGGTCGCTTATCTGAAACAACAGCCAGGAAATACGTTGAGGATAGAGAAAATGGATGACGGCTTCAAAAATCAAGCTTTACGCATCTGGGCGGGACAGGCGTTTGCATCACCTGTGCAACATCGCGTGAATCATTAGGAATCATCGCGTCGCCCTGCACGGAAGGTACTGTTCCTTGTTCGGACAAGGCGTGAATCATTGACGTCTCGAACGCCACGTGACGAAACTGTAAAAGCTTAAATAGCGCGAGTTTTCAACCAACCTGATGCAAGCGCCGGGCAGGACATGGTGATCAGCACCGATCTGGCATGCAGGCTGTTTTTCAAAAGCCTGAAGCGCGGCGTGGGAGCCGCTCCTTCCGGCCTCAAAGAAGCCAAGAATCACAAGCCGCTCGCCTGGCCGGGCTGCGGTTGGATAATCTTGCCGGGCAACCGCTCGTCGTCATGGAAGGGAATGAAACCGTTTCAAGTCCCGCGGAATCGAAGGCAAGGCGGGAATCCTCGCGGTGAAACGGGACGCTTGCGGAGTTCATTGGCTGTCTCTCACAACGGATCAAAGTCTCTGGTACGGACAAGCCGGATCGGGCGAAAGCGCCGGCTTGGATTCAGGTCTGAAAACACTCCTCACGCGCTCGGGTGGGATCAGGATAGAACCGCCTCTGTCTTTCAGACGTCCAAGACGGATAATCAGGGTTTCGCCCTCGCAAGCTTTCCACGAGGGATAAGGGAAGCCGGAGCCGGGGGAAGGCAGAACGGGACATGGCCAGGGCCTGTCGCAGGAAGGTTTGGAAACGCGAGGATTCCCATTTCAGGACGGCCTTGGGCAGGCGCGGGAGCTCGCCGCCGTCTTCGCCGAAGACCTGAACTCGAAGGGCATGCAGAGGCTCTGTGGCCGGGAAATCATGGATCTGGGACGCGGCTGTTTCTTGAGAATCCTGGAACGGGAATGCTTGAAAAAAAATTACCGGCTCGGGAAGATCTACAGGTTTTATCCGGGCGGCAGAACCTGCTCCTTGTGTTTGTTAGAGCTTCCCGAACTCCCCTTGCCCGTCCGGGAATGGGAGCGCCCGAAATGCGGCGTCGTCCGCGACAGGGGCGAGAACGCGGCCCGCAACATCCGGCGAGCCGGGGCGTCGGCCCGCGGAGCAGGGGCCATGAGACCGGTTTCAACCGGCAAGCCCTGCTGATCCCGGAATCCCATGGTTTCAGCCGCGGGGGCACGTCAGCAAATCCACTCAGCCAGGCTCAAGTCCTCCCGCGTCAGGCGTAACTTTGGCCCGGCCCGGCTCTGGCGTCAGCGGGCCCTGCGGCCTCTCCCCTGCCCCCTCCCCCGGCCCCCCCTGACGCCGGATCGCGAGACGCCCCCGGCGCCGGCCCGCCGGGGGCGGTCAGGCGGGCGTCCGCTGCTGCGTCCCGCCGCCGCCCGGAGCCTCCGGCCCGGGGCCGCGGGGGCGTACCGCGCCCGGCCTGCGGAGACGGGCCCCGCTCGGCCAGTTGAGACGGATTCCGTCCGTCATGTATACTCCCTGCTGGCGGGTGCCGGAACGGGGGCCCGCGCCGCGGGAGAACGCGGGCGAAAGGCGGCCGGAGGCGTTCCGGGCGGCGGGGAGGCGGAAATCACCATGGCGGCCACGAAAATGGATGCGGCGGGAGAGGCCGGCGGCGCGGGCGGAAGGGCAGGTAACGGCGGCGCCGGCGCGGCCGCCGCCGGGCGGGAGGGACCGGAACTGCCGGGCGCCGCCGGGTTTGCCGTGTTCGCGCCCGAGGAGACGGAGCCGGGGAGGCCAGGGCTCCCCCTCTTCCTCGTCCCGGTCTCGGCCGGGTTCCCGTCCCCCGCCGAGGACTACGTCCAGGAGCAGCTGGATCTCCACAGGCTCGTCGTCAAGAACCCCCCCGCCACCTTTTTCCTCAGGGTGAAGGGCGACTCCATGCGGGGGGCCGGGATCCACGACGGCGACCTCCTGGTGGTGGATCGATCCAGGAGCCCCGGCTCCGGCAGCATCGTGGTGGCCGCCTGGGAGGGCGAGCTTACGGTCAAGCGCCTCAAGCTGAAAGGCAAGAGGGTCTTCCTCGCCCCCGACAACCCCGACTACCCGGAGTTCGACATAACCGAGAGCGAGGACGCGGTCGTCTGGGGCGTCGTCACCTACGTGGTGCACAAGCTCTAGGCCGGCGCTGCGCGCAGGCTCCGGTACGGGCTCCCGCGGCCGCCGCCCCTCCCGCGCCCCGCGCCTTCAGGCCTTCACGCAGGGGAGGCTGTCCCAGTCCGTGGTGGAGACGCGCGAGAGCCTCTCGCGCCGCATGGCCCAGCGGGGGGCGCGGCTCCCCTCGGAGAGGAGGCGCACGGTCCCCTTGCCGTGCTTGGCGTTTATGACGTCCAGCGCGCGCATGAGATCGTCCGAGCGCGGGTCGGGCGCCTCCGCGAAGAGCCCGCCCCGGGCGGCCCGGGCCTCCTCGCTGGTCATGAGATCGAAGAGCATGACCCCGCACTTGGCGTAGAGGGGCCCCGGCCGGTAGCAGGCCTCGAGGGCGCGGCGGGCGGCGTTGGCGAGGGCCAGCGTGGAGGATGTGGGCGGCTCCAGCGCGGCGGCAGCCCCCGTGCGGAAAGGCTCCTCGGCGTAGTAGCCGGTGTCCAGGAAGATCGAGAGGCCGGCCGCGAGGAGCCCCTCGGCCCGCAGGCGCGCGCCGGCGGTCGACGCGTGCCAGGCCAGCGCCTCGGCGAGCTCGCGCCTGTCCTCCACCTTGGCCCCGAAGCTCCGGCTGGAGACCAGCGTCTTGCGGGGCTGGGGCCCCAGGTCCCCCGTGATGCACTGGACGCCCCGGAGCTCGAGCACCGTCCTCTGGCCGGTCACGGTCAGTCGCTTCCCAGCCTCGGCGGGATCCATGTCCCGGAGCTTCCTGGCGTTGTCGATGCCGAGCCGCCTGAGCCTGGCGCCCAGGCGGCCGCCGATGCCCCACACGTCCTCGGGGGGCGTCCCCTCCAGGCACTCCTCGAGCCCGCCGGATCCCAGCTCGAGATGGAGGACGCGGGAAATCCGCTTGGCCCAGTGGTTGGAGAGCTTGGCCAGCGTCCGGGTGGCGCCTATCCCCACCCGCACCGGGACCCCCACCCAGGCGCGCACCCGGTCGTGGAGGACGCGCCCCACCTCCTCGGCCTGGGAGGCCAGGGCGCCCGCGAGCGGGACGAAGGACTCGTCTATGGAGTACTGGCAGATCTCCGGCACCACGGACTCCATGGCGAGCATGACCCTCCGCGAGACGTCGCCGTAGAGCGCGTAGTTGGAGGAGAATACCGCGACGCCCGCCCTGCGGAACTCCGCCTCCCGCTTGAAGTATACTTCCCCCCCCCGGAAGCCCAGGGCCTTGGCCTCGGGGGTGATGGCCACGACGCAGCCGTCGTTGTTGGAGAGCACGGCCACGGGCTTGCCCGCCAGATCCGGCCGGAAGAGCCGCTCGCAGGAGCAGTAGAAGGTGTTGCAGTCCACGAGCGCCCAGAGGGCCGGCCGCCAGCCGCCGGGACGGCCGGCGCGGCGCCGCGGCGCGGGCGCAGGGGCCGGCGCGCGGCCGGCGGATGCGGTGGGGGAGGGCGCTCTCATGGCGGTGGGCGTTCCGGGAAGGCCGGGGCGGGCGCGGTGCCCGCCCGGCGTGTCGGGGGCACGCCCTGCTGGGGCCGTCCCCAGATAGATATCATACGGGGCCCCGGTTGCCAAGGCCCGGGTTCCGCGCCGGGCCGCGGACACGCCGGGCCGCGGACACGCCGGCCACGGACACGCCGGCCGCGGACACGCCGGGCCGCGGACACGCCGGCCGCGGACACGCCGGCCGCGGCCTTCCGTGCCTCCCGCCCAGGCGGCCGGGGGCCCTCCCGGAGGCCTCAGTCCCCGGCCGCCCGTTTCCTCGGCCGGCCGGGGCCCCGCCGGGCCGGACGCCCTTGGTCTGGAGCGCCCCCGGGGCCGGCCGGCGGCCCGGGGGCCAGGCGGCGGCAGCCCGGCCCCTGGAGCGAGGATCTGCCGTTGGCCCCGCGGACGACGCGGATCTGGGTGCTTATCCGCTCCTGGAGAGCCCCGACGTGGCTGATGATGCCGATGGTCTTCCCCGCGCTGCCCGGCAGCTCGGCCAGGGCGGTGAGGGCCGCGTCCAGGGAGTCCTCGTCGAGGCTCCCGAAGCCCTCGTCCAGGAACAGCGACTCTATGCGGGCCCCGCGCCCGGACATCTCGGAGAGTCCCAGGGCCAGCGCGAGGCAGGCGATGAACGTCTCGCCGCCGGAGAGGGTCTTGACGGGGCGCACGGCCCCGCCCTGGTAGCTGTCCACCACGGCGAACTCCAGCCGCCTTTCCGGATCCGGGTCAGGGGCCAGGCGGTAGCGGTCCGACATGCCCTCCAGCTGGCGGTTGGCCTTGTCCAGCAGGGCGCCGAAGGTGATCTCCTGGGCGAACTTCTTGAAGACGTCCCCCTGGGCGGAGCCGATGTGCCTCTTCAGGAGCAGGTAGGGCCGGGCCGCCCTCTCCCTGTCCGCGAGGGCCGCGCGGGCCTCGGCCGCGCGGGCCTTCCTCCTCTCGTTCTCCCTGGCCTTCTCCTCCTGGGCCCCCGTCTGCCGGTGGAGCTCGCTCAGCCTGGCCCGCAGGGCCTCCGCCGCGGACCGCTCCTCCTCCAGGGTGCCGAGGCCGGCCTCCGCCGCCTCCCGCCTCCCCTTGGCGAGCCTCTCCCCGGCGTCACGGGCGAGCGAGACGAGGCTGGCCCTCCTCCCGGCGAGATCCTCCGCCCGCGCCTTGATCCTGTCCCGCGCCTCCCGGGGCAGGCGCGCGGCGAGGAAGTCCCGCTCGTCCGCGAAACCCTGCTCCGCGAGGGCCTCCGCCAGGGATGCCTCCTCGGGTGCGAGGCCCTCCCGCTCCCGCGCGATCCCCACCGCCAGATCGGCGGCCTGCTCCGCGAGCCGCCGGAGGGTCTCGGACGCGGCCCGCGCCTCCTCCTTCAGGCCCTCCTGCCCCCGCCGGGCGTCCTCGGCGGCCTTCCTCAGGGCGGCCTCCGCGGCATCGGTGTCCGGCTCGGGCAGGAGCCCCGACCGGCGGGCGCGGAGCTGGCCCCAGGACGCCTCGGCGGCGGCGGCGGCCTCCGCGGCGCGGGCGAGCTCGCCCCGCCTCTCCTCCGCCCTGGCCTCGAGGCCCGCGAGCTCCTGGGCGCCGCTCCGGAGCCTCTCCTCCAGGGACTCGAGCCTCCTTCCGGAATCCTTCCATTCCGCGAGGCGGGCGGCGAGACCCTCCATGACGCCCCGGAGCGTCACGGGGGTCACGGGCCCTGCCGCGAAGGGCGCCACCTTCCCCCCGAGGCTCGCGGCCGTCCCGGCGGCCCGGTCCCGGAGCCCCGCGAGCTCGGAGTCCAGGCGCCCCAGCCCCTCCCTGGCCCTCTCCAGGCGGTGGGCGGCCTCCGCCAGCGCTAGCTCGGCCGCCCCGACGGCGGCGGGATCCGTCCGGGCCTGGAGCCCGGCCATGGCCTCCTCGGTCCTGGCATAGGCGGACAGGGCCTCGCCCGCCTCCCCGAGCTTTTCGTCGCATTCCGCGGATATCCTGGAGAGGGCGCCGCGGAGGGTTTCCGGGGGTATCGGGCCCTTCCCCGCCAGGTGCCTCAGGCCTTCGGCGCTTTTCGGCGGGAGCTCGCCCGTCTCCGGGTCGGGCATCCCCATGCCCCGGCAGAGACCCCGGAGGGCCGCGGCGTGCCCGGCCTCCCTTTGCGCGAGGCCGGGAAGCCCGCCCCCCACCAGATCCGCCTCCTTGCGGGCCGCGGCCGCTCTCGCGGAAAGCCCCTGGATGGCCGCCTCGACGCCCTTGAGATCCCGCGCGATGGCCTCGTGCTCGCGCTTCGCCTCGTCCGGGGGCGGCCCGCCCCCTTGCGCCAGGGGGTGATCGAGGCTCCCGCACAGGGGGCAGGGCTCGCCGTCCCGGAGCTCGGCCCGGTGGGCGGCGAGGGACTGCATGTTCTTCGCGTGCACGTAGTTGCTGAGCGCGAGCCTGGCGGAGAGCTCGAGATCCCTCCTCCTCTGCTCGAGCGCCTGCCCCTCGCGCTCGGACTCCCCGAGCGAGGCCTCCAGCTCCCGCAGGCGGGCCTCCTTCCCGGCCGCCTCCGCCCTGGCGGCCTCCCTGCCCTCGAGATCCTCGGCGGCGCGGGCCGCGTGGGAACGGATCCTCTCCCAGTTGGCCTTCTCTTCGGTCCACTCCCCGAAGGAGCGGCCCCGGAGGGCGGCCTCGCGCTCGGCCCGGAGCGCGCCGAGCCTCCCCCGGGCCTCCCGGAGCGACTCCACCTCGCGCCGGTAGTGCCCCTCCGCCGCCGCGTGCGCCTTCCCGGCGGACGCGAGCGAGGCCGCGGACGCCTCGCGCTCCTTCGCCTTGGCCTCCCCCGCCTTCCAGAGCTCGGAGAGGGCGTCCGCCTCCCCCCGGAGGCCAGAGAGGCCCTCCTCCAGGCCGGCCGCGTCCCTGTCCCGCTCCCGCTGCCGGGCGAGCCCGTCGCGGAGTCTCGCGGTCTCCTGGAGCGTCTTCCGCTTTCCCTCCCCCTCCAGCCTCAGGGCCCCGAGGGCGTCCGCCTTCCCGTCGCGGTCGGCCCGCAGCTGGGCCAGGATCCCGGCGGCGGCGGCGATCTCGGAGTCCAGCCTCCTGGCCTCCCTCAGGACGGGCCCCGCCTCCGCGAGGGCCAGCTCTGCCTTCCGCCGCCGTTCTGCGCCCAGGCCCAGGCGGCCTTCCGCCCGGGCGAGGGCGTCACGGGCCGCGGGCGTCAGGCCCTCGGCCCGGGCGAGCTGGCTCGCGAGGTCGCCTATCCGGCCCCGGCGCAGGTCGACGGGCCCCCAGAGGCCATCGAGCCCGGCTGCGGCGAGCGCGCGGGCCAGCCTCGCGTTTTCCGGCGCGAAGGCCGCCAGCTCGGCGTCCAGCGCCTCCAGGGCCGCCCCGTGGCGCCCGAGTTCCCTCTCCAGCTCCGCCATCCCCCGGAGCCGGGCCTCGGCCCCCTCGCGCCGCGCGAGCTCCCCGGCGACGCGCCCGGCCTCGCCCTTGCTCTCCGAGAGCCCGGCCAGGAGCGCCTCCTCCTCGTCCAACGGGAGCGGCGGCTCCGCCGACAGGGACGCCCGCAGCCGCTCGAGGGCCGCCTCCTCCGCCTGGCCCCTGCGGTAGGCGGCGGCCGAGATTTCCGAATAGATCCCGGTGCCGGTGATCCTCTCCAGGATGGCGGTGCGGTCGTTGGGCGCGGCCTTCAGGAAGGCCGCGAAGCCCCCCTGGGCCAGGAGGACCGACCGGGTGAAGCGCACGCTGTCCAGGCCGGTGATCTCCTCTACCATCAGGGGCACCTCGCTGAGCTGCTCCGCCACCACCGTGCCGTCCGCCCGCGCGAGGGCGTGCCGGGGATCCTTGAGCCTGCCGCTGCGGACGCCCTTCTCCTGCGCGAAGGCGGCCCGCCAGACCCCGCCCCCGGCCTCGAAGGTGGCCTCGGCCAGGCACTCCGCGGCACCCCTGGTCATGGCGTCGTTGGCCTGCTTGCTCACGCGCCCGAGGCGCGGCGTCTCGCGGAAGAGGGCAAGGCTCAGGGCGTCCAGTATGGTGGACTTCCCCGCGCCGGTGGGCCCCGTGATGACGAAAAGGCTGTCGTTGGCGAAGGCGGGGTGCCCGAAGTCTATCTCCCAGTCGCCCGCGAGGGAGTTCAGGTTCCTCAGCCTGAGTTTCAGGAGTCTCACCGGGTCACCTCGCCGCCGACGGGGCCGCCCCGTCCGTCCGGATCCCCGCCGTCCCCCTCCCCCGTCTCCGGGGCGGGGGCCTCCGGGCCGACGTGTTCCTCATCGGAGTCCCCTTCGGGACTCCCGTCTGAGCCCCCGCCCTCCGGGGACTCGTCGCCGTCATCGGGGAGCTTCCCGCTCGCCGGGCCCGAGGGTTCCGGGAAGGGTGGGGCCGGCGGATCCGGAGCGCGGGCGCCGTCCCCGGCATCGGCGCCTGCCGCGGGGCCACTCCCCGCCTGGACGGCGGGGGCACCGCCGACCGCGCCCGCCTCCTCCACCTCGCGCACGATGTCCTCGAAGGCGGGCCGCAGGATCCCCCACTCCTCCTCCGGCACGTTCCGTTTAAGGAACATGGTGAACACCTGGTTCACGTCCAGCTCCTCGAGGGAGGAGACCCGGCCTCCGCCGTCCCCCGTCCCGCCGGGCGAGAGCGTCCCCGGCCTGCGGTCCCGCACGCAGGCGACCTCGAGGCGGCTCCCCGCCACAAGCGAGTCCACGGCGCCCTGGAGATCCGTCTGTGTCCCCGTCCCCGTGTACCACACCTCCAGGAAGGCGTCGGAGTCCCTGGCCCTGAGCGCCGCCACGGCATCCGCGATGGCCTCCATGTCCCCCGAGACCCGCCTGAGCTCCCGGAACTCCGGGATTTCGATGGTCTCCAGGACGAGGCCGCCCCCGCCGATCTCCGCCAGTACCACGCTCTTGGGGGAGGACGCCTCGTCGAAACGCATGGGGATGGGCGACCCGCTGTAGCGGACGGCGGGATCCCCGGCCTGCTGGGGGCGGTGTATGTGCCCCAGGGCGGTGTAGTCGAAGCCCTCCGCGAAGACCCGCCAGTCAACGCCCCACAGCGTGCCGACGGGCACGAGCCTGCCGGCGCCGGGGGAGCGGGCGGGGGCGGCCGTGACGTCAGCGGCGGTTCCTTGTGGGGGGCCGGCGTGCCCGTCCCCGGGCCGGCCGGCCGCGCGGGGCGGGTCGTCCCCGGCCGGGGCGTCGGGGCCGGCACCGGGGCCGGCACCGGGGTACAGGGTCCGCAGGCCGTCGTCCTCGCCGTAGCTGGCACCCGCGACCATGAGGTGCCCCGTCGCGAGCGCCGGGAGATTCGCGCCCAGCTCCCGGCGGAGGGCGGCCACCGCCCCGGCGGTCCTGGCGTAGCGCGCCGCGATGCCCCTGGCTATGCCGCGGCCCGCCTCCTGCACGCTCTCCCCCTCGGCGACGCGGCGGATGTCCCCTTCCCTCAGGAAGGGCACCGCCGCCACGATGAGGGCGGGCCCGCCGCCGGGGCCGTCGAGGATCAGGAGCTCGGAGGCGGGATCCTCGGCGGGGACGGCCGAGACGTGGATCCTCCTGGCTTTCAGGAGACCCTTGGCGGCCTCCAGCAGGTTCGGGGAGTCGTGGTTGCCGGAGGCGACCACGACCGATCTGCCGGGGCGCGAGGTAGCCCTGCCCAGGAAGTCGTAGTAGAGCTTCTGGGCCGAGGCGGGGGGCATGGAGACGTCGAAAACGTCCCCCGCCACCACGAGAACGTCCACCCGCTCGCTGTCCAGGAGTTCCAGGAGCCATTCCAGGAAGTCCCGGAACTCCCGGTCGCGGGGGAAGCGGTTGAGGGTGCGGCCAAGGTGCCAGTCGGAGGTGTGGAGAACCCGGATCCGCGGGCCCTGCAGGGTGGGGCGCGGATCCCTCAGGTCCAGGACCGTCCTCCGCCTGGGCGGCCCGGCGGGCCGCCGGGGGGAGTCGCCGGAGGGCCGGGCGACTCCCGCGAGCGAATCCAGATCCAATGGCATTGGTGGCGCTTTCACTTCTCCCCCGCCAGGGCGGCCGGATAGGGCAGGGGGGTGACGGGAGCGGGGAACGGTCGCGGGGGGAGGGCAGGTGGTTCCCGCCGGCCGGATCATCGGAATGCGGTGTTTGGACGGCATTGTACCACATCTTGTCTGCCGCGCCTCGCCCGGCCGGGCAGGCCGCTGCCCGTCGCCCGCCGTCCTCCCCGCCCGGAACGTGCGGGCCCTCCGGCACGTCCCGGTGGAACCCGGAGGGCGTCCGGGTCTTCCGTGGGCCGGTACACCGCGCCGGGCCGCAGGGTTTTCACCGGGGGCCTCCGCCGCCGGGG
>JAITEZ010000293.1 GCA_031281735.1 Deltaproteobacteria bacterium | reverse complement strand
GTATGAATACGGCATGCGTCGCGAAATGGTTCCGAACCGGCCCTGACTGCCGCCGGCCGCCAGGGCGGCGGCCGGCCCGTCCGGGCCCGCAGACGCTCCCGCCCCGGCTGTCAGGTGATGGAGGAAGCCCGCTGCCGCATGCCGTTGCCATCCAGTCAGTAACATCCCCTTACCATTCAGCAACATCCCCGTTGCCGCCCAGTGTCATCCAGACGGAGCGGGGCCGTCCCGACTGAACGGGGACACCCCGGCGGGACGGGGACACCCTGACGGGACGGCGACACCCGCATCGGGCGGGGACATCCCGACGGGACGGGAAGGGCGCCCCTATCGTCCTCCCTCAGCACCGACTGGAGAGATAACCGAACCATGACAGACTGTGGAATCACCCGCCGGGCCGCGCCCGGCGCGGCGGGGCCCCGCCGCGGCCGGCGGCGCGCCGGGCTCGCGGCCCTCTGCGCGTGCCTGGCGGCGCTGGCGGCCGAGCCGGCCGCCGCCCCTGCCCCGGCGGCGGCGGAGGGGTTCGCGATCTACGAGTACGGGGCGCGCGGCTCGGCCCTGGGCGGGGCGATGCTCGCCAGGAAGCCCGACCCCTCGGCCGTGGCGCACAACGCCGCACTCCTGACCCGCCTGCCGGGGACGCGGGTGATGGCCGGGTTCACGGCGATCGCCACGACGGGCGGCGTCCGCTGGCGCGACGGCGGCGTCTCCGGGACGACCCGGGCCAGGGACGCCGTCTACCTCATCCCCCACGCCTACTTCACGAGGCAGCTCAGCGACAGGTGGTTCCTCGGGGTCGGGGAGTTCAGCCGCTTCGGGCTCGGCAACACGTACCCCGCCGACTGGCCTGGGCGCTTCAGCGTCTACGACATCTACCTCCTGAGCGCGTCCCTGAACCCGGCGGTGGCCTTCAGGGCCACGGACGGCCTGTCCCTCGGCGCGGGCGTGGAGCTCCTTTACGCCTCCCTCGACATCGCCAACAGGACGCCCTTCGCGGTGCCGGGCGCCGGGGCGGGGGAGGTGGACGTCAGGATCGACCGGGCCCACGACACGGGGATAGGGTACAACCTCGCGCTCCACTACGAGTTCTTGCCCCGGTGGTCCCTCGGCGTCCAGTACCGCTCGCCGGTGCGGATCAGGGCCAGGGGCCGCGTGTCCTTCGCCCTCGTGGCCCAGGACGACCCCGCGCTGCGGGAGGCGTTCGCCGCGGCGTTCCACGACGGGCCGGTGGAGGGGACCGTGACCCTGCCCGAGTCGGTGGCGTTCGGGGTCGCCTTCTCGCCGACGGAGCGGCTGTCCGCCGAGGTCGGGGCCGTGTGGACCCGGTGGTCGCGCTACAGGACGCTGGACATGAGGCTCCCGCCGCCCCTCCCCGTCGCCATCAGCCCCAAGCACTGGAAGGACACCTGGAGGATCACCTCCGGCCTCGAGTACGCGGCGCGGGACTGGCTGGACCTGCGGCTGGGATACAACTTCACCCAGTCCCCCATGACCGACGGGTTCGCCGACTACACCGTCCCCACCAGGGACCGCCACACCTTCACGGCCGGGGCGGGCCTGCGCAGCGGGGGCCTCCAGCTGGACGTCGCCTACATCCTCGTCCTCTGCAACCCCCGGAGGTACGCGGCGAGCCCCGCCGCCCTCGGCGGCACCGGCGCCCTCGACTCGGAGAGCGCCGGGTTCAGGGCCCACGAGCTGGCCCTGAGCCTCACCTACCTTTTCTGATCCGGCGCCCCCGGTTCCCGATCCGGCGCCCAGTTTCCCGATCCGGCGCCCCCGGCCGGCTGCGGGCCCGGCCCCACGTCCCCCGCCCGCCGCCCGCCGCGCCCCCCGCCCGGACGGGCCCCGGCGGGCCCACCCCCGTCCAGCGGTATCCATGGCGCATCTGCAGGATCAAGGCTCCAGGTACTTCGGCGCCACCGTGTTCATCATCCTCCTGAGCACGGTCATGACGCTGGCGCTGTACCTGCCCTACTTCCTGGGCTTCTTCGGCCCCACGGCGCTCGCCGCCGTCCTGCTGGCGGTGCTGGTGCTCCTCTACGCCGAGCTCAAGCTGATGCTCCTCGCCGACAGGATCGGCGCCGGGAGGGGCGACTCCCGCTACAGCCGGGCGGGGATCCTCTTCGCCCTCTCGACCAACCTGACGCTTCTGTTCATCAACGTCCCCCCGGAGATCCTCAGGGGGTCGTTCTCCAGCGCCAGGGCCCTGGCGGCGGCGAGCGGCGCCGGCACCCTGGCCGTGTTCGCCTGGCTGTGCCTCCTGCGCCCCCGGGCCTGGCTCCCCTTCGCGGTCTCCTTCACGATGTTCGCGCTCTACGCGGCGGGGCTGGCCGCCGCGGGGGACGCGGGCGGACTCTTCCTGCTCTACCTGGTCTTCCTCGGGGTCGGCGCCGTCTTCGGGAGCCAGAACCAGGCGATATGCTACTTCCTCGCGGCGAACGCCGTCCTGGCGGCGGTGGCCCTGGGAGGCGCGCCCGCCCGCGCCGGGGCGGGGGGGGAGGGGGCGCGGGCCCTGGTCGTGGAGTGGGGGTTCTCGACGTACGTGTCGGTGTTCGTGCTGCTGCTCACGCGCTTCGCGACCGGGAGGCGGAGCCGCTCGGAGCTCTCCGAGGCGACCCTCGCCGAGTTCATGGGCTCCACCCCCAACCTCACGGTAATGGCGGACGGCTCCAACCGCATCACCCACATCAGCAGGCCCCTGGCCGATCTCGCCCGCATCGAGGACCACGAGCTGGCCGTGGGCAGGCCGGTCATCGACCTGTTCGCCGAGATGGAGATGAAGCTCCTCATAAGCGAGATCATCACCAGCCCCGGCTTCTTCTACCGGACGGTGGCCCTGGCGCGCGACGGCAGGACCAGGCACTTCAAGATCATCTCGGACAGGCTCGGCGGCGAGGCGGGCGGGCGCTTCATCGACATAAGCGACGTGAGCGAGATCATGGACGCCAAGCTCGAGGCGGAGAGGTCCAACGCCGCCAAGAGCGTCTTCCTGGCCAAGATGTCCCACGAGATCCGGACCCCCATGAACGCCATCATCGGGATGACGGATCTCATGCTCCGCGCCGGGCTCCCGGAGGAGTCGCGCGAGCGCGCCCTCGAGGTGAAGCGGGCGGGGGCGAGCCTGCTGGCCATCATCAACGACATCCTGGACCTCTCCAAGATAGAGTCGGGCCGGCTCGACATCTGCGAGGAGGACTACGACTTCGGCACCCTGCTCAGGGACACGGTGGACGTGACCCGCTTCCGGGCGGCGGAGAAGCGCCTCCCCTTCGCGGTGAACGTGGCGGCCGGCATGCCCCGGGGCCTCGCGGGCGATCCCGTCCGGGTGAGGCAGATCCTGGTCAACATCATCAGCAACGCCGTGAAGTACACGGAGAGCGGGCACGTGACCCTCGACGCCGGGTACAGGCACGCCGCGGACGGCTTGCTGGAGCTGTCGTTCGCCGTGTCCGACACGGGCATCGGCATCAGGAACGAGGACGCGAAGCGCCTCTTCACGGAGTTCACGCAGTTCGACCAGACAAGGAACCGGGGGATCGAGGGGACCGGCCTCGGGCTCGCCATCGCCCGGAACCTCGCCCGGGCCATGGGGGGCGACGTCAGCGTCTCCAGCGCCTACGGGCAGGGGAGCACTTTCCGGGTCGTCATCCAGCAGCGCCTGCGGGACCCGGCCCCGCTCGCCCTCGTGAGGGACGCGGGATCCCGCAGGGTCGCCTTGCTCGACGACAGGCCCTTCCACGCGAGGGCCTTCGCGGCCGCCCTGGACGGCCTGGGCGTCCCACACGCCGCCTGCGGGGATCTCGCGGGCCTCGAGCGGCTCCTGCTGGAGGGACCCTGCGGCCTCGTGCTGGCGGCCTCCCGGCACGCCGGGGGCGCGCGTCGGCTCCTGGGGCGCCTGGGCCTCCCCGCCCCGCTCGTGGAGACCGGCGAGGCGTGGGACGACCGCGCCGGGCGGGGGGCAGGGTTCCTCGCCCTCCCGGTGCTCCCCTCCGCCCTGGCCGCGGTGCTCAACGGCGAGGCGGCGGCGCAGGGCCGCGACCCGGCCTCGGACCCCTCCGTGACCTTCCGGGCGCCCGGGGCCTCGATACTGGTGGTGGACGACATCCGCACCAACCTCGTGGTGGCCAAGGGCCTGCTCGCGCCCTACCAGGCCGAGACCGTCCTGTGCGACTCCGGGCGAGAGGCGCTCCGGCTGCTTTCCGAGCGGGGCTTCGATCTCGTGCTGATGGACCACATGATGCCGGGGATGGACGGCATCGAGGCCACCAGGGAGATCAGGGCCTCGCGCGACGAGAGGGTGAGGCGCACCCCGGTCGTTGCCCTCACCGCCAACGCCGTCCACGGGATGCGGGAGACCTTCCTCGGGGCGGGCTTCAGCGACTACCTCTCCAAGCCGATAGACCTGGCCGAGCTGGACGGGATCCTGGCCAAGTGGCTCCCCGTCGGGAGGAGGGAGGCCGCCGCGGGTGGCGCCGACGGCGCGGGGCCCGCGGGCCTGCCCGAGATCCCCGGCATAGACTCCGCGGCGTGCCTCAGGACGCTCAACGGCTCCCGCGCCGACTACGCCGACTTCCTGCGGCTCTTCTACGCCGACGCGGCGCGGAGGCTGGGGTTCCTGGAGGGCCCGCCCGGTCCCGGCGGCCTGCGGGGCTTCGTGACCGCGGTGCACGCGCTCAAGAGCGCCGCCCTCAACGTCGGTGCCGCGGGCCTGTCCGCGAGGATGAGGCGGCTCGAGGAGATGGGCCTCGCGGGCGACCTGGACGGGATCGCGGGGATCCTCCCCGGGGTGCGCGGCGAGCTCGTGGGCCTCCTGCAGGGGATCGACCGGGCCCTCCTGATCGGGGCGGAGGCGGCGGCGCCCGGGGGCGGGGGGAGCCCGGTCAGCCTCGACGCGGGGCAGCTCTCCATGGTCCGGGACCTCAGGGGGCTCATCTGCCGGGACGAGCTCGCGCTGGCGGACGAGCTCATCGGGAGGATAGACGACGGCGGGCTGGACGTCGGGCTGCTGGACCGCCTCGCCGTCATCTCCTACAGGATGCACCTGCGCGACAGGGAGCTGGCGCTCGCGGAGGTGGACAGCCTCCTGGCGGCGGGCGGCGCGGGGGAGGCGGGCGCGGCGGGCGCGGCCGGGGCGGCCGGGGGATGAGGCACTTCTTCGTTATCAACCCCGTCTCCTTCAAGAGGCGCGAGGAGATCGACCGGCTCGCGGCCGGGGTCTGCCGGAGCTTCCCCGGCCCCGCAGGGGACCTGTCGTTCCACGTGTCGCGGTTCCCCCGCGACGCCGTAGCCGTGATCAGGCGGTTCGCGGAGGGACTCGGGGAGGGGGAGGCCGTCCGGGTGTACGCCGTGGGCGGGGACGGCATCCTCTTCGACTGCCTGAACGGGGTCGTTGGCCTGCCCGGCGCGGAGCTCGCCTCGGTGCCCTACGGGAGGGCCAACGACTTCGTCAGGGCCTTCGGCGACGGCGTGGCCCCGCGGTTCCGGGACGTCGGGGAGCTGGCGGCGGGAGAGCCCCTGCCCTGCGACGTCATCTACGCCGGTAACAACTACGCGCTCAACACCTGCACCATCGGCCTGGAGTCGTACGCGGTGTGGAAGGCCGCTGAGCTCCACCGGCAGTACAGGGGGCTCTTGGACGCCCTCCCCGGCCCGCTCTCCGGCACGCTCTACAGCCTGCTGTACTTCATCGGCGGCATGCTCTCGATCAACAACGGCACGCTGGTCAGCCAGCGCTACCAGGTGACGGTGGACGGCCAGGACCTGAGCGGCAACTACGCGATCATCAACATCGCGAACGGCCCCTGCTACGGGGGGGACAAGAGCCCGGCCGTGTCGGCCGTGCCGGACGACGGCCTGCTGGACGTCCTGCTCTTCAGGAGCACCGGGATATTCACGGTCATCAGCAAGGGCTTCGACTACCTCTACGGCCGCCTGCACAAGTACCCCGACCTCATATCCTACCGCAGGGCCAGGGAGGTCTCCGTGCGCTCCGATCTGCCGCTCATGCTGCAGCTGGACGGGGAGGTCTTCATCGACACCAACATAAACGTCCGCGTCATCCCCGCCGCCGTGAAGATCATCTCCGTGGGCGGCCTGCGCTTCAAGGAGCGCGTCCCGTTCACACCCCAGTGAGGGGCCGGCGCGCCGCCCCCCGCGCCTTACGGAGGCCGGGTCGGCCGCCCCCCCCGGCCCCGGCGCTGCCTCCGCCTTGCCGCCGGGAGTCCCGCCCCTGCCTCTCTCTCACTCCCGTCCCCCGCCCCTGCCCAGCAGTTCCCTTCCCCCGGCCTCATCCTTCCTCCCTCGCCCTGGAAGTCCCCCTCCCCGGCCCTCCCAGGCCCTCCCTCCTTGCCTTCCGCTCCCCGGCAAGCGTCTCTCCCTGTCCCCCTCCCTGGCAGCCATCCTCACCTCCCTCACACGGGAATCCCTCCTTCCCCCCTCACCCGGGCCTCCCGCCTCACCCTTACCGGCCTGCCCCCCCTCCCGGCGCGGCGGGAGGGGGGGAGAGGGGCGACGCCGGATTCCCGCCGGGAGACTGTGGGGCTCCCGACCGCCCAGCAGGGGCGCCGCACGGGGAGGGACGGCCTTCCGGGGGCGAGGCCGACGGGAGGAGGGCGGCGGGAGGAAGGGAGGCGGGAGGAAGGGAGTGACGGCAGCAAGTTCCTTCGCGGAAGGGCGTGTGATACAATAAAGCACACAGGATGTCCCTCAGGTATTCGATTATTTCAAGTGATATCAGGATATTGTATATAGACATAGGGGAACGCTGGCTCTCCCTCTCCCGGCCGTTCGGGCATGCCTGCCGTCCCGCCCCCGGCACGCGGCGGCGGCGGTCCGCGGCGGGCCGCCTGCGGCCCGCCTCCCGGGGCACGGGCCCGGGATCCGCGCCCGGCGCGCCTTCCGGGGGGACAGACCCGCCCGTTCAGCGTTGGCACGTCCTCCCGGTGCCACCCTTGAACCCTTGACGCTTGAAACCTTCCCGTTACGGAAAATATAATCAGCCGTCCGGCGGATAATCCCATCACAATCTGGTAACAGGAGGATAACCTTCATGAACGCCAAGGAATCCGTGCAGAAAGGCGGGCGTTTCCTCAGCGGGATGGTAATGCCCAACATAGGCGCGTTCATCGCCTGGGGCCTCATCACCGCTCTCTTCATACCCGACGGCTGGCTCCCCAACGAGACCTTCGCGGCCCTGGTGGGGCCGATGCTCAAGTACCTCCTGCCGCTCCTCATCGCCTACACGGGCGGCTGGGCCGTCCACAAGCAGCGCGGGGCCGTGGTGGGGGCCATCGCCGGCGTTGGCGTAGTGGTGGGCGCCGAGATCCCCATGTTCCTGGGGGTGATGATAGCGGGGCCCCTGGGCGGGTACTGCATCAAGCTCTTCGACCGGGCCATGGAGAGGAGGATCCCGGCCGGCTTCGAGATGCTCATCAACAACTTCTCGGCCGGCATCATCGGCGGCATCCTCGCCATACTGGGCCTAGTCGTCATCAACCCCGTGTGCGTGTCCATCACGAACGCCCTGGCGGCTGGCGTGCAGTTCTTCGTGGACCACCGGCTCCTGCCCCTCGCGGCGGTGTTCGTCGAGCCCGCCAAGGTGCTCTTCCTCAACAACGCCATCAACCACGGCATCTTCACGCCCCTGGGGATCGAGCAGGCCCGCGAGGCCGGCAAGTCGATCTT
Source organism: Deltaproteobacteria bacterium (assembly GCA_031281735.1). Classification (GTDB taxonomy): domain Bacteria; phylum Desulfobacterota; class Desulfarculia; order Adiutricales; family Adiutricaceae; genus JAIRZX01. The sequence goes on along the minus strand of JAITEZ010000293.1, from coordinate 2,845 downwards.
CTTCATGATCGAGTCCAACCCCGGCCCCGGCCTGGGCCTCCTGGTGGCCTACGCGCTGGTGGGCAAGGGCGCGGCGCGCTCGAGCGCCCCCGGCGCCATAATCATCCACTTCTTCGGCGGGATCCACGAGATCTACTTCCCCTACGTCCTCATGAACCCCATAGTCATCCTGGGGACCATGGCCGGCAACGCCACGAGCATCCTGACCCTCATCGTCCTCAAGGGCGGCCTGGTGGCGGCGGCGTCGCCGGGGAGCATCTTCGCCGAGATGATGATGACCCCGCGCGGCGGCTTCATCGCCAACGTCCTGGCCATCACGCTCTCGGCCGTGGTCTCGTTCGTCGTCTCGGTCCCGCTCCTCAAGATCTTCGGCAAGGAGGAGGGCGACATCGACGCGGCCCGCCAGAGGATAAAGGACCTCAAGGCCGAGTCGAAGGGGCTCGCCCCGGCCCCCTCCCTCGCGAAGGCGGCCCCCGCGGACGGGGCCCCGGCGGACGGGGGCCCGGCGGAGGGCGACCCCGCCGGCTACGACCCGGCCGCGGTGCGCAAGATAGTCTTCGCCTGCGACGCCGGGATGGGTTCCAGCGCCATGGGTGCCACCATGCTCAGGAAGAAGCTCAAGGCGGCGGGCCTGGGCGACGTCCAGGTGGTCCACTCCCCGGTGGGGGACATACCTCCCGACGCGCAGGTCATCGTGACCCACCACGAGCTCAGGCAGAGGGCGCAGGACAGCCGTCCCGGCGCCAAGCTCGTGCCGATCAGGAACTTCATGGGCGCGCCGGAGTACGAGACTCTGGTCAAGGAGCTGGCCGACGCCCGGGAGGGCGGGGGCGGCACGGAGGGTGAATCGTGAGCGAGTTCTCCTACACTATCAGGGACGAGGCAGGCATGCACGCCCGGCCGGCGGGCATCCTGGTGAAGGCCATGCAGCAGTTCAAGAGCGACGTGACCCTCACCAAGGGGGACCGCTCGGTGAGCCTCAAGAAGCTCTTCGCCCTCATGGGGCTCGCCGTCAAGCACGGCGAGACGGTCCTCATCAAGGCGGAGGGCGAGGACGCCGAGGCGGCCGTCGCCGCCGCCAAGGAGGTCCTGGAGAGGGAGGGGCTGTAGCCCGCGCCGGGCGTCATGAGACCCGCGGCCGGGCACGGGCCGCGGAAAAGGAGGCGGCCCCTTGCAGGGTCTCTCGCAGGATCCCCCCCACGCCCCGCCCCCCGCCGGCCGCGGCGGGGACGCCGAGGCGTCCCCGCTGCCCCCCCGGCTGGCCCGGCTGCTCCACGTCCTCCTGCGGAACGCGGAGCCGGTGCCGGTGAGGGATCTGGGCGCGCGCATCGGGGTGAGCCGCCGCACGGTCTTCCGGGACCTCTGCGACGCGGACGCCATCCTCGCGGCCTACGGGGTCAGGGTCTACGCCGAGGCGGGGCGCGGCGTGGCCCTAGCCGGCGACGGGCCCGCCCGCGACCGGCTCCGCGAGGCGCTGGAGGCCGGGGGGCCCGCGCCCTCCGGGCCCGGGGAGAGGCGCCTGCGCCTGGCGCTCCTCATGCTGGAGGAGGGCGCCCCCCGCAAGCTCCTCTGGTACGCCGACCTCCTCGGCGTGAGCGCCGCCACCGTCAGCGGCGATCTCGACCGCCTGGGGCCCTGGTTCGCCGGGCTCGGCGTCTCCCTCGTCCGCGGCCGGGGCGGGGGCCCGTCCGTCGAGGGGGACGAGCGCAGCCTGCGCGGCGCCTGCGTCGAGGCCCTCCGGGGGCTCGCGCGGGAGGCACCCGCGCCGGGGCGCCCCGGGCGGGACGCGCCCCGGCCCTGCGGCGGCCCCTCCGCGGCCCCGGCCCGCGCCGCGGAGGGCCTGGGCCGGGAGATAGACCGGGCGTGCCCCTGGATGACCCCGGAGTCCCGCGAGGCCCTCGACCTGTACCTCGCCGCGGCGATCCCGCGGATGCTGGGCGGGAGGTTCCTCGGCCGGGACGGCGCCGCCGCGCCGACGGCGCGGGCGCGGGCGGCCGCCGAGGGGATAGCCTCCGCCATCGAGGCCGCGTTCCCGGTGTCACTGGGGGAGGGCGAGCGCCTCGGCCTCGCGGAGCGGATAGCCTCCTGCCGGAGCGCCGGCCCCGTCCCCCCCGCCCGCGAGGGGGACCCCGAGATGCGGCGGCAGGCCTACGCCATGATAGACGCCTTCGATCCCGCCCTCGCCCCCGTGCTCAAGCTCGACGAGGATCTCGTGAACGGGCTGGCGCTCCACATGCGCCCGGCGCTCGCGCGCATCGCGAGCCGCATGTGGCTGGAGGATCCCCTCCTGGGGCAGATCGCGGAGTCCTACCCGGACCTCCTGGCCGGGAGCGCCCGGGCGCTCGGGCTCGCGCCGCTCGCGGGCGTCCCCAGCCATGCCGCCGAGAGCGAGGCGAGCTTCCTGGCCACCCATTTCGGGGCGGCGCTCCACCGGCTGGAGGAGCGCGGCCTGGGCGGGCGCGAGTTGTTGGTGGGGGTCGTGTGCCTCCACGGCATAGGCACCTCCCACATGCTGGCGTCCCAGCTGCGGCGGCAGCTCCCCCCGGGGGCCCGCGTGGAGGTGGGCTGCCGGGAGGGGGGCGGCGGGTGGGGGCGCTACGACCTGCTCGTCAGCACCGTGCCCCTGGAGGATCCGGGCGTCCCGGTCGTCGTGGCCCCGGCGATCCTGGCCGGGGAGCGCGCCCTGCTCATCCGCTCCCGGCTGGAGGCCCTCGGCCGCGCCGGCCGCCGCGGCCGGGGGCCGCGCCGGGACGACCCGGGGTCGCTCTCCGCCCGCTGCGGCAGGCTAGCGGCGCTCTGCGAGGACGTGCGCGCCCTGCTGGACGGCTTCGAGGCCGTCGAGGTG
>JAITEZ010000285.1 GCA_031281735.1 Deltaproteobacteria bacterium | reverse complement strand
GCCCGGCGGGGGAGCCGCTCAGGCGGCTCCGGCGGCCTCCCCGGCGGCTTTGGCCCCGCGCTCGCCCTCCCCCCCGTCCCCTGCCGCGGCCTCGCGCTCGGCGTCTGGGAACATGGCGCGGCAGAGGCGCCTGCCGGACTCCGTGGCGAAGACCTTGCCGTAGGCGGCCCGTATCGCCTGGAGGCTCATCCCCTCCTCGAGCATGTTCACCAGGAAGTCCGCCTCGATGAGGATCTGGCAGTCCGGCCCGTCGATGCCGGTGTAGGTGTGGTGGCGGCCCACTAGCCGCGCCACCCTCTCGATGAGTGCCCGCGGGTAGCCGAGGCGGGAGAGCATCTCCTCGGCCGGGGCGGGCCCCAGCTCCTCCTGGTGGCGGCCGGCGGAGCTCCCGTACTTGGCGAGGCTGGGACGTATGCCGATGTCGTGTATCAGGGCCGCTGCCTCCAGGGTGAAGCGGGTTACCGGGTCGAGCCCCTCCATCTCGGCGATGGTGCTGGCGAAGGAGTGGACCTTCAGGAAGTGCTGGATCCGTTGCGGGCAGCCAGTCTCGTAGTCGATCATCGCCAGCTTCAGGGGGAGGTGGGTCTCGTTAGTGGCCATGCGGTCGCCTCCTGGGCGGCGTGGCGCCGGCCGGGTGGGCCGGGGCTTCAGGGTGCCAGTGCGGGCTTCCCGCCGGGACGGCGGGGCGGGCGGGGCGGTTGGGGGTAACTGGACGCCGCTATTATACTGGATCAGGGGCGCCCCCGTGAACCGGCGGCGGGCGGGTGCGGAGGCGTCCGTGAACGCCGGTAAGCGCCGGGGCTTGATGGGCGGAGGTGACAGGCGAAGGCCGCATCAGGCCGCGTGGGCGCGGGGAAGGCGGAGAGAGCGGAGCCGGGGGTTGCCGCGCTTGACATGCCGCCCGCCGCGTGTTTCCCTGGAGTATCGGGCCGCCGGTACTCCTTGACAAGGGGGGGGCGTGACTGTATATTCCCCCTTGCCTCTTGAGGGGGGGCCACGGGGCCCCCGCACTGGCGGGCGCCATTAGCTCAATGGTAGAGCAAATGACTCTTAATCATTAGGCTGAAGGTTCGAGTCCTTCATGGCGCACCACGGGTGATATTCTGCACACACTATCAATGACTAAAAAAAGCCAACAATTCTAAATGGTTAGACAGATAGCAATTGCCCGATACAAGACATGGAAAACCGCTTGAGGTCATCTGAAACCAGTCCGAAAAGGTACTAAGATGGACTGTGTTGCCTCCCCGCCGGAAAGGTTCTTTGGGGTTCGGGGGCAACGGGGATGAGGCTTTCCGACCTGAAAATCAAGGGCCTGAGACCTTCGGGAGAGACGCGGACTCTTTCGAATGTCCCGGGCTTTTTCTCGTGACGCTCCGAACGGGGCCCAGACCTGGCGCCTGATATTCTACCGGGACAAGAGGGATTGCCGGGTCACCCTGGCGCGGTGGCCGGAAGTGAGTCTCATACGGGCCAGGGAGCCTGCCGCTGGTTGCAGGAAGAGGCTGGCCGGCGGTGCGGAGAGCGGACGCTGCATATTCTCAATCGGTGATCCGGCAGCGGGACGGCGTGACCGTCCCTCGGTGAGAACACCCCGAAGGACAGGCCAGGAAAGGGGTTGTCTGCCCGTTTCATCCTGCCTGGACTCAGGGATATCCCCGCCTCCGACGTATCGCCCAGCATCATCCCGGATAAGGTGTTGAGGCCCATAGGGGCGGAGGGAACGCCTGAGACGGCTCGGCGCGTCCGCTCGCTCATGGGCATGATGCCGAGATACGGGGGGTGTTGCCGCCGGCATGCGGGGCGGGATTCCACTCTTGACCTTGCGGGGGCCATCCCCGCCCCGCGGGTCAGCCGCCGCCCGGCGACAATCGAGCCCGTCGGGGCGGGACGGCTTCAGGACTGCATAGACAGGTACGCCGGACCCGCCCCGGTGCGTCCAGCGATCCGTCTCCTGCCTTGCGGGCTTCGTCGGGCCGGGGGACTCCGTTATGCCCAGAGGACGTAGATCGATTTACAGGATCAGGATATGGCGCGTCCCGGCGGGAAGGATTAAGACGCGCTCGCCGCATCCAGTCCCGCTGGCGGCCCAGGCACTGGGAATCCTGAAGGAACTGGCCAGGTGGTACGCGGGGGACGGGAGATGACTGTCTCCGGGCCATAGGAGGGAGTCCCTCCGGTATCGGGCGCCGCTGTCGGTTCCGCCCTGCGTCACATGGGACACGGGCGGGAGGAGGTATCCGGGCATGGGTTCCGGGGCACGGCTTCCACGCTTCTTAATGAGCGCGGGTGCCCCCCTGACCGGATCGGGCGGTAGCCTGCCCGCCGCGGGCGGGACCCTGTCCGAGCGGCGTGCCATGGCGCCGGATGCCATCAGGAGCGGCCCAAGATGACGCAGGAGTGGGGCGACTGTCTTGGACTCCCTCCGCGGAGCGGCAACGGGGCAGGCGTTAGTCCGGTATACCCTCATGACGGGACGGCAATCGGCATGAAGACTGGAAAACCGCAGACGCGCCTGAGCTGGCATGAGATTCTGTGCAATGCCGTCGCCTTTCCAGACGCTGGGGCAAGGCTGGAGGCAATGAGGACGCTCAAGGGCAGTCGTTTGAGACTGAATTCCTGCTGGTTTTCGGGGTAGATGGCCCTGTACTTTCGGGCGCTTTCGGGCACTGTGTGCCACTTTCCGAAGGGAAGGGGGGGAAGATAGAGACTACCTTTGGAAGAGGCGGATAGCTATAGGGACGAAATCCAAACGCGGAAGGCTGGACGCGGCCTATTCGCAGTTGAGGAACTGCATGCGGCATCTGCCGACTGATGATGTCCCGGATATCTGGATGGCTTGCGACTTCATGAACGTGTGTTTGACACGCCGTTCGACCAATCAGAGATGTGATTTCGAGACCGCAGAGCTGCGCTGGGACATCCATCCTTCGCCGATGCAGCCGGTTACGGGACGCCGGGACGAGTCCGCTGCGCCCAGCCCGGGGCCAACGTCGAGGCGGCGGGGAAGATGGCGAGGCTGCACGGTGCTCTCAAGGCCCGCGGCTACGGAGGCCGCGATCTCGAGGTGTACCTCGCCAGGCTCATGTTCTGCCTCTTCGCCGAGGATACTGGAATATTCCCCAAGGACAGCTTCCTCGGCTATATCGAGGCGTCCAGGCCGGGCGGCGCTGACCTCGCCGAACGTATCGCGCGCCTGTTCGATGTCCTCAACATGCCGGGCGAGGAGCGTTCCAGGCGGATGCACCTGTCCGGGGAGCTCAAGCGGTTCCGGCATGTCGACGGGGGACCGTTATCCTCCCGGGTCGCCCCGGCCGACTTCGATGCCGGGACGCGCAGGATACTGCTGGATTGCGCCGCTTTCGACTGGAGCGCGGTAAGCCCCGCCATCTTCGGAGCGATGTTCCAGGAGGTGATGGATCCGGGACAGCGCCGCGTGGCGGGTCCGCATCATACGGGCGAGGGGAACATCCTGAAGCTCATCAACCCGCTGTTCTTCCGCGGGCTTCGGGACGAGTTCGAGCGTGTCAAGACGGATCCCAATGCGCTGCCTGTCTTCCACGATAGAATAAGTAAGCTTGAGTTCCTGGATCCTGCCTGCGGATGCGGTGACTTCCTCATCACCGCGTACAGGGAGTTGCGTCTACTCGAGCATGACATCATCGGCATGTACGCCCTGAGATGCCCGGAATTCGCCAATCCGCCCTTCACCTTAAAGTGAGTCTGGAACAGTTCCGCGGCATCGAAATCCCCGACTTCCCCTGCCAGATCGCCCGGACCGGCATGTGGCTGATGGAACACCAGATGGATCGACTCGCCTCGGACGGATCCGGTGCCAGTTACGCCCGCCTCCCCCAGGCCGGCGGCGCGGCGATAGTCTGCGGGAACGCCCTGGACACGGACTGGGGGAGCCTGGTCCCCGCAGACGGTCTCGATTACATCATGGGCAACCCGCCGTTCGGCGGGGCGAGAACCATGGCCCCGGAGCAGAAGGCCGACATGTCGCGCGCCTTCGGGATACTCAGGGGGGTCGGCAATCTCGACTACGTGACGGCATGGTGCAGGAAGGCGTCGGACTTCTCCACTGGTACCGGCATCCGGTGAGCCTTCGTCTCCACTAACGGCATCGCGCAGGGCGAGCAGGCAGGCATCCTGTGGAGGATGCTCGAGGGGGAGGGGACGCGCGTTAACTTCGCGGTCCCGGCGTTCAGGTGGCCCAGCGAGGCAAGGGGCAAGGCGGCGGTCTACTGTGTCGTCATCGGGTTCAGCCACGAGGAGACCGGGCCGCACATCAGCCAGTGCCTCATCGAGGCCCTTCCGATTTCATCGGGAGCCGCAAGGCCCCCGTTTGCGGCGCGCCGCGACTCGGCATAGGCAACAAGCCGATCGACGGCGGGAACCACCTCTTCACGGAGGAGGAGATGGATGAATTCGTCAGCAGGGAACCGGCGTCATCGAGGTATTTCCATAAATGGATCGGCTCGGACGAATTCATCAACATGCGTTTCCGGCACTGCCTTCTCCTAAGGGACTGCCCTCCGACGAGCTGCAGGGAATGCAGGAGGAGGATCGAGGCCGTCAGGGCGTTCAGGCTCGCGAGCGGGAGCGGTAGCACCCGCAGGATAGCGGAAACCCCGCTGCGTTTCCACGTCGGGAACCTCCCCGCCGCCGAATACCTCGCAGTGCCGAGGGTATCCTCGGAGAGCCGGCAGTACGTCCAGATGGGCTTCGTCCAGCCGGATATCCTGGCGAGCGACGCCATGATACTCTCGCAAGACGCCACGCACTGCCATCGCGGCGTGCTCACGTCCCGCGTCCATATGGCTTGGGTTCGCGCCGTATGCGGCAGGCTTGAAATGCGATACCGCTATTCTGTCAATATTGTCTACAACAGCTTCCCGTGGCCTGATGCAACGCCGGAAGAAGAGGCGCGGATAGACGGCTCGCGCGGGCCGTCTTGGCCGCGAGGAGCAAGTACCCTCGGAGCAGCCTGGCTGAGCTGTACGACCCGCCGGCTATGCCGGGTCCTCTCCGGGAAGCTCACCGGAACCTCGACCGCGCCGTCGCGAATCTGTACGGGTTCACGTCCCAGGACGCCCGGGACGAGGCGCGGTGCGTGGCGCGGCTGCTGGAGTTGCATCAAAGGCTTGTCCGGGGAGGGTCCGGCTGACGGGGGAGGCGGCAGTCTGACATGCTATGGACAACTGCCTTTCATGAGGCAGGCCGGGACATGATCCTTCAAGGACGTTCCGGACGGCAGGAAACCCGGGCCCCTCCCGACTTCACCTCGGGAGAGGCGTTCCCGTAGAGGGACCGGCCGGTCGCCGGCGGCGGGGGCCAGGCTGGCTGTTCTCATCGCCGGGCCGAGAAGCGCCTGAGGCCAGTCACCCGTCCGCTATCATTCGATGTCATGGAAATTAATTGATTCTACTGTAACCCCCCCCGGTCGCCCCCTGCGGGCATTTGCACGAGGCACTGACAATAGCCGGGAAATAAGGGCGATTTGAGCGTGAAATTGAATGCTAGACATGCTTTCGAGTGTCTCAGGGGCACAGGATGGTTGACGTCCGTGTCTCAGAGGCGGAAAACTGGATGCTTTCCGAGAACGGCTGAGACAGCTGGCAGAGGGGAACGTAAACTAACGGATTTAGCTGAAAGTGGAAAGCAGCTGGAGTGAGAGGGTAAGGATCAGGAGATCAGAGCAAGTGGGGGGGTGAACGAGTACGTGGAAAGATAAACGATGGCAGAACAAAACATCTTGATTTATCATATGCTTTATATTATTATCTGCATGGAAGACCATCTGACTTCTTCAAGCCTAAGATTACATCGCGGATGCCTGTCGTGGATAAGGATGCCGGATGGCCTCAATTCTCCTGAGGTTATAATTCTGCGGCCGGCCTATTCCGGAGATGGTCAGGCTCGCGTTTTTCCTAAGCGTGGGAGCGGCGCGGCATACCATTGCCATCCCTCTTCATGGGTATCTCCCGGCTCCTCCCGTTCCAGGGCATGAAGGGCCCGGTGGTCCAGCAAGCCACAGGCGGTTCCGCCTGGGACCGGGGCCGATGAGCCAGAGGCGGTCACAGGTCCTGGGGCCGCCTCCTGCCAGGGACGCCCGGCGGTCGTGACGGCTGCCGTGACTCGCGGGCGGCGGTAACCGGCGAAAGGGGTGGAACATGACGACGTTCAGGCTCGGGGAGCTGTTCTGCGGCCCCGGGGGGATGGCCAAGGGGGCCATCGAGGCCAGGATCTCGGATCCCTCCTGGCGGATAATCCACCGCTGGGCCACCGACTGCGACCGCGACGCCTGTTGCACGTACAGGAACAACATCTGCCAGGGACGGCACGGAACCGTGCATTGCGCCGACGTCAGGGAGCTCGACATGTCCGGGCTGGGGGACATAGACGCCCTCGCGTTCGGCTTCCCCTGCAACGACTACAGCAACGTGGGCGAGAAGCGGGGGCTGAACGGCCACTTCGGCGGCCTGTACACCTACGGGATAGCGGCCCTGCGGGTGTTCAGGCCCAGATGGTTCGTCGCCGAGAACGTCGGCGGCCTCCGCAGCGCCAACAAGGGCGAGGCTTTCGGCGCCATCCTCCGGGACATGCGGGGGGCGGGCTACCGCCTCGTATGCCACCTCTACCGCTTCGAGGACTACGGCGTCCCCCAGACCAGGCACAGGGTCATCATAGTCGGCGTCAGGGAGGGGGAGAAGACGGTGTTCAGGGTGCCGTCCCCCGCGCTCCGCATGCGGGGGGACAACTCCTGCCGGGCGGCCATCGAGCTACCGCCGATAGCCGGGACGGCAGCGAACAACGAGCTCACCAGGCAGTCGCCGGCCGTCGTCCGCCGGCTGGAACACATCAGGCCGGGCGAGAATGCGTTCACGGCGAGCCTTCCGGACGCCCTGAGGCTCAACGTAAAGGCCGCCCGCATCAGCCAGATCTACAAGCGGCTCGATCCGGGCAAACCCGCCTACACGGTCACCGGGAGCGGCGGGGGGGGCACGCATATCTACCACTGGTCGGAGCCCCGCGCCCTCACCAACCGCGAGAGGGCCCGGCTCCAGACCTTCCCGGACGATTACGTGTTCTCCGGATCGAAGGAGAGCGTGAGGAGGCAGAGAGGCATGGCCGTGCCGTGCGAGGGTTCCCGGATAATATTCGAGGCCGTGCTCAACTCCTTCGCCGGCATCCCCTACGAGTGGGTCGAGCCCAACATAGAACACGGGGGGGGCTGCCGGCGCCCGGCCGCGCCCCTGGCGATGGCGTTGCCCCCGGCCCGGCGGGGAGCCGGGGCCCCCTCCGCCGAATCCTCCCCGGCGCCGCGGCGGCCGGCCGGGCGGCAGGGGGCCCCTGAAGGCGACAGGGCCGTCCGGAAGTCTCCGCCGCCTCCGTCGCGTGCCGCTCCTGCGGCCGCAGGGGCCGTTGGCCGCGGGGCTTCGCGCGGGCGGCGCCCGGCGCCTCCCCCGTCCGCTCCCGTAGGCGCGGCGCGGACGTGACCCTCCCGCCCGGCGGGCCCGGGCCCCGGAGGTAGCCCCTGCCGGCGGCCCGCGCCCGTGCGGTACCGCTTCCGCGGGCCGCGGCGCCGCGGGGGGAAGAACATCATCCGCGGCGTCCCGCAGGTGCCCGCGCCCGGCGAGGCCCGATCGGTGACGCGCGCATGCCGCGGCGCCGGGGCCGTCCTGAAAGCACCCAGGGGAACCCCCCTCCGCTGGGTGTGGGCGGGCCGCGTGCGGCTCGGCGTGGCGGGCCGGGCGCGCGCGGCGTGAAACGGACTGCGCATGGCTGGAACGGATTGGGGAAAGCCGGAGCGGATCGTATGAGGCAGAGGCGGAACGGCTGAAGGCCTCCGTGTCCGCCGCTGGGGCGTCTGCGGCTCACGCGATCGGCCTGGGAAACCAGCGGTGGAAGTGCAATCAGGTATCGATCCGGTTCATGCCGTGACCGGGGCGTCGGCAGGCGGTTGTGCATGCGGCCGGGTCGGCAGGGATCGATCGGCCCGTTACCGGTGTGCCCCGAGGCCCGTGGCCGGGAGGGATCCAATCCCCCGGCGGCCGCGGGCAGCCCGCGCCGGGGCGCCCGTCCGCGGTCACCGCGGGGCGGCGCCGCGGTACAGGCGCGGCACGGCCGGGAACATGGTCCCGGAATGAGGGCCGGGGGCGGGATCCCGCCCCCGCTGGCGGCGGGAGCGCCCCGTCCCCCGGGCGCGAACAAGCCGGTGCGGATCCTGCGGGGATCCGCACCGGCTTGCGGGGAAGGGGCCGGCGCCCGCGGGGGCCCGGCTGATCAGACGCCCAGCGGCGTCACGAGAGCGACAGGGCCTTGCGCTTGTCGGCCACGAGCTGCGCTATCTTGGCCGCCTGGGCGGAGGCGTCGGGCTCGTGGGTGAGCCTGCCGCCGTAGCGCTCGGCGAAGTTCTCCTCGAAGTACTTCACCACCGAGGGGACGCCCTGGATGGGGAGCGTGAAGCCGAGGAACACGTCCACGCCGGAGGCCGCGAAGTAGAAGGCGGACGAGACTATCTGCTCGTTGGTCCACCCGGGGATGGCGACGGCAGCCGGGAGCTGCTTGATGTCGGAGCCCAGCGGCCCCGCCTTGGCCAGTCCGGAAAGGACGTGGAGCAGGCGCGAGTTGTCGACGCAGGAGCCCAGGTGTATGACCGGGGGGAGGCCGGTCGCCCTGGAGAACTTGGCCAGCGCCGGGCCGGCTCCAGCGGCAGCCTCGGCGGAGAGGAGCCCCGCGCGGCCCAGGGCCATGGCGGTGCAGCCGGTGGTGAATACCAGGATGTCGGACTTGATCAGCTCCTTCGCGAGCTCGACGTGGGGGTCGAGGCCGGAGGGGCCGGGGGTCACGCGGACGTTGTTGCAGCCCAGGATCCCCGCGACCCCCTTGATCTCGCCCTTGGCGAGAGCGTCCGCGAGGGGGGCCAGGGGGCCCTTCCCGTTGGACTTCAGGGCCTTGCCGATGGCGGCCACGGAGTAGCCCGCCAGGATGGTGTCCTTCTCGGAGGGGATGTTGGTCTTGCCGCGGTTCTTGTAGTTGTCTGCCGCGAGCTTCAGTATCTCCTTGGCCTTCTCGCCGGCGTTGGCCGAGTCGACCTTGAGGGCCACGGCGTTGCCGGAGTCGATCCTGGCGCTGGGGCTCGTGGTCACGAGCTTGGTGTGGTAGCAGTCGCACAGGAGGGCCAGCGCCTCCATGGCGCACTGGCTGTCCACCACCATGGCCTCGACCGCGCCGGTCACCACCGCCAGCTCCTGCTGCAGGTAGTCGGCGGCGCCCGCCAGGCCGTGCCGCTCGGTAAGCTCGCTCGCTGTGGAGCAGGCGCCGGTGATCTTGAAGCCGTCCTTGGCGCCCGCCGCCTTGGCGTAATCCTGGAGCTCCTTGGTGGCGGAGGCCTCGAGCAGCTTTTCGGCCACTATCGGGTAGTTGCCGTGGACCACGACGTTCACGGCGTCCGCGGAGAGCGTCCCGAGGTTCAGCTCCGACGGCCTGGGCTCGGGGGAGCCGAAGAAGGCGTCCTGGATGTCGGTGGCGAGCGAGCTGGCGGCCCAGCCGTCGGCGAGCGCGCACCTCACCCCCTGGAAGAGGAGGTTCTCGTAGTCCTGGTCCACGCCCATGTGGGTGCGGTGCATGATCTCGACCGCCTCGCGGTTGATGCCGCGGGGCTTGACCCCGCGCATGGTCCAGCGGTCGTAGACGCCCTCGGGCGCGTCCTTGATGTACAGGAGCTCGCCGTGCTGGCGGCCGAACTCCTGGAAGGCCTTCTCGGCGACGGCCTTGGCGAGGCCGGGGGTGTCGGGGGGGGCGTCCAGGATGTGGAGCTTCTTTGCTATCTCGCGGAGCTTGTCCTCGTCCTTGATGCTGAAGTCGGGGGCGGCGCCGTCGGCCAGGTCGGACAGGGTCTCCACGAGCTGGAGGCCGTGGTCGGCGTGGGCGGAGGCCCCGGCGGAGACCATGCGTATCAGGTTACGGGCGACTATCGTCTCCGGGGTGGCGCCGCACAGGCCGATGCGGTTGTCGGGCTCGGTCCCGTCCTTGATGCCCTTGGTGAGCGGGAGGCGGCAGGGGCCCTGGGAGCAGATCTTGCAGCAGATGCCCTCGGTGCCGATGTTGCAGGGCTTCATCTTGGCGGCGCGATCGAAGATGGTGGAGCGCCCCTGCTCCTTGGCCAGCTCGAGCATCTTGACGGTCACCGCGTCGCCCGACGGGGGGGCGGAGGGCTTGGCCGCCGGCTTCGGGGCGGGCTTGGGGGCCTCGGCCGCGGGGGCGGCCGAGGCCAGGGCCGCCTTGGCGGCGTCGGCCTTGGCCTTGGCCTCCTTCAGCGCCGCCTCGAGCCTCTCCGCCTCCTTGGCGGCGGCCTCGGCCTCGGTCTTAAGCTTGATCAGTTTCGGGTCTTCGCTCATGGTGATAGCCTCCCGGCAACGACGGGCGTTCAGTAGGTTTCCGGAGGGCATGCCCTCCGCTGTTCCGGCGCACGAAGGGGCGGCCCGGCGCGCGTGCCCGGCGTCCGCCTCCCTGTCCCGGCGCGCCGCCATGCGGGCATGGGGCGGGGGGACGCGGGTCCCGGCTATGGGAGGACGCGGAATACCTGGCGGGGACGCGGGGGGGGGCCTCCCTGTCTCGGCAGGGGCACGGACGGGGATTGCATGCAAGGGGATCCGGCAGGTCCGGTGGGAACCGGATCCTTGTCTCTAACCCGTTTTGCGCCCTAATTTGTCGATTTTAGCAGGAACCCCGCGACCGATCAACCCGTCAACAAAACCCGGGGGGTTTTGTTGACGGGAGGATGAAGTTGATTTATTGTATAAATATATATTAAAATATAAATCATAAAGCAAAAAAACATGTCGGCGGTTTGCGGATCCTGTCTCCGGCGGGATGCCGGGCGGGGCGGGGCGGGACGCGGGGCCCCGCGCCACCTCCCAGGTTCCGCCGCCCGTATCCGCCGCGGCCGCTTCGCGGCCCCGCCGCCCCCCCAGGAGGCCGCGCCGCCTCACCCGCCCAGGCGCGGGCACGGCGAGCGGCGCGGACAGCGAGGCGGCCGGCCCCAGCCCCGGGGCGGCCGCCGGGGCGGCCGCCAGATTGACTTGAGTGCGCAAAAGAGGTTAAGATCCGCGCAGTTCCGGACGCGGCGGCGTTGCGCGGGCCGCGCGGGAGGCGGCAGCCGCGGCCACGCCGGCGGCGGCCGCCGCCACGCGAAGGCGGCCCCGGGAGAGTCTCAGATGATCAAGGGGCAGAGGGTGAGTATCCTGGAGATCACGGATGAGCCGTCCTTCGACGTCGGCGTCACCATGAACCTCTCGGGTCCCGGCGAGGTCGGCTGCGTTTGCTTCTGCCTCGACGGGGCGGGCGGCCTCGCGGACGCCCGCTGGCTCGTCTACGAGGACAACGCCGTGTCGCCGGTCGCGGCGATCAGGTTCATGGGGGCCGCGCGAGGCGACAGCTACGACTTCCAGGTCACCCTGGGGGACGTGCCCGAGGCCGTCGAGCGGATCGTCTTCGTGGCCTTCGTGAGCGGCCCCGGAGCGATGAACCAGCTCGCCTACGGCCACCTGCGGCTCAAGTCCGGGGAGCGCGAGCTCGTCCGGTACGTGCTTTCCGGTCACGACTTCGGCCAGGAGAAGGCCGTCATGCTCGCCGAGATCTACCGCAAGGGGGGCGAGTGGAGGCTTCACCTGAACGGGCAGGGGTTTGCCGAGGGCATCGAGGGTGTCTTCCGGCGTTTCGGGGCCTCGGAGCTCTGGGAGGCCCTGTCGGGCCCCTCTCCCGGCGATGATGTCACCGAGATAGTCCTCACCCCCGAGCAGGCCCAGGAGATCCTGGCGGTCCTGGAGAGGACCGGCCACGGGGAGGAGGAGGATGCCTGGCCCTCGCAGGGGGCGGAGGAGGACGGGTCGCCGGATTACGAGGACGGGGAGGCCGCCCCCGGGCCCATCGAAAAGCCCCCCACGCTCCACTAGGCGGCCCCGCGTCCCGGCAGGCGGGATCCCCCCCGGCGGAGCCCGGCCGCGCCTGGCCCGAGGGGCCCGCCGGACGGCAGCGGCCGGCTCCGCGAAGCCGGTCGGGCGCCCGGCCCCCCGGATACCAGCCGCCCCCCGCCTGACTCCCTCCCGGCCCCGGCCGTTACCCGACGCCGCCCGCCCGGCGCCCCGGCAGCCGTCCCCCGCCCGATGCCTGCCCTTCCCCGGACACCCGCCGGATCCCCCGGACACCCGCCACGGAGCCGCCGTCTTGCCCCTCCCCATTTCCCCTGACACCCAGCCGCCCGGCGGTGCCGTCCCTCCCCACGTCCTGCCGTCCGGCGGCCCGCCGGATCCCGGGGCCGGAGCCGCGCCCGGACGCCCCCCCGGAGCGGGGAGGATAGTCAGCGAGCTCCCCAACGGGATCATGGAGGTGGAGGTCTTCCGCGCCGATCTCCCCTGGGACGATCTCTTCCTGCTCGCGAGCCGCTACAACCCCAGGCGCGGCTTCATCTTCGTGAGCAAGGTGCTCGGCAAGCACTGGCCTGTCAGGCCCTCGGCCATGGCCGGGATCCACGATCTCCTGGCCGCGAGGCTAGCGGCCCTGGATCTGGAGCCGCCGGTGGTGCTGATAGCCATGGCGGAGACCGCGGTGGGACTCGGGCGGGGGGTCTTCGCCGGCTACGCGGCGCTCACGGGCTGGCGCGGGGCGCTCTTCCTGCAGACCACGCGCTGCAACATCGGCCTGCCCGCGCTGCTGACCGCGAGCGAGCCGCACTGCCACGCCCCCCGGCACACGGTATACGTGCCGCAGGGCGATCCCGAGAAGCTGCGGATCCTCCGCGGGGCCAGGACCCTGGTGCTCGCGGACGACGAGATATCCACCGGCGAGACCCTGCTGTCCCTGGCCCGCGCCTTCGCCGCCCGCGCCCCGGGGCTCAGGAGGGCGGTCTTCGCCTCCATCGCGAGCTTCCTCACGGGGGAGGCGCGCCGGCGCGTCGCCGCCTCGCTCCCGGTGCCGCTCTCGCACGTGAGCGCGCTCGAGGGGGCGTTCTCGTTCCGGAAGACGGCCGATCTGGCGAGCCCCGGCCCGGTGGTCCGTTCCGAGGGCGCGGGGACGCCCCTGGCGGGGGCCATCCCGCGGGAGCGGGGGAGGGTGGGGATACTCGCGCGGGACGCGGGGGAGGCCGGCTTCGACACCCGCGAGGCCCTGTCCGCGCTGGGGCTCCCCGCGGGATGCCCGGCGCGGGTCATAGGGACCGGGGAGTTCCTCCACGAGCCCTATCTGCTGGCCCGGGCCCTGGAGGCCGAGGGGCGCGAGGTGGTGTTCCAGTCCACCACCCGGACGCCCATAGCCCCGGGGGGAGGCGTCGGGAGCGTCCTGCGCTTCCGCGACAACTACGGAGAGGGCCTCGACAACTTCCTCTACAACGCCCCCAGGGACTTCCCCGGCGCGACGGTGGTCTGCCGCGAGACCTCCGCGTCGCCCGTGGGCTTCGACGTCGCGCTTTCCCTGGGCGCCCGCGAGATCCTCCTCTGATGCCCCGGGTCTGCCTCGTCTGCGATCTCGACGGGAGCCTCTTCCAGACCCTGCGCGGGGGCGGGGGCCCGCGGGACGCCTCCCTCGTCCCCGCGGCCCTGGCCCGTGACGGGCGGGCGCTCTCCTTCATGACGGGCCGCCAGGCGGCCTTCTTCGGGCTCCTGGGGACGGCCGGGATAGCCGTCCCCGCCACCGCCCGCAACCTCGAGTCCTTCGGGCGGGTGAGGCTGGGCTTCCGGCACGGCGCCGTCCTGGACTTCGGCGGGATAGTGACCGGCCCCGGCGGGGAGGCAGACCGGGAGTGGCTCGCGGCGCTCGACCCGGCGGTGCGGGAGGCGGCGCCCCTGCTCGAGCGGGCGCTCGAGCTCGCGGCCGGGCTCGCCCGCGGGAACGGCCTGGACGCCGTTCCCCGGCTGGTGGGGGATCTGGGCCGCGTGTACTACATGTGCGTCAAATCCCCCTCCCGGGATCTCGGGGGCCTCGCTCTCCTGCGGGATCTGCTGGAGGGCGCCCTCGGGGACGGCGCCCGGCTCCACCTGAACGGGAACAACCTGGCCGTGCTCCCTCCCTTCCTGGACAAGGCGCCCGCCGTCGAGCACTATCTCGCGAGGCACCTCCCCTGGCCCCGCGAGGAGACCCTCGTGCTGGGGCTGGGCGACAGCCTCTCGGACCTGGGGTTCCTGGGGCTCTGCGACTACGGGGTGTTCCCGGGCGGGAGCCAGCTCGCGGAGGCCCTCCGCCCGGTGCGGGCGGCCGCGCCGGGCGCCCCGGGCCGCGTGCCCGCCGGGGGCGGCCCGGGGGCGGGGTCGGGGCTCCGGCCCGGCGGGCGCCGGGCGGGGGCGCGGTAGCGTGGGCGGGGATTTCCACGGGAGCTACGCCCCGGAGGACGTGACCTTCCTCCTGAAGGTGGTGGAGCTCGCGCCGCTGGGCATCGAGGAGAGGGAGCTCCGCGTCCAGTCGGGGGAGAGCCACTACAGCGAGATGATAGGCCCGGAGGCCCCGCCGGACCCGGACTACCTCTCGTTCTTCGCGGAGGCCCTGGAGCGCAACCTCGGCCGTCTCGCGTCCGACCTCGTGAAGACGGCCTCGCTCATAGCCCTGCTGAGGCCCGGGCCCGTGACCCTGGTCTCCATAGCCCGCTCGGGGACGCCGGTGGGGGTCGTGCTGGGGAGGCTCCTGCGCGCGCTCTTCGCGCGGGACTGCGTCCATTTCTCGATCTCGGTCGTGCGCGACCGGGGGGCGGACCTGAACGCCCTGAGGCGCGTCGCCTCCCTGAGGCCCCCTGAGTCGGTCGTGTTCGTGGACGGCTGGACCGGGAAGGGCGTCATCGCCCGGGAGCTCCGCCGGTCGCTCGCCGGGCCCGGCGCCGCCCTGGGGGCGGCCTTTCCCCGCGAGCTCGCGGTTCTCTCGGACCTCTGCGGGGAGGCGGAGCTCTCCGCCGGGTCGGACGACTGGCTGATACCCACCTGCCTGCTGAACGGCACCGTCTCGGGGCTCGTCAGCCGCACGATCCTGAACCGCGATCTCACGGGCCCCGGCGACTTCCACGGCTGCCTGTACTACGGCGGGCTCGAGCCCCACGACCTCTCGCGGCCCCTGGCCGACCGGATGACCGCGGCCGCGGCCGCCGCCGCCCGGCGCGATCCCCGCCTGCTCGCCTGGTGCGAGTTCCCGCGGGAGGCGGAGAGGGCCCGCGCGCGGGAGGGGAGCCGCGCCTTCCTCGACTCGGTCCGCCGCCGCTACGGGATCTCCGACCCCAACCACGTGAAGCCCGGCCTGGGCGAGGCCACCAGGGCGCTCCTGCGCAGGAGCCCGGGGCTCCTGGCGGTGCGGGATCCGGGGGATCCGGACGTCCGCCACGCGATCCTCCTCGCCGGGCGGCGCGGCGTGCCGGTCGAGGTCGACACCGCCCTCGCCTACCGGGCCGTCGCGCTCATCAGGAGGGTGCTCCCGGAGGCCGCGCGCCGCCCCGCCGGGGGGGAGGCGGCATGAAGTCGCTCCGGTACGGCGCCACCATGTACATGCCGGCCCTGCGGACGGACCTGGCGGAGGCGGGCAACGGCCGCAAGTTCCCCGGGCTCCGCGCCGTGGTCTACTGCACGGAGGACTCGGTGAGGGAGGAGGATCTGCCCCTCGCGCTGGAGAGCCTCCGGGGGGCCCTCTCGCGGCTCTCGGAGAGGGGCATCTGCCGCTTCGTGAGGCCCCGCAGCCCGGAGGCTCTCGCGGCGGTGCTCTCCATGCGCGGCATCGGCCGCGTGAACGGCTTCGTCCTCCCCAAGGCGGACCGCGCGAGCCTCCCCGCCTACTTCCGGCTCCTGGAGCGCCACGAGCGCTTCGAGATCATGCCCATCCTGGAGACCCCGTCCGTCTTCGACCTCGCCGAGCTGTACCGGCTCCGGGACTACCTCGCCTCCTCCCCCCTGCGCCACCGCATAGCGGCCCTCCGGATAGGCGGCCTCGACCTCTTCAGCGTCCTGCGCCTCAGGCGCGACATCAACCGGAGCATCTACGAGTCGCCCGTGGGGCACGTCATCGACCGCCTGATAACCGTGTTCAAGCCGGCGGGCCTGGACCTCACCGCCCCCGGCTTCGAGGGCCTGGAGAGCCCGTCCGTGCTCGCCGCGGAGCTCGAGCTCGACATCGGGCGCGGCCTCTTCGCCAAGACCGCCGTCCATCCCTGCCAGGTGGGGATCATCAACTCCGCCTACCGCCCGGGCCCGGACGAGCTGGACGTTGCGGCGGCCATCCTCGACCCCGCGCGCCCCGCCGTCTTCCGGCTCCACGGGCGCATGTGCGAGAAGGCCGTGCACACGGCCTGGGCGCTCGAGACCGTGGAGCGGGCCAGGCTCTTCGGGACCGCCGACGCGAAGGCGCCGCTCGGCGCCGCCCCCTATCTCCCGCCCTCCGTGTCCGACAACTGAGGGGGCGCGGCCGCCCCCGCCGTCCCGCGGCCCGCCTCCGGGAGCATCCCCGCCTCCTCCTCCTGCAAAGCCCGCCCTCGGGGCGCTACCCTGCGGTGCTGGCCTCCCCGGCGGCGGCCCGTCCCGGATCCCCGTCCTTCCCGGGCGGGCGACCTCCGCCGGGCCTCCCTGAAGACGGGTGCCGCGCGAGATACGCGGGGTCAGCCCGGACGTGGATCCGGCGGGCCCGGGACGCCTTGAGCGCGCTGCCCCGCCTCAAACGCGTGAGCTTCAGGCGGCGGGAGCATATCACGGATGTTGCGGGCGCGTTTCCGGTCGGAAGGCTTTCAGCGGCCCGGGGGTTCAACCGGCGCCCAGGCAGCCGGCGCGTCTTCCGCCCTGGCCGTTAGCGCGTCTTCCGCCGGGGGCTTCTGCGCTTCTTGCTCCGTGGACGTCGGGGATGCGGACGCGTCCTGACCAGCTGAGGCTTCCGGACGCCTCCCGCCGGCGGGTGGGGCGGACGCCGCGGCCTCTCCTTCCAGCATCGTCCCGTCCTCGGCTTTCCCGGTAGCCCTTCCGTCCTCGGCTTTCCCGGCGGCCTTGCCGCTCGCGGCTTTCCCGGCGGCCTTGCCGCTCGCGGCTTCCGCGGCGGCCTTGCCGCCCCTGGTTTTCTCGGTAGCCTTCCCGGACGCGGCCTTCCTCCTGGCCGGCGCCCCCTTCGGGCGGGCGGCGCGGGCCCGTGGCTTCACGGGGGGGGCGGGGGGCGCCAGGGCTGAGTCCTCGGCGCCCTTCTGGGCGGGGATGCCGGCGGCGGCCGCGGCCTCGCGGAAGGCGGAGACGATCCTCCCGACGGTCCCCACGAGATCCCTGTTGACATCGTGCTCCCAGATCCGGAGGACCTTCCAGCCCATGCGGCGGATCTTCCGGCGGTTGGCCTCGTCCCGCTTCCTGTTGCGGGTTATCTTGTTCAGCCAGAACGGCTTGAGCTTGCCCTTCCAGGAGGAGAAGAGCCTGCCGTGCCAGAAGTCCCCGTCCAGGAAGACCGCGAGCCTGGCCCGGGTGAACACCACGTCCGGCTTGCCGGGGAGCCCCTTCCAGTTCTTCCGGAACCTGAGGCCCCTCCGGTGGAGCTCCGAGCGCACCCTGAGCTCGAGGGAGGTGTCCTTGCCCTTGATCCGGGACATGCAGTAGCTGCGCTGCTCGGGCGTCATGACGTCGGCCAAGTCTCACCCCCTCCCTTCGCGGAAGAGCGCGAAGGCGCCCGCCGCGACCGGCCCCGCGGGCGTCTGGATCGCCGGGGGCGTGTCCCGCGCCCGGAAGGCCTCGGCCCTCGCCGGGCAGACGCTCCTGAAGCCGCAGGGCGCGCACTTGTCCGGATGCGGGCGCATGGGGAAGTCCCCCGCGAGCACGCCGCGCACGGCCCACTCCAGGGCCTCCCGCGCCGCGGCGAGGGCGTCCCCCCCGGCGGGGATCTCCAGGACGGGGGCGGCGGGGGCCCCCTGGACGGGGAAGGCGTGGATCAGCGCCGCAGGGACGCGGGAGGCGCCGCCCCCCCGCGGCGCCGGCCCGCGCCGGCCTGCGGGGCCGCCGGGCGCGGGCCCTTCCCCGCCGAGCCCCCCCGCGCCCGTCCCGGCGGACGCGAGAAAGAGCTGCACCCGGAAGCTGAGCCCGGTGCCGTGCGGATCCGCCGTCTCCGGGGGGAAGGCCGGGCTCCCCTCGGAGGCGAGGTCGACCAGGAGGCCCGGGGGTGGGGCGGGGATCCCGTCGGAGGCGAGGGCGGGGCGCACCCGGCCCTCGATGACCGCCCCGGCGGCGGGGGCGTAGAAGCTGGGCGGGCCGGGGTCGCGGGAGAGGCCCGCCGCCGCGCCGTCCCCCGCGCCCCCGCGCCGCCCGCGGAGCCCCGTCCCCCCGCCGCCCGCGGGGTCGCGGGAGGCCTGCCCGGGGCCGCCGGGGGGGCCGCCGCCGCGGCGGCGGGGGGCGGGCGGGGCCTCCCCCCCCGGCAGCGGGCGGAAGCCCCGGATGAGCAGAAGCTCGCAGGCCCTGGGGCAGGCGAGGTAGCTCATGATCTCCGGGAAGGAGGCGGGGCGGGCGGCCTCGTCCAGGCGGCGGGACGGCGGGGCCGGGCGGATCCCGGCCGGGAGCCTGCCGGGATCCTTGGGGCCGTCCCAGTCGGCGAGGTTCCTCACGCGGGTGAAGAAGCGCGAGCGGAAGGCGGGCCTGCGGGCCCGCGGCAGCCTCTCGGCCGCGGTGACGTAGAGGTAGCGCTCGGCCAGGGTGAGCGCCGTGTAGAAGAGCCGCGCCTCCTTGTCCAGGGTCACGCGGTAGGCGCCGCGCTTCAGGGCCGTGGCCAGGGCCTCCCGGGGGAGGAGGCCCGTGTAGCCGCCCTTGCGGACGGGGAAGCGCAGCTGCTCCACGTCCGGCACGAAGACGCAGGGCCGGGAGAGGCCCTTGAGCCCCTGGACGGCGGTGACCTCGACCGCGTCCGGCGGGGCCCCGCCCTCGGGCGCCAGGCGGCCGCCCAGGCCCAGGGAGACGTGCCGCAGGAGCGCGAGCGAGTTGAGGAAGCGGTCGGGGTCGGGGCCCGCGCCCAGCCTCTCGCAGTCCAGGGCCATGCGGCTGATGATCCCCAGCCGGTCCAGGAGGCCGGGGCGGCCGGCGGCCCGGTCGGCGCGGAAGACCTCCAGCAGGTTGTGGAAGAGCCGCAGGAGGGGGAAGGGGGCCGCCCCCGGGGCGGGGCGGTGGACGGCGCGGTGGGAGTCCGCCATGAGCCTCTCGAAGCGGCCGGCGTGCGCCCCCCGGAAGGCGGGGCGCACGGCCCGGGCGAAGAGCCCGGAGACGCCCGCGGTCTCCAGGGACGGCTCGCGGAGGAGCTCCAGGGAGCCCAGGACGGCCCTGGTCTCCGGCACGTCGAAGGGGTTAGCGCCGCCGTTGAGGCGGAAGGGGACGCCCCGGGCCGCGAGGGCCCGGGTGAAGGCCGCGTGCCGCGGCGTGCGGTCGAGCTCCTTGAGGTCGGGGGAGCGCAGGAGGATCGCGAAGTCCCCCGGGGTCAGGCCCCGCTCCGACCTCCCGTCCGGGTAGCCCGTGCCCAGGAGATCGCGGATCCGCGAGGCGATCCAGCGGGCCTCGGCCTTGCGGTCGGGGAACTCGAAGGTCCTCAGGTCCCGGGGCGGATCTGTCCGGGGGGCCGTGACGTCCTTGGGGTGGCGCCTGCCGGGCAGCGTGTGCTCCGCGAAGGCCGCGGCGGTCTTGGCGATCTCCTCGGAGGATCTGACGTTCGTTCCCAGGGAGACGAGCCCCGACCCGGCCCTGCGGCCCCAGAAGGGGGGGGTGTTCCGGGCGCCGATGCCCCGGCCCGGCTCGATGGCCCGGTCATCGTCACCGGAGCAGAAGATGGTCTCGGCCCGGGAGCCCAGGAGGGTGACCAGCCGCGCCTGGGCGATGGTGGCGTCCTGGAAGCCCTCCACCAGGAGGTGTCTCAGGGGAGGGACGCCCTCCGCCCGCGGCGGCGCGTCCCCGGCGCGCGCGCCGCCCCCCCCGCCCGCCGCGGGGACGGCCCCCGCGCCGCCCCCCTGCGGCCCCGCAAGAGAGAAGCCCTCGCTCAGCGCCCGCCGGAGGGCCAGGCACTGGCCCCGCTCGGCGGCGTCCGCAGGCTGCCCAGCCCGGCCGGCGTCGTGCGCGTCCTCGGCGGCCTCCCCGTCCTGGGGGTCGGGGAAGTCCCCGCGCTGCGGCCTGCCCCTTCCCCGCGCCCGCCCGCCGCCGTCCGCGCGTTCCACGGCGGGCGCGTCCTGTCCCGTCCGGACCGCGCCCCCCGCCCCGGCCGGGCCGTCCCCGCGGCCGCCGCCCACCCCGCCCCGCGCGGGGCGGGGCCCGGAAGGCTCCCCGGCATCCCCCGGCCCGCCCCCCGCCTCCCGAGCCTCGAGCTCGCCCAGCGCTTCGAGGGCCCGGCGTGCCGCGAGGGAGTGATCCAGGAGGCCGTCCCTGGCCAGCTCCTCCCGGATGCGCAGGAGGGACTCGGCCACAGCGCCGGGGCGGCCCGGGAGCGCGTCCAGGTCCAGGAGCTCGTCGTTGGCGGTCTTCCAGGCGAGGGCCAGGCCGTCGACGGCGGGGAAGAAGGACATCACCTTCTCCTCCTTGACGGCCCGCACCCCCAGCGCCTCGTGGCGCGAGACGAGGTACATCCGGAAGAGCCAGGGATCGAGAAGCGCCGCGGGCGGGCGGCCGGGATCGAGCCCCCGCAGGATCTCCAGCGCGTAGGCGTGGACGGTGCCGACGCGCATCCCCTGGAGGAGGGACGCCGGGAGCCCCGCCTCGGCGGCGGCCAGGAAGACGCGCCGCCGCAGGGTCCGGGCCGCCCTCTCCGTGAAGGTGAGGCAGCAGACGCCCTCCGCCGTGCCCTCGCCCGCCGCGAGGAGCACCGCGCGCCAGGCGATGGTCTGCAGGATGCCGGAACCGGGGGAGGCGAGGCAGAGGACCTCGCTCCCGGCGCGGGACGCGGCCGCGCGCTGCTCGCGGGTGAGCTTCCGGTGGAAAACCTTCTTCAGGCTCATGGGTTCCGGGGCGGGGGGCAGTCCCCCGCGCGGGGCGACGGGCGCCCGGCAGGCCCCGGCGGGTCGGGGCGGGCGGAGGGCGGCGCGGCGGGGGCCCCGGCGTCCGCGGCGGCCGGGACGGCGCGGCCTTTGGGGGCGGGGCGCCGGCCCGCGCCCCCCCCGGCGCCGCCCGTGCGGCGGGGCTTGGGCCCGCGGGGCGGGACGGCGCGCCAGACGGAGGCGGGCGCGGCCGCGGGCGGGGAGATGGCCCTGAGGACGTTCGCGGCCTGGGCCTCCACCAGCGCGGGCTGCGGGGCCGCGCCCACGGCGCGGGCCAGCCCCGGCCTCCGGCCGGCCGGCGGCGGGAGCCTGAAGCCGGCGGGCAGCCCGGAGACGAGGGCGAGTTCGCGCAGGGTGAGCGGCCGGTCCTCCTCGGGGTGGAGGCAGCGCGCCCGGGCGGGGTCGAGCGCCCCCCGGGTGGACTCAGGGGCAGGGGCGTCCCAGGGGAGCCTGCCGAAACTGCCGGGGTAGCGCAGCGAGCTGCGGGGGACGGCGGGGGGAGTGACCCCGGGGGTGTCCGCGAGGCTCCCGCCGTCCCTGGGGACGGCCTGCAGCGCCGCCGGGGCCCGCACGGGCCGCGCGGCGTGGGCGGGGTCAGGGATGCCGCCCGGGGGGGGCAGGGCGCCGATGGCGTCCCGGACGGTGGCCAGCCCCCCCCTGCCCAGGGTCACGGGGACGGGGAAGCCCAGGCCCGCGAGGTAGACGAGCCTCCGGCGCCTGAGGGCCACCCCGAAGTCCGCCGTGTCGAGGATCCTCCAGGCCCCCAGGTAGCCCAGGGCCGCCATGCGCCTGCGGAAGCCCGCGAAGCGGCGGGAGCCCGCGAGGCCCGCCGGCGCCACGAGCAGGGCCGCCCTGGGCAGGAGCTCCGCCGCGAACCGCTCGTACTCCAGAAGCGTGTCGCCCCCCGCCACGGGCCTGCCGGGGCGCCGCGGGAGGGCCGGCCCGCCCGGCCCCGCGCGCACTGCCCAGGCGCCCGCCGCCGGGGCCGCGCCGCCAGCGGCGGACCCGGGGCGCGGGCCCGGCCCGGGCGTCCCGGAGGCATTGCCGGGGACGCGGGCGGCACGGCAGGGAGGGGCCCCGGCCAGGAGATCGAGCTCGCCCTTCCGGAGGGAGAGGGCCCTCATGACCTCCCCCGTGCCGAGAAGAGCGATGTCCTCCTTCCAGAGGGCGGTCCCCGGATGGTTCATCAGGTAGGCCTCCGCGGCCAGGCCGTCGCGGTCCACCGCCCCGATCACCTTGAAGCCGGCCCTCTTGAGCCCCAGGGTGGCGCCTCCCACCCCGCAGAAGAGATCCAGGGCCATCGGCCGGGTGCCTCCCGGACGGGGGGACGGAGCCCCGCCCGGGACGCCCTCCGCCCGGCCGGCCGCCCCGGAGCCCTCGCCGCCTTTCCCGGCATCCCCGCCCGGAACGCCGGGGCGGACGGGGGGCCCGGGGACAGGGGCGGCGCCGCCCCGCGGCGAGGCCCCCGCCTTTCTCGGGCGGCCCCGGGGCCGCCCCGGCGGCGGGGGGCCGGGGGCCGTCTCCCCCGGGGGATCCGCGGGGAGGGGGGGCGGCGGGAGCGCGTCCCGGGCGGGGAGGGCGGGGGGAGGGCTTCCCCGCCGCGGCAGGCTGTGATCCTCTCTGGGCAAGGTGCGTTTCCGTTCTGGGCGGGCCGGGGGACCGGGCCCCGCGCCGGGGCCCCGCGGCCGGCGCGGGGGCGGGGGCGGGGTGACGCGGGGCGGGAGTGGAGGCTGCGGAAACCTGGCGCCGATGATAGGGACCGGCGGAAGGGGCTGTCAAGCCTGAAGACCCGCGGGGTGGGCCGGGCCGGGGGGGCGGGGAGCCGGGAGGCGTTCCGGGCGCCTTCCTCCCCGCCGCCGTCCCCCCTCCGGCCCCGGAGGCCGCGCAGCCCGCTCCGCGGGGCGCCCTGCGGCGGGAAGGAGGATCCGGCCGCCGGGAACGGGCCCGGCCGCGAAAAAGCGGCCCGGGACGCCGGATCCGGGCCTCCTGGAGGGCGTCCGGGGGCGGCCGGCCCGGGACAGGTAAAAACTGGAGGCGTAACACCAGGAGGATATTGGGTTTTTTTAGGGTGAAACACGGGCTGGCATGCCTTTCGCAAGCCCTCTTACCGGGAAGCGAAGGTTCGGCAGTGGTCAGACGGCACCCCCGGCATACCCTTCCCGCGGAGCCGCCTCTCCAGGCTAGACCTCTTCAGGGCCTCCCGCAAGCCCGAAACGCTGGCAGCGGGGTCACTCTCCCGTCCCCCCGGGAGACCGGTGCGGGGACGTCCTGAGGATACGCCGCCGGGGGGGCTGAGCCGCCGGGCACGGCGCATGCCCCTCGCAGCCCCCCGCAGCCCCTCGCTCCGGCGGATATTGTCCCGCTGTAACCCCCCCTCCAGGTCAATCTGACTGGTTTTTGCGTGAGAGGGCGGATAAAGCTCAGTTGGGGACACCTCAGAAAGGAGTGTGCGCTTCTAACCGCTTGCAACTCTCCTGTTGCCAACCCCTTTCCTGGCGGTCAGCCCTGTTATCCCGACTGTTTCCCGGTTTTCCGTCCTCCTCCATTCAGACGCATTTCAGCAGGGGCATGCCGTTCCGGCCGTCAGGTAACCCGCCCCTGCGGGAGCCTCATGGCGACTTGCGGAACCGCCTGTGCCAGACAACGAAGAGAAGTTGATGATACTCTTGCTGTCCATGCCAGGCATCTGAAATTTCTGTCCATGCCAGGCATCTGAAATTTCTGTCCATGCCAGGCATCTGAAAATGCTGTCCATGCCAGGCTTCTGAAATTGCTGTCCATGCCAGGCATCTAAAAATGCTGTCCATGCCAGGCATCTCAAGGAAGTTTGCGCCGGTGACCGTGAGGGCGCCCCGGATCCTCATGAGTCCTGTCCCCTGCACCCTATCGGCTCCGCTCATGGTAACCTCGGTGCCGTTGCGTCGCCTGGGCTTCGCGGCGTTGCCGGGCGTCCCGTCCGAGGCCCGGTCCCTCCCGGCCTCCAGGCTGTAAAGGCCGTGCCTCGATGAGGCTCCCCGCTCTGCGGGTTTTACGGGGCGCCGGCCCTTGCACGGGCAGGCCCCGCGGCCGCGCCGGCTCACGGACGTCCGGGCCGCCTGTCCCCGTGGCCACTCGTCAAGGCTCCCCTCCCAACGGTCATGCAGCCTGCGGGCGTGGGCCCGTGCTCGTCCGCCTCCGCCCCGGATCCCGGGGGATCCTTCAGGCCGGCGTGCCGCGAGGTGACGATCCCGGCGGCGATCCACTCGGCGGGTGCCCGGTTGCGTCCTGTGTTGTAAGGGTTGCCGCCGAGGATGACCTGCGCGACGACATTCCTCTCTTCAGGTGTTCGCCGGGCCCATCGAAGGTATCCGCCGAGCCCATCGATGGCATTGGAACCGCTCTAGCGCGCACCTTCGGTCCTGAAACATGTCGCGAGCTTCAGCGGGGGGCCATGAGACCGCTCATCCCGGTGGGAGGGCACACCTGAGCGGCCTGGCGCCTGCGGCCCTCCGTCTTGTCCGCCCCGCTGCAGGTCGCGCCGTTGTCAGGCTGGCCCTGGAGACCGTCCGCGGCGGCGTCCCCGGGGATCCCGAAGCAGACGCGGGAGGAGCCCCGATGCGGGGGACGGGAGCGTCTCCCATGGAGTGCCGCAGGAAGGCGGGCGGCATCCCCACATGAGCGGATTCCGGCTCTCCCGCCTCGATTAGCCTGTCCCGGAAGTGCAATACGTATCCCTGCCGCCCGGCGGCCGGGGCCC
This sequence comes from Deltaproteobacteria bacterium, assembly GCA_031281735.1. Taxonomy (GTDB): domain Bacteria; phylum Desulfobacterota; class Desulfarculia; order Adiutricales; family Adiutricaceae; genus JAIRZX01. Next base: position 1,220 of record JAITEZ010000285.1, on the reverse strand, counting down.
GGCGCGCGTGGACGGCACGTTCTGGGCCGGACTGCCGGAGCACGGGACGGAGGCCGAGCCTGCGGCGGCAGGGCCGGGTTCCGGCTTACCGATCGCGCCAGCGAGGTGCCGGGGGCCATGGCTCCCGGGTTCAGGGCCCTCCGTGGACGTGTGACAACGCCAGGCGGCGGGGGAATATCACTCAGCGGGTTGAAGACCGCAAGGCGGGGGATACCCCCTCCCGATTCCCCGGAATCCGCAATGTCGCGTGAGGAGGCGGGGAAGCGGCGGGGCCCCCCGCGGCGCCGCCTCCCTAATACAGCCCCGGCCGCCGCGGGCCGGAGGGGGCTCGGGGCGTGGCGCGAGGGCCTTCACGCGCTGGCCGGCCAGGGCGCATGGCGTCGGCCTCCCTCACGGCGCGTATGCGCCTCCGCATGCGACCCTGGCGCGGAAGTGGGAGGGAGTGACGGGAGGCGCGGAAAAGAAGGGCGGCCTGAACCCTAGGATCCAGGCCGCCCAGCGGGAAACGCGGGAAGAGAATGGCTCCTCAGGACGGACTCGAACCGCCGACCCGGTGGTTAACAGCCACCTGCTCTACCAACTGAGCTACTGAGGAAAAAAATACGGAGGCCGGGGAGGACGGGCGCGGCCGCTCCTTCCGAGGCACAAGACGGAATTTTACGGATCCTGCCGGAAAAGTCAACGGCAAATGCGTTTCCGGCGCTCCAGCGGATGCCGCGGGGCGCGCCCTGCGGGAGTGGAGGCGCTCCTCGGCTCAGGCCTCGCCGCGGCTCTCGCCGGGGTCGGTGTCGAGGGCCAGCTGGGGCTCGTCCGGCCCGCCGCCGGCGGTGCCCGCGGGTTCGGGGGGCCCGGCTTCCGCCTCCGCACCGGGGGCGCCGGGAGCCCCCCCGGCCTGCCCGGGCCCCTCCGCCCCCGTGGCCCCGTCCGGGTTGGCGTCCCGGATCTCCAGCCTGGTGAAGGGCTCCGCGGCGGCCGCCGCGGCCTGGGGGGCGGGGGGATCCGTCCCGGCGGGCTCGTTGGAGAGCCCCTGTTCGAGCGCGTCCTCCCCCCGGCCTTCGGGCGGGGGGGGCGTCTCGGGGGTACCGTCCTCCTGGAAGCCGTTTATCTTCTCCTGGTAGGCCAGGGCCTCGGCCTGGTAGCGGCTGGCCTCGGTGGGGGACGAGAAGTCCAGGAACGCCCCCCGCCGGTCCTTCTTCTCCTCCCAGCCGAAATAGGCGATG
>JAITEZ010000250.1 GCA_031281735.1 Deltaproteobacteria bacterium | reverse complement strand
AGGAGGGGACGGAGGGGCGGGGGCGGGGGCGGGGGCGGGGGCGGGGGCGGGAGCGGCGAGGCAGGCGGCGGAACGGGGTCAGGGGGGCCGCGGGGATGGCGCGAGCCTCCCTTCCTGGGCGGGCCTGTGGCGGCGGCCCGGCTCAGGCCGGAGGCGTGGCTCGGTCCTTGCCGCCACGTGTCCGGGCGTTCCCCTGCCGTCAGGAGACGCCGGCTCCGCCGGCCGTCCGGCGGAGCCGGGGCCCCTAGGCGTGCGCCGAAGCAGGGGGGCCTCAGGATCCCCCTGGGGCGGCAGGCCCCGGGCGGCCCCTCCTACCTGCGGCCAAGGCGGCGGAAGGTGTAGGCCAGGGCGGCCACCACCAGGACGATGATGACGGCACCGATCCAGGCCCAGGCGCTCCCGGCCTTGACGGTGACCCTGAAGTCCAGGGCGGTCTGGGTCTTCTCCCCCTCGATCGAGAGCCCCACGCCGTAGTCTCCCACTAGGGCGCTCTCCGAGGGGGTGATGGTCATCTCGATGGGGACGGGGCGGGAGCGCGGGGGCAGATCCTGGAGGCTCTCGGGGCTGAAGGTGACCTCCCAGTTGTCGGGCTTGACGGCCAGGAAGGTGACCTCCCGCTGGGCGGCCGAGCCCTCGTTGATGACGTAGAGGCTCACCGTCACGGGCACCCCCACCTCGGTGGCGGTGGAGAGCAGATCGTTCATGGCGCCCGCGCGGATCTTGTAGGTGCCGGTGAGGTTGACCGTGAGCGAGGTCTCGGCGGACCCCAGGGGGGTCTCCGCGATGACCTTCACCGGGTAGCTTCCCGCGTCGGCCTGGTAGGCGGGGGTGAGATCGAGGGTGACCGAGCGGGTCTGGCCGCGGGGCACCTGGATGGAGGAGATCTGCTTGTCCTCGTAGCCGGGCTTGAAGCTGTGCTCCCAGCCCTGCGGGATCTCGGCCGAGAGGTTCACCTTGGCCTCGTCTGGACCGTTGTTCTTGATCTCCAGCGAGAACGAGAAGCGCCCGTCCGATGGCCCGCCGATCTCCGGGTAGCTAGTGGAAAGCGCCAGCACCTCGGTCGAGGTCTTGCGGGAGGACACCTTGAGGGTTGTCCGGCAGTCGACGGATTTCCCGGTCCTCTCGGAAGTTACCCTTATCGCGAAGGCGTACTCCCCCTCGGGCAGCGGCGACTCCTCGTCGTCCCCCGGCGGGAAGGCCGCGAGGGTGAGCGAGGCGTTCTCCTCGGAGGGCAGGAAGATCCCGGAGAGCACGGTCGAGAAGCGCGAGATCTCGTGCGTCCAGCCCTCGGGCGACTCGGTCACCTCCACCATGAAGGTGTCGCCCTTGAGGCCGGTGTTGCGGATGGTGATGTCAAGCGAGGCGTCCCCCTCGGGGTCGACGGTCTCGCCTGGGTAGGTGAAGGCCGCCTCGAAGGAGTCGGGGAGCTGCACGGGCGCCTGGAGCTGGGCGGACGCCGGGGCGGCCGCGAGCGCGGCCCCCAGGGCCAGGAGGAGCGCGGAAAGGCCTGCGGGGAAGCGTTTGCCGGGAAGCGTCATGGCATCGGTACTCCCAAGTCTTCGGAACTGGCAGGGTGTCGGCTTGCCGACGGGGTGGCGCGGCCGCGAGTGGCGCGCGCCGCGGGGCTTGCGCGGGACGCCTGTCCCGCCGCCGGACGGGGGGGATTCTCTCAGAAAGGGCCTGCCACTTCCAGACGGCAGTGGCGTCGGTGCCGGGGGGGTAATTGTTTGCCAATCGCCAGGCCGACGGCGGGACGCCCTCCGGGAGGGCGCGTCCGGGGCTGGCCCCCCGCGGCCCCGGGACGCCGCGGGGGGGGCGCGCGGGATCACGCGGCGGGTTTGAAAACGCCCCTGAAAGGTGCTAGAGTAACACATTCAACCCGGAACGGCCTCTCTGCGGTCGGTTCCGGTTCCACTGCCCCCGCAACCCCCCCATCCCCCCTTTCGCCGAGGTCCGGATCGTCAAGGTGCGGCGGCCAGCGGGCAGCTCCTGACCAACGGGGGCTTTTTTTTGCCTTGAGGCCGCGCGAGATCATTCCCCGTAGGGCTGGGGGGGACGGGAACCCCGGAGACCCCAGCCCAGGACGGAACCGGAGGGTTCCCCCCCCACCGGCCTTGGACGTTCCTGGTTGAGGATCCTCCCGCCCGGAAACAGCCCCGGCTCCGACCCGAACCCGGCGGCCCGGCTCCAGGCCAGCGGCCGCCGGGACGCGCCGGAGAACGCGAGGCCGGAGCCAGGCGGGCCCGGGCGCCGCCGGCCGCAGAGGACGCGGCCCCCCCGGCCCGCCTTCAACCAGCTCCCCTTCCTTAAAAAAAGACTCGCGACAACAGAGTAGAGAGTAAGGTACAGACTCCTACGCCCCCTGCCCCGCCGGGCAGGTGGCCGGAGGCCCCGGATCCCTCCGGGAGGCCCCTCAGGCGGCCACGGGGGAAACCCCCCGGGATCCCCCCGTGGATCCCTTCGCGGCCGCGCCCACCCCCTCTGCCACCGACAGGCGGGGCCAGGCAGGAACCAGGCGGAAATGTCAGCAGCCAAAAGACTAATTAAGCGGCACATCTTCATCATCATACCGGCAATCATAGTCCTCCTGGCCGCGGCGGTCGTCGTGATCCCGCTGCTCTCACCGGCCCCGCCCCGGGCGATGGCCCCCGCCGCGGTGGTCCTCCACGAGGTCGGGACATCGCCCGTCAAGGACTCCTGGGAGACCGTGGGCTTCGCCGGGGCCTGGCGGAGGGTGGATCTGGTGGCCCGCGTCTCGGGCTTCCTGACGGAGAAGGATCCGCGGGAGGGGGGGGCTGTGAGCGAGGGGGACGTCCTTTTCGTGATCGAGCAGGAGCCCTACCAGGCCGCCCGCGACGCCGCCCGGGGGACGCTCCAGTCCGCCGAGGCCCAGCTCACCCAGGCGAGGCTGACCTTCGACCGGACGTCGGACCTGTACGCCAAGCGCTCCTCCCCGAAAAGCGACTATGACAACGCCAAGGCGGCGCTGGACGTCGCCGAGGCCGGCGTCGTCTCCGCCAGGGCGGCGCTCGTCCAGGCGGAGCTCAACCTGGGCTACGCGACGGTCAAGGCGCCCTTCGACGGCTTCCTGAGCGACTCCCCCTTCGACGTGGGGGCCTTCGTGGGGCCGAGCTCGGGGGTGCTCGCGTCCGTTGTCTCCTCCGACCCCCTGGAGCTGAGCTTCGGGGTGCCCGACCGGCTCATGGAGGCCCTGAAGTACAAGGATCCCGGCTCCGCGCTTCCCCGCGGCGGCGCGGACGAGGTGGCGGTGCGCGCCCGCTCGGCGGGCGGGCGGGAATACCCCCTCGCGGGCCGCCTCTCCTATATCGCCCCCCTGGTGGACGAGGCCACCGGCACCTACAAGGTCAAGGCGCTCATCCCCAACCCCGACGGCATCCTCGCCCCCGGGGAGACCCTGTCCGTGATCCTCGAGGACGCCAGCCCACGCCAGGCGCTGCTCGTCCCCAAGGGGTCGGTCCTGGTCTCCTCCGACTCGGGGAGCTACGTGTTCACCGTGGAGCCGCTGCCCCCGGGGCCGGACGGGAAGAGCCCGGGCCTGGCCGCCGCCAGGCGCGACGTGAAGCGCGGCAACGAGTTCCCAGGCGGCATCGAGATACTGGAGGGCCTGAAGCCGGGCGACAGGATCATAGAGCAGGGCCTGATGAGCATGGGCTCCATGCTCCGTCCCGGCGCCCCGGTGCGCGTCGTGGAGGATCCCGCCCCCGCGGCCGGAGCCGAACCCGGCCATGGCGGCGGCGAGGGCGCCGGGGATCCCCCCGCAGGCGACGCCCAGGGCCGGGGGGGGGCGGTTAACTAGCCATGCTGTCCAAGATCTTCATAGACAGGCCCCGCTTCGCGGTGGTCATCTCGCTCGTCATCAGCATATCGGGCTTCATGGCGCTCCTGCGGCTCCCGGTGGCCCAGTTCCCCGACATCGTGCCGCCCCAGGTGCAGGTCTCGGCCTACTACCCCGGCGCGTCCGCCGCCGCGGTGGAGAGCTCGGTCGCCCAGAACATCGAGACGGCGGTGAACGGCGTCGAGCGCATGCTGTACTTCTCGAGCCAGAGCTCCAACAACGGGCAGTATTCCCTGAGCATCACCTTCGAGGTGGGGACGGATCCCGACCTCAACATGGTGAACGTCCAGAACAGGCTCAAGCGCGCGGAGCCCCTGCTGCCGGAGGAGGTGACGCGCCAGGGCGTGAACGTGGAGAGCCGGACCTCGTCGTTCCTGAAGGCCTTCATGTTCTACAGCCCGGACGACTCCATCGAGCCGCTGGAGCTCTCCGACTGGGTCTACAACAACATCGTGGACGTCATGACCCGCATCCCCGGGGTGGGGGGCGTGAACTTCTTCGGGGCCACCTACAGCATGCGGGTGTGGCTGGACCCGGTCAAGATGGCGGGCTACGGGCTCACCCCCGCCGAGGTGTCCTCCGTCCTCGCCGCGCAGAACATCCAGGCGGCCGTGGGCGAGGTGGGAGGAGCGCCCACGCTCCCCGAGCAGGAGCTGCATTTCAACGTGACGGCCCAGGGGAGGCTCTCCAGCCCCTCGCAGTTCAGCGAGATAATCCTGAGGACCGGCCCCGACGGGGGGATCCTGCGGCTGGGGGACGTGGCCCGGGTGGAGCTCGACACCGAGAGCTACTCCCCCATGGGCACCTACAAGGGCAGGCAGGCGGCGGGCATGATGCTCACCCAGCAGTCGGGCTCCAACGCCGTCCAGACCGCCAACGAAGTGTCCCGGGCCATGGAGGAGCTCGGCAGGAGGATGCCCGACGGCATCAGCTACCTGGAGGTCTTCGACGCCACGCGGTTCGTGCGCGCCTCCATCGAGGAGGTGGCCAAGGCCATCGGCATCGCCATGGTGCTGGTCATCCTGGTGGTGTACCTGTTCCTGGGGAGCTGGCGCTCCACCCTCATCCCCATGTTCGCGGTGCCGGTCTCCCTGGTGGGGGCCTTCGCGGTGCTGGCGGCGCTCGGCTACTCCGCCAACACCGTCTCACTCCTCGCCCTCGTGCTCGCCGTCGGCATCGTGGTGGACGACGCCATCGTCGTGGTGGAGAACATAGAGCGCGTCATGCGCGAGGAGAACCTGCCGCCAAAGGAGGCCGCCTACAAGGCCATGGGGCAGATAACGGGCGCCCTCATCGCGATAGCCCTGGTGCTCCTTTCGGTCTTCGTGCCCGTGGCCTTCATCCCCGGCCTGTCGGGCAAGCTCTACCAGCAGTTCGCGGTGACCATCTCGGCCGCCATGCTCATCTCCTGCTTCAACGCGCTCACGCTCTCCCCCGCGCTGTGCGCCGTCTTCATGCGCCGGGAGGAGGGCGAGCCCAACTGGATCGTCCGCAGGTTCCAGGGGCTGGTCGTCCGGAGCCGCGACTCCTACCACGGCCTGGTGACGATGCTCCTGAGGCGCTCGGCCTTCGGGCTGGTCGTGGCGGCCTTCTGCCTCGCCGCCTCCTACGGGATCCTGAAGTTCACCCCCTCGGGCTTCCTGCCCACCGAGGACATGGGCATGGTGGTGGTCCAGGTGGGCCTCCCCGAGGGGAGCTCCCTCAACAAGACCCGCGAGGTGCTCCAGAAGGCCTCCGCCATCGCCGAGGGCATCCCCGGCGTGCAGAACCTCATGGCCGTCGTGGGCGTGAACATCGTGAACTTCTCCATGCAGGACAACGCGGCCTTCATGTTCGTGGGCCTCGCCCCCTACGAGGAGAGGGAGACCGCGGACCTGTCCTCCGACGCGGTCCAGATGCAGCTCAACATGCGCCTCGCCTCCATCGTGGAGGCGAACTGCCAGGCCTTCTCCATGCCGCCCATCGTGGGGCTGGACTCCGTGGGCGGCTTCCAGTTCATCCTCCTGGACTACGCGGGGCGCGAGCCCCAGGAGCTCTCCCGCCAGGCCAACTCCTTCATCGCCCGGGCCATGCAGGAGCCGGGGCTCATGATGGCGATGACCTTCTTCAACACCGACACCCCGGTGATGGAGCTGCGGCTCGACCGCGACAAGGCCCTGGCCCTGGGCGTGGGGGTGGACCAGATCTTCGGCGCCCTCCAGCAGTACCTGGGCTCCTACTACGTGAACGACTTCAACTTCCAGGGGCGCAGCTGGAAGGTGATGGTCATGAGCGACTACGACGGCCGCCGGAACGCGGCGGATCTCGAGTCGATGCACGTCAAGTCCGCCTCGGGCGCCATGGTCCCGCTCTCCGCGGTGCTGGAGGCGCGGATGACCACCGGGCCGCAGAACATCACCCGCTACAACAACAGCCGCTCCGTGACCGTGATGGGCTCCACCTACCCGGGGCTCGGGACGGGGGTGGGCATCTCCGCCATGGAGAACGCCGCCCGGACGCTCCCCCCTGACATGGGCTTCGAGTGGACGGGATCCACCTACCAGGAGCGGGAGTCGGCGGGCCAGACGGTCTACCTCTTCATCCTCTCCTTCACCTTCGCCTACCTCTTCCTGGTGGCCCTCTACGAGTCGTGGACCATACCGCTGGGCGTCATCATCTCGGTCTCGGCCGCCATCTACGGGGCCATGATGGCGGTGAAGCTCACGGGCTTCTCCATGGGCCTCTACGTCCAGATAGGCATAGTCACGCTCATCGCCCTCGCGAGCAAGAACGCCATCCTCATCGTGGAGTTCGCCAAGGAGGCCCGGGCCGGGGGCGCCACCATCAAGGACTCCGCGGCCTCGGGATCGTTCCTGCGGTTCCGGGCCGTGGTGATGACCTCGCTCGCGTTCCTGGCCGGGCTCCTGCCGCTCGTGTTCGCGACGGGGCCGGGCGCCGCCTCCCGCCAGAACGTCTCGACGGCCGTCTTCGGCGGCATGATCGCCTCGTGCACCGTGGGGCTCATCATCATCCCCCTGGTCTACGCCATGTTCCAGAAGATGCGGGAGTTCTTCCACAGCCTCGTGGGCTCGGAGCTCTACGCCCGACCCGAGAGGCGCCCCACCCTGGATGAGGCCTTGAGGATGGGCCCGGGACTGGGATCGCCGGAGCCCGGCGGGCCCGGCTCCGACGGGCCCGACTCTGGCGGCCCCGGCTCAGGAGGGCCAGATTCAGGCGGCCCCGGCTCAGGAGGGCCGTCCAGGGGCAAGGGTTGACTCCCTCCCGGAGGCCGACGGATCCCTCGCCGGGTTAGGGCCCTGCGGCCGTCCCCCGGGGCGATCCTCCGGCGGCTCCCGCGCCCCTGGTGGCTCTTTCGGCGGATCCCGTGGGCGCGCCCCCCTCCCCTCCGGCGGATGGCTGCGCCACGGCGCAGCTGGGGGGTGACTGCCGCCCCGCTCCCCGGCGGGCGCGGATCCGCCTGGCCGCCTGCCGTCACTGCCGCCGCCCCCGGGCCCGGCCGGCGGCCTGCCCGGGAGCCCGTCAGAGCCCCGGCCCCGTTCCGGCGCGTCCGCGAGGCCGGGGGGAGGCAGGCCGGCCCGCTCCCGCGTTTACAAAAACACCCCCGCATGGTAGTATCTCAAGGGCTGTCAGCCATGGAGGACTATCGGCGTACGGCCCGGACAACACTCCGGCCTTCCGCCGGGACTCGCCTCGGGGGGAGCATGCGCGTCGTCATCATCGACCGGGAGCCGGGCTTTCTGGCACCGCTGGTGTCGGAACTGGAGGGCGAGGGGCTGGAGGTCTCAGTCTCGGAGAACGTCCCGGCCGCCCTGGCCTTCATCAAGGCCAAGAGCATCCAGTTCCTGGTGGCGGACAGCTCCCTGCTGGTGGATCACACCCTGGGGACGGAGGTTCTGCGCCTGTACCCGCTCACGCGCCTCATAGTCTTCGCGTCCCATCCCTCGCTGATCGGCATGATCCAGTCCATCAGCCGCGGCATCACCGACTACCTCCCCCGCTCGAGCGAGTCCTTCGGGCAGCTCGTGGACACCATCCTGGACGAGCGGAGCCGGCTCATGCGCTGGCAGTACTCCATCCTGAGCCCGCTCTTCCAGAAGAGGGGCTGAAGGGCGGGGCCTCCCGGCGGATCCGCCCCCCCCCGTCCGGCACCCCCCGGCGCGGAGGGCGCCCCGGGCCTGTCGAGGGCGTCCCCGCCGCCCTCCCGGGCAAGAGGATTATGGCCGACGACACCGAAAAACTCTCCGCCCTCCTGGAACGAGCGAGCCTCGATCTGGTCATGCTCTCCCCCGAGGATCTGCTGGAGGTCAGCGCCCTCCTGGGGGTGGCCGAGGATCTGGGGCGCGAGTTCGTGCGTTACGGGTCGGAGTGGCCCCCGCTGATTGTCAACAGCCTCAAGTCGGTGCTCCGCGCCATCATCCGCGACGAGATCCCCGAGGGCCGGACGCCGGAGGCCCTCGCCCTGGCGGGCGAGGGCGTGAGCCTTCTCCGCGAGCTGGGGGCGTCACTCCCCGCCGGACGGGAACCCGCCCTGGATGCGGACGGGTTCCTCAGGCGCACCGCCGCGCTGACAGGCCAGGACTTCTCGGGCCCGCCGCCCCCCGCCGGGGAGGGCGGCGACGCGCCCGGAGAGGGGGCGGCCGCCCCCGCTGGCGCGGTCACCGCGCCCCCGGAGGAGGTCATCCCCCCGGAGGAGCGCGGACCCGACTGGGGGGACATCGACAAGGGCTGGGGCGAGGACGACCTGGCCCTGCGCGCCGGGGGGGCGGAGGCCGCGCCCGGCGCCGGCCCTGCCCCGATCCGCCCTGTGGGCCTCGACCGCTGCATACTGCGCCGGGGGGACGGGCCCCGCCCGAGGCCGACGGTGGAATGCTTCAGGCATGACTTCATCCAGGCCCTGGAGGATCTCCAGATGAAGCTCGTGGCGGTGGAGCAGAAGAACGACCCGGTGTCGGCCATGGCCGAGGCCGAGCCCGACTTCAGGAACGTGCAGGCGGGCTTCAGCCTCCTGGACATGGAGGATCTCACGCGGCTCTCCGCCGATGCCGTGTCCCTGATGGAATACGTCATATCCGAGCAGGTCCCCCACACCACCCAGATAACCGACATCCTCCTCAAGACGCTCACCTTCCTGATCGACGGGGTCTCGACCCTGGAGGTGCGCCCGGACGGGACGAGCTGGGGCATCAGCCCCTCCTGGGGCGCCGAGGCCTTCGCCGCGCTGCGCGACGATCTGTGGAACGCCAGGCAGGGCATGCTCGCCCCCGAGCCGCCCGCGGTGGTGCAGACGTCCTCCGGGGCCTCCCGCGCCGCGAAGCCCAAGAGGCTGGGCGAGATCCTGGTCGAGAAGGGACTCATCTCCGAGGGCGATCTGGGCGGCCTCATCCAGGCCCAGAAGACCGCCCGTAACGTGCGCCTGGGGGAGATCCTGGTGGAGGAGGGGCTGATAAGCGAGGATGAGCTCCAGGAGGCGCTGGAGCTCCAGCGCGGGGACGGGTCCTCCCGCCGCATCGGGGAGATCCTCATCTCCCTGGGCAGGCTCGACCACGAGCACGTGGAGAAGGCGCTCAAGATCCAGGAGAACCGCAAGGAGACCAAGCTCGGCGAGATCCTCCTGCAGAAGAAGATAGGCGCCCCGGACAAGGTGGCCGCGGCCCTGCGCGAGCAGAAGCAGAGCGAGTTCATGCTCCAGGCCGTCCAGTCCCAGGGCGCCCACACCGTGAAGGTGGAGACCCAGAAGCTGGACGGGCTCATCGACCTGGTGGGCGAGCTCGTCATCACCCAGTCGCTCGTGGTCTCCAACGAGTCGGTGAAGCAGCTCAAGGAGCAGAAGTTCAACAAGGATCTCGCCCAGGTCTCGCGCATCACCTCGGAGCTGCAGCGCAACGCGATGTCCCTGAGGATGGTCGTCATCAAGAACACCTTCCAGAAGATGAACCGGCTCGTGCGCGATCTGGCGCACAAGTTCGAGAAGGACGTGGAATTCCACACCCAGGGGGACGACACCGAGATCGACCGCAACATGGTGGAGTCCATCTACGATCCGCTGGTGCACATGATCCGGAACGCCCTCGACCACGGCATCGAGCCGCCGGCCGAGAGGAGGGCGGCGGGCAAGTCGCCCAAGGGCCAGGTGGTGCTCAAGGCCTACCACCAGGGCGGGAACGTCGTGATCGAGCTCTCCGATGACGGCCGGGGCCTGGACGTGGAGAAGGTCCAGCGCAAGGCCGAGGAGAACGGGCTCATCCAGCCCGGCGAGACGCTCACGCGCGCCCAGGCCCACAACATGGTCTTCCAGCCGGGCTTTTCCACCGTGGACCGCGTCACCGAGATCTCGGGCCGGGGGGTGGGCATGGACGTCGTGCGCAAGTCCATCGAGCAGCTCCGCGGCAAGGTGGACTTCACCTCCACCCCCGGCCAGGGATCGGACTTCGTAATCCGCCTCCCCCTGACCCTCGCCATCATCGACGGCATGATCGTGCGCGTGGGCGACAACCGCTACATCCTCCCCACCATCTCGATAAACGAGTCCTTCCGCCCCAAGCCCGAGGAGTACTTCACGGTGAAGAACCAGGGCGAGATGATAAAGGTCCGGGACAACCTCATCCCCCTGGTGCGCCTGGACGAGATAGTGAACGTCGACGGCGCGGTCCGCGACCCCTCCGATGCCCTGGTGGTCGTGGTGGAGAACGAGGGGCAGCGCCGCTGCCTCCTGGTGGACGAGGTCCTGGGCAAGCAGGAGGTGGTCATCAAGAGCCTGGGCGAGCGCCTCAAGTACGTCCGGTCGCTGGCCGGGGGCACCATCCTGGGGGACGGCCGCGTGGGGCTCATCCTGGACGTGAACGGCCTTTTCGAGGCGGGCGCGGGCGGCTTCGGGCACGTCCGGACCGCCGCCGCCCCCTCCGATGCCGCAGACTGGGGCATGTAGGGCGTGGCCGGGGCGGCGGGCGGGCCGCCGCCCGCGCCTCCCCGCGCCCCCCCCCGCCGGCCTAGGCCGCCCGGCGCGCGCCCGCGAGGCGGCCGCGGCTCGCCGGGGACGCCACCTGTCCCTCGGGGCGGGGGGCCGCCCCTTCCCGGGCCGGGGGGGCCCGCCGTCGGCGGCTTGACAAGCAACATGGCCTTTCCCGCCGGCCGCGGGCGATAATGGAGGCCCCGCCCCGCGTCCCTGCCCTCGCGGACGGGGGGGCAGGGGCCGCCGCCCGCCCACGGTGGCTTTCGCGGACGCAACGAGGAAGCAATGAGCGAAGACCAGCGGGGCGCCAACGCCCTCACCATCGACCACTCCAAGGACCTCAAGTTCCTGAGCTTCGAGCTGGCGGGCGAGTACTACGGCCTCGACATCCTGAAGATCCGGGAGATCAACGGGATGATGGACATCACGAGCGTCCCGCAGACGCCGCGCTTCATGAAGGGCCTCATCAACCTGCGGGGCAAGGTCATACCGGTCATCGACCTGAGGCTCAAGTTCGGGCTCCCCGAGGAGGCCTACACCGAGCGCACCTCCATCATCGTCATCGAGTTCTCCACCATCCACGGGCCCACCCAGATGGGCATCCTGGTGGACCGGGTCTCCGAGGTGATCACCATCCACGAGTCGGACATAGATGCCCCGCCGGATTTCGGCTCCCGGCTCAAGAGCGAGTACATCAAGGGGATGGCCAAGACGAAGAGCATCGTGCTCATCATCCTGGACATCGATCTCATCCTCTCCGACGAGGATCTCACTTTCGGCCCCAAGGACGCCCCCGAGGAGGAGGACGAGGCCAAGCCCTGACGGCGGCGGCCGCCCGGCCCGGGCCCGCAGCCGAGACTGCGGGCGGGTACAGGCGGCTTCCCCGGACGTGCCTGGCGCGGCGCCGGGCACGTCCGGTGGGGCCCGCCGCCCGGGGCCGACGGCCCCTCCGGGGCCCTCCGGAGGGGGATCGCCCCCCGGCGCGGGGCCGCCCGCGGGCGCCCCAGGAAGGTTCCCGTCAGGAGGTAGTGACAGTTGAAAGATCATCTCACCCCGCACCCGCCCCCCGCCGGCGACCGGCCGGCCCGCCTCGAGAGCCAGTTCCTGCAGAAGCAGCCCGAGCTCTCCGATTCGGAATACCAGTCCATCGCGAACTTCGTGCACAAGGAGGCGGGCATCAACCTCCTGGACGGCAAGAAGGAGCTCGTGCGCGCCAGGCTCGCCAAGCGCATCACCCAGCTGCAGTTCAAGGACTTCAAGTCCTATTTCAGGCACGTGATGGCGGACAGGTCGGGCGACGAGCTCGTGTTCCTCCTGGACGCGCTCTCCACCAACCTCACGAGCTTCTGGAGGGAGCCCCAGCACTTCGACTTCATGGTGAAGACCTTCCTGCCCGAGCTCGAGCAGAAGCGCTCGCGGCCCGGCGGCGGCGGCCCGCGACTGAGGATCTGGAGCTGCGCCTGCTCCTCGGGCGAGGAGCCGTACACCATCGCCATGACCGTCCTGGACCGCTCGCCCTACTTCGCGAACGGCGGCGACTTCCGCATTCTGGCGACCGACCTCTCGACCAAGGTGCTCAACATGGCCAAGCGCGGCGAGTACGGCCCCGAGAGCGTCAAGAACGTCCCGCCGAACATGCGCCAGGCCTACATGACGCGGATCCCGCACGAGAAGGGCGGCGACCACTGGCGCGTGATAGACGGCGTGCGCAGGATTATCTCGTTCCGGCGCCTGAACCTCATGGAAACGCTCCCCATCAGGAACCCCATGGATCTGATATTCTGCCGGAACGTCTTCATCTACTTCGACAGGACCACGATAACGGAGCTCGTGAACAAGTACCACAAGATCCTCGAGCCGGGGGGCTACCTGTTCATCGGCCACTCCGAGAGCCTCTCCGGGCTCCAGCACCCGTTCCAGTACGTGGCCCCCTGCATCTACCGGAAAGTTGCCCCCTGAGCCGCCGCCGGCAGCCCGGCTGCCCGGGGGCGGCTCCCCCGGCGCGCGTGGGGGCGCCCGGCTGACCCGGCCGTGACACGCGGTCCCCTCGCGCGTCCAGCGGCACCGCAGGGGCGCGGCCCTGCGGTGCCCGGCGCGCGGCATGCGGTTCAGGCCGCTGCCCATGGCAATAATCGGGCCAGGCCGGCGCAGGGGGCGGCATCGCCCTTGCCGGCGGGCCCCTTCACCTCTCGAGGCACGGCAAGATGGTCAAGGTCCTTATAGTCGATGACAGCGCCATAGTCAGGAAGATATTCACCGAGCATCTCTCGCTGGCCAAGGACATCGAGGTCGTGGGCGCGGCCCCGGACCCCTACGTGGCCCGGGACATGATAGTGAGGCTCAACCCGGACGTCGTGACGCTCGACATCGAGATGCCCCGAATGGACGGCATCACCTTCCTCAAGAAGATCATGGCCCACAGGCCGCTCCCCGTCATCATCGTCAGCTCGCTCACCCCCAAGGGGAGCGCCATGGCGATGGAGGCCCTGGAGAGCGGCGCCGTGGAGGTGCTGGCCAAGCCGGGGGGTTCCTTCACCGTGGGGGAGATGGGCGCCCAGCTCGCCGACAAGATACGCGCCGCCTCCAGGGCCAGGGTGCTCAAGCGCGCCCCCGCGCCCGGCGGCGCCATGGCCACCGCCCGGCGCGCCATCACCGAGACCACCAACAAGGTGATAGCCATAGGCTCGTCCACCGGCGGCACGGAGGCCCTGAAGGAGATCCTCACGCGTCTACCGGCGGACACCCCGGGGATAGTGATAGCCCAGCACATGCCTCCCAACTTCACGAAGTCCTTCGCCGACCGGCTGAACGAGCTTTGCCGCATCAACGTGCGGGAGGCCGTCCAGAACGACTCCGTGCTCCCCGGCACCTGCCTGGTCGCCCCCGGCAACTTCCACCTGCTCCTGCGCCGCAGCGGGGCGCGGTATTACGTGGAGGTCAAGACCGGCCCGATGGTGCACCACCAGAGGCCGGCTGTGGACCCGCTCTTCAAGTCCGTCGCCAAGTACGCCGGGGCCAACGCGCTGGGGGTGGTCCTGACGGGCATGGGCTCGGACGGCGCCGAGGGCATCAAGGTCATGAAGGAGGCGGGGGCCAGGACCATCGCCCAGGACGAGGCCTCCTCCGTGGTCTTCGGCATGCCCAAGGAGGCCATCAAGACAGGCTGCGTGGACAAGGTGGTGTCGCTGCGGAACATGCCCCAGGCAATCCTGGACCTCGTGTGACGCGCCTCCCCGGCCGCACCGTCCGCGGCGCGCGGCACCCCTCCCCGCGCAGGCGCGCCGGGGGCCGCCGTCCCGCGCGTAACCGGCCCGGTGCGCCACCGGGCTGACGCGCCCTCCCGGGCGGCTCTCCGCGATCCCGTCCCGGCCCCGCCGCCTTCCCCCGCCCGGCGGGATCCCTCTTGCGCGCGGGGATCTTTTTCGGGAGGGGCCCTTTCCCGGCGGAGGCGGACGGGGTATCATAGCGGTCGCAAGGCCCGTTCCGGCGGGGCGCCGCCGGAAGGCCGCCCGCCCGGAGCGTTCTGCCCCCTCCCCTTAATGCCAGCCTCCGCCCCGCCCCTCCGGCGCCGGGTGTTGCCGTCCACCGGACCGGCGGCGGCACTGAGGTGCCGGAGCGTGCCATGCCTGGTGAAGGCAAGACCCCCCTCCCCCCGAAGACACCCAGGAAGGCCGCGCGCGGCGCGGCCCCGTCCGGAGGGCCTGTGCCCGGCCCCCCCGCGCCTCCGGCCGCGGGCGCGGCGGAGGGCAAGCCCCGCGCAGGGCGCGGGGCGGCCCCCGCCGGCCCGGCCGCGTGCAGGTGCGGCTCCGGCGGGGCGGCGGCGGGGGCGGCGAAACGCAAGGGCGCGCTCCACCCCTGCCTGGATCCCGAGAGCGGCCTGTTCCGGGAGGAGCACTTCGCCCTCTCCCTGAAGTACGAGATGGCTCGGTCGCTGGAGGCGGAAAAGCCCCTGGGGCTCCTCGTGATCTCCTTCGCGGGGGGGCTCCCGCAGGGTTTCACGGAGCTGCTCACGGAGAGGCTCCGGAAGATCGATCTCCCGGCCCGCCTCGGGCCGGGGGAGGCCGCAGTCATCATGCCCCGCGTGAGCCCGACCCGCGCGGGACGCCTCGTGGAGAGGCTGGGCGAGGATTTGGCTGGTTGCGGGTGGCCCGCCGGCTCTGAGCCCAGGTTCGGGACCGCGCTGGCCTGGCCCAACGACTCCCTCACCCACGAGGAGCTGCTGGCGAAGGCCAGGGCCTCCTGCGACGATGCCGCGACGATGGCCGAGAGGCTCCTGTCCGGCAAGGGTCCCTTCTCCGAGCCGGAGACCGCCATCGAGGCCGAGGAGAAGGACAAGCTGTTCGCGGGCTTCTCCGAGCTGAGGGGACGGAAGCCGGAGCGGTAAGGCGGGGCAGGCATGCTCTTTACTCTTTCCCTTTCGCTCACTCTTCCCTCTCGCAGGAGGGCCCGCCGGGAGGCGGCTGCCCGGGCCGGCTTCCGGCCGGCCGGGACGGCCGGCCCCGGCGCCTGCGGGGCCTGATCGTCCTGATGAAACGATCCTCGCGGACGGTCAGGGGGACGGCGGTTGAGCGGCCGCAGGGAGATCCCGGCCGCCTCCCCTGCCGGGCCCGCGGGAGCGCGTGTGGCATCGGGGCACAGGGCGGGAGGGCCGCCGCGCGGGCCGTCTTCGGGGCCGCGGGCATGCGGGGAGGGCGCGGTTTCGGCTGCAGCGGCAAGGGAAGTCCGCAGGGGGCGGGGGTAGCGTGCGTCTCTCCGCCCGCCTCCCTCGCGCCGGGGATCCCTTCCCTGTCTGCCGGATTCCCTCGCGGAGATCCTCCGCGGGCTGGCAGCGCCCGCTTTCCGGCCCCGGCGGCGGTATCGGGAGGCCGCCGATTCGCGCATCGACGAGCATGTCGGATGGGAGGGGCCTTCTGGCGGCTGAATGCGGGGGGGCGGGGGAGTCCAACCGCCCTGTCCCCGTCCGATGCGGCACGGGAGAGGGAGTAAGGAGCGATGATAATCAGACAGGAGAGGCCGGAGGATCATGCCGCCGTCGAGCGCTTGACGCTTGCGGCGTTCAGGACGTTCGCGTTCCCGGACGGGAGCAGGCCGGAGCGGCCCTGCGAGCACTATCTCGTCCATGTCATGCGTGACGCGGCGGCGTTCGTGCCGGGGCTCGCCCTCGTCGGCGAGGAGGACGGGGAAATCGTCTGCAACATCATGTTCACCGAGAGCAGAGTCGTCAGGCCGGGCGGGGGCGAGCTTGCGACGCTGACGTTCGGCCCGGTGAGCGTGAGGCCGGATCTGCAGGGTCACGGGCTTGGCACGGAGCTCATCAATCACGGCCTCAACCGCGCCCGCGAGCTCGGCTTCGGGGCGGTAGTCATAGTCGGGCATCCGGGGTACTATCCGCGTTTCGGGTTCAGGCCCGCGGGCGGGTACGGCCTGGCCATGCCGGACGGAAGCGTGATGGAGCCGTTCATGGCGCTGGAGCTTGTGGACGGGTATCTTGGCACGGGCGGCGGCAAATGGTACGCGGATGAGGTCTATGAGATTGACAGGGACGCGCTCGCGGAATGGGACGCGGGGTTCGGCGAGGGCTGACTCGCGGGGATCGTCCTGACGGTGATCGGCGTCAAGGCGCGAAGGAGCGTCCTCCGGCAATCACCCGGAGGCCGTTCCCGCCTGCGCCGCCTCCTCGCCTGAGGCGCATCCGCCGCCGTCTGCGCGGCCTGGGCCTTTCCCGCTCTTCCGGCGGCGGATCGGCAACCACCGTGTTTCATCCTCCGCAGCCGTCTCGCAGAGTATCCGTGCTGTCGCGATGCCCTGGCCGGCCGCCGTCCTCCGGCGGGGACGCGTCTGGGGGACGCGCCCTGAGGCGCCCCTCCGGCCCCCTCAGGGCGCGTTCCCCGGGGAAGGCCGCGGGCCGCCGCCCTTCCCGAGGCCCCAGGATCCGCCTGCGGGGATTCCTGGACTCGCCCCGGCGGGTCTGGCCGGCCGGACCGGGGCCCGCAGGGTAATGCCCGCCCCGAACGGGGAGGCGGGCCTCGAGGGCTCCCCCGGCGCCGGGGCGGACGCTTCCGGCGGGACGGCATCGACGCGTCCCGCCCCGGCCTTGCCCGCCCCGGCCTTGGACGGATACGGTCTTCAGGCGAGGGACAGGGCCTGCCGGACGCCGGGGGATCCACGCCCCTGGAGTGGACGAGGCTTGGCCTGAGCCCTCGCCCCCGGGCTCAGCCAACGGGATCAGCGCCAGAGGCTGCCGTCATGCATGTCGACATGCCTGGTGACTGCAGGCTTGTTATATGGCATCTGGCCTCTGTCAGGGCAAAGATACAATGGGGCATGAACGGATACGGGTTGAGTTGTCCGCCCGGCAACCTGGCTACTCCGGTCGGCGGCAACCTTGATTCCGCTGAAAAGCCTCCCTCCCTTCCAATTTTGATTCCACTGTAAAACCCCCTCACGGGTTCGCCCTCGGCAGTTCAGGGGAAGGGAAACCGTGGCCGTTGACCTTCACGCCGTCCCCCCTGGCCGTCCGCTCCCTGCCGCCGCTCGCGACATTCCCCAGGACCTCCTTTTTCCTGGTATCCACGGACAGGACAGGGTTTCCCAGCTCCAGCATGCGTCCCGCCTAGGCGTTTATGTACCGGAGCTGCTCGTCACGCAACGGGCGCATGGCACCCTCCAGACTTTCCGATTGCCCTTGAGGCTGCAGCCGGAGTCATGCGGCATGCGGTGCACCAGCCAGGTGGAAACGGAGAACCCCCTGTGATTTCAGCTCGCTGGTCAGGTTCTGCACGCTTTTCGTCGTCCATCGCAGAGTCGATTCCGGATCCCCCCTGGCGGCCGGCTCAATCAGAGCCTGTCCAGGGCCTCGCGCAACCCGGGCGGCGTCTCCTCGGCCGGCTTGCGCCCCCCGCCGGCGGCTCTGACGCGATCGGCCGGTACGGCGAGATGCTGCCCAGGCGTTTCGTTCACTGATCTGCTGACAGTGGCGGCTGACATGCCGGAAAGGCGGGAGACGAAGGCGATTCCCCCATGCCCCAGCAGTTCGGCGCAAGTGCCGGGGAACAGTCGCAGTGCCCGCTCATCTAGTATTTGGCTCGCAATTGCGAACCTTTTGGTTAAGTTGGCCACTACATGCTCTATTGGGAGGCTTGTGTTGTGTTGTCCTATCATTGGAAAAGCATAGTTCTTGAGAAATTATAAATCAACTCATTTCTTGCTAAATAGTACCAAAATACGGATAATTAGAAGATGCATCGGTTAATTAAAACCTAACAGTTATTTTCTTATGGATCCTATTTTCTCATGGGCCCTAATGGGACGTTGCCCTCTGGATTCGACCGCTGGGAGATCACGAACGATTACGGTTGAACCGTGGCCCACGTGGCCGCAGAGAATGGTCACCTGCCGATGGGGGGTTCGAACGTTGGGATATCGCGGACGACGAGGGACGCACGGTGCGGCAGGTCTTGCGGGAGAATATCGGGAAATAACCACGGGATTGTTTCCAGGAAATCCGGTCCGGATCCGCATCTCCGCCCAAGCCCGCTGCGCGCAGACGGCCGTAGCCGTGACATCCGCCCCCCCGGATCCTGATCACGGGCGTCTCCCTGCGCCTGGCGGCTCCGGGTCGGGCTCCTGTGGCTCCGCCCGCTATGCCCGGACGGGCATACGCGCCCTCGCGGGCTTGGATCCCTGATGCGGGGGAGGGCTCCGCCCCCTGAACAATTCAGTTGAGGAACGACTTTGCGAAAACGGCGGCGAGGAGGCCGATTACGATCCCGAAAAGCCATCTGTCGGACGCAATCTTTTCATCGAGTCTCTTGTTGAGGGCGTCCCTAGTGTCGTCCAGCTTCTTTCCAGTCTGAGCTTCTCGTCCCTGAGCGCCGCCCTCGTGTCGTCCAGCCTTCTCTCGAGACTGTTGCCGCCCTTCTGGATTTCCCGCGTGGCAGGGAGGCTCTGCTCGAGGCTCCGCAGTTCCTCCCTGGTCGCGAGCTTCTCCATCCGGGCTTCCAGCCTGGCATCGAACCTGTCCAGCCGCGCGGGAGTCAGTCCGGGCCCGCTTCCCTGAGTTCAGCTGACAAAGGATTTTACAAGGAGGGCGATGAGAAGCCCGAGCACCAGCCCGAAAACCCACCTGTCGGAAGCTATTTTCTCATCGAGTCTTCTAGCGAGACTCCGGTTTTCGGCTGTGAGGATTTCCCTCGCATCGCTCAGGCTCCTCTCAAGGCTGCGCATCTCTTCTTTTGTCGCCAGCCTGTCCATCCGGGCGTCCATCCTGGCCTCGATCCTGTCCAGCCTGGCCTCGAGCCTGTCCAGCCGTGCGTGGAGACCGCCGCCGTGGCCGCCCCCTCCGAGATCGGCCTCCTGCTCCCGTCCTCCGCCTTCCTGCCCGGCCGTCCCGAGTTCCTGATCGCTCATGCGGGCGCGCCTCCTCTCCGCTTCCCCCATTTTAGCAGGGACGGCCGTCCCTCGGAACAGGCTCCCGGGCGTCCCCCTCCGCCTTTCGGCTCCGGGCCGGGCTCCTGGGGCTGCGCCCGCCATCCCCGGGGCGGGGATACGCGCCCAGCCGGGCCTGCACCCCTGACGCGTGGGGGGCACCGCCCCCCTCCGCCCCCTGTTCGAGCGGCCGCCGACCCCTTGCCCCCCGCCTCCCCTCCGGGTAGGATTGTCCTTCGGGGGACGGGAAGGACATCACCCCCCCGCCCGGATCCCCTCCCCCGGACCGGGATCCGTCCGGCAGGCCCCCCGTGCGGCCCAGGGGGCCGCCCCGCGCGTCCCTCGAGGTCAGGGAGAGGAAGACCGCCAAGGCCAGCCGGACGCCGCTCAACGGTGCCGCACGCCAGGCCCTCGCGGACTACCTCGCGCCCCGCCCCGGCGCCGGCACGGGCGAGCCGCTGTTTCTCTCCGGCTGCGGCGGGCGGCTCTACGTCCTCGTCGTGCACCGGAACTTCTCACGCGCCAGCCGCGCCGCCGGCCTCGAGAGGAGCGGCTCCCCCAGCCTGAGGAAGACCTTCGGGCTGATGGCGTCATGGACGGGCAAGGAGCTGGCGATGGTGCAGAGGCTCCTGAACCACGCCCCGCCGGGGGTGACGCTCCGTTACAGAAGGGCATGAACGGCATGAACGGGAAGGTCCAGAGGCTGAACTTGTGACCGCCCGCCCGGCTGGGGATGAGGCCGCAGGCATACTGAAAGGGGCTCCCGGACGCCGGGACGGATCGCGCGGCGCCCCGTCTCGCCCGGCCGCGCCGAGTCTGGGCGGCATGGGACCGCCTGGCGGTGCCGGGGCGCCGCTCACCGCCCGCCGGACGCGGCGGCCGCCGTGGGCGGGACGGCGGCAGGCGGGCAGCGTCAGGGGGATCCGGGGCGCGGCCGGCTCCCGGCACGCGAGGGCAGGCAGTAGGGCCCGGGGAGGGGATCTCTTGACAGGCAAGCTTCCGAGGGACACCGACAGGGAGAGGGCCCGGTCTTTCTGGAACGCCCGCGCCGCCGCCTTCCCCAGGTGGTCGGAGACGGGGAGCGCCTACGGGCGCGGCGTTCTGGACTCTGTCCGGCGCATGGGCGTGGACTTCAGGGGGAAGTCTGTCCTGGACGTGGGCGCGGGCAGCGGCCGGTACACCCTGGAGGTGGCGAGGGAGGCGGGGAGGGTGGTGGCCATAGACGTCTCGGACGAGATGCTCAGGCTCTCGGCCCAGGACGCGGCGAGGCTCGGGGTCGGCAACGTCGAGTACGCGGTCTCTGCCTGGGAGGACTATCCGGAGGGCGAGGCCTTCGACTTCGTCCTCTGCATGATGAGCCCGGCGGCGCGGGACGACCGGAGCCGCGAGAGGCTGTTCTCGCACGCCCGGGAGGCGGTGGTGCTCACGGGCTTCTCCCGCTACAGCCCGCCGCCGGCCCTCGCGGAAATCCTCGCGCGCCGGGGCAGGGAGCCCGCGCGGTTCAGGAACGGCCCGGAGATGCGGGAGTTCCTGGACAGGACCTCCCGGCGCTACGAGTGGGAGCTCAGGGAGGGGGTCTGGAGCGTCGCGTACACCCGCGGGAGCTTCGCTCGGATCATAGCCGATCACCTGGACGACTACGGGATCGAGCCGGAGCCGGGTGAGATAGAGGCCTTCGCGGACGCCCTGGCCCCGCCGGGCGGGGGGGAGTTCGTCGCGGAGATCCCCTACGCGGTGGAGATCATCGTTGCCAGGGCCGGCTAGGGGCCCCGCCCGGGCGGGGGGTCCGGAGGCGGCGGCGGGCGCCGGCGGCCGGGCGCTACCTCAGCTCCTTGTTCTTGTCCATGTCCATCCAGATGCCGAAGAGGAACGCCTGGAGGCCCAGGGTCACCGTGAAGAGGAAGATGATGAGGGTGATCTCGGGCATCTGGCCGCGGCTGAGCAGGAGGTACAGGAGCCGCAGGAAGAAGAGGAACCCCAGCGCGAAGAGGCCCGCCCCCATCGCGATGAAGAGGAAGAGGGGGTGGGCGTCCCGGATCATGTACTTCCGCCAGAGCCGCCAGGCGAACATCCTCACGAGGAGCCTGGAGATGGGCCAGAGCACCTGCCGGGGGCTGAAGCCGCTCCTCTCGCCGATGTTGTAGACCGGGCGGACGGGCACGTCCCGCACCCTCATGTCCGCGACGTTCAGCCTCACCAGGATGTCGTTGGGCTGGCCGTAGCGCTTGTACATGAGATCCCAGTCTATGGCCGCGAGCGCCCTCTTGCCGATGACCGTGTAGCCGGTCTGGGAGTCGGCCACGTGCCAGTAGCCGGAGGCGATCTTCGTCAGGAACGAGAGCACCGCGTTCCCGAAGAAGCGCACCTTGGGAATCACCCGGTAGGCCTCCTCGTAGACCAGGCGGTTACCCTTGGCGTAGTCCACCCCGTCCTCGGCCACGGGGTCGCACAGGGCGGGCAGATCCGCCGGGTCCATCTGCCCGTCCCCGGCCATGACGGCCGCCATGTCCGCGCCGGCGTCCCGGGCCCACTTGTAGCCGGTGGCGATGGAGCCCCCTACCCCCTCGTTCTCGGGATGCTCCAGCAGGATCACCCTGGGATCCGCCGCGGCGAGCCTCAGGGCCTCGGCCCTGGTCCCGTCGGTGCTCCGGTCGTCCACGACGACGATATGATCCACGAAATCCGGCATGGTCTCCACGGTCCTCGCGAGGAGCCTCTCCTCGTTGTAGGCCGGGACGACGACGCAGAGAGTCTTTCCCTTGTACATGCTGTCGCTCTTTCTCGGAAGGGGGGGGCGGGGGGGGGCGTGTCCTCCCCGCGCGGCGGCGGGCCGGTCAGGGGGACTCGAGGGTTATGATGAGGGCCCCTCGCCCGGCCTTGCCGGGGGCGCCGTGTCCCGCCGCCTTGAGGCGGGTCCCCGGGGCGGTGCCCGGTGGCACGGTGAGCCGGAGGGTCTTCCCTTCCAGGGTGCGCACCGCCGGGCGGCAGCCGGAGGCGAGCTCGTCCCGCCCGAGCCTCATGACGGTCAGGATGTCGCTGCCGCTGAGGGTGAAGTCGGGGTCGGGCGTGACGCTCACGAGAACCTTGAGGTCCCCCGCCGCCCCCCGGGCGGCGGGGACCTGGCCGCTGACCGTCAGCACGTCGCCGCTCTTCGTGCCGGCGGGCACGCGCACCATGGCCTTCACCACGCCCCGTGCGGAGTTGAAGGCCGCCGGCCGGAAGGCCCCGAACACGGCGTCCCTGAGGGACACGGAGAGGGGCAGCGAGAGATCCCTGCCCTGGATGGGCGGCCTCCGGCGGGGATCCCGCTTCTGGCCGAAGCCGGAGAAGAAGTCGGTGAGCCTGGCGGGGTCGCCGTCGTCCCCGCCGGAGAGGTCCAGGAGCCTGTCCAGGGTCTCCCGCTCGTCCGGCAGCCCGAACTCCTTGAAGAGATCCGAGGGGGCGAAGCCCTCGAAGATGTCCTTGGTCCCGTACTCCCCCCCGAAGCCCTCGGGGCCGAGCTCGTCGTAGCGAGACCGCTTCTTGGGATCCGAGAGGACTGCGTAGGCCTCCGCCACCGCCTTGAAGCGCTCCTCCGCCACGCGGGAGCCCGGGTTGCGGTCGGGGTGCCAGCGCACGGCGAGCAGGCGGTAGGCCTTCTTGAGGGTCTCCCGGTCGGCGTCCGGGCTCACCTGGAGGATGCTGTAATAGTCCTTGGGGATGGGGAACCCTCCATGGGGCGGTCGGAGAGGGCTAGGCTTCCCGGCGGCCCCTCACGAGGGCCGCGCCGGCGCGGGAGGGGAGGCGGCGGCGTGGAGGCGGCGGCGTGGAGGCGCGGCCGGGGGAGGGCGGCGCCCGGGACGCCGGGG
>JAITEZ010000226.1 GCA_031281735.1 Deltaproteobacteria bacterium | reverse complement strand
GTCCTCCAGGCCGGAGAGGATGCGCACGAACTCCCTGTCCTCCCACTCGACGGGGATCCCGAAGAAGTCCGTGAGCCACTCGCACAGGAGCACTATCGCGCCCCCGTAGCCCCCGTCGACCGCCGGGAAGAACTCGGCGCTCCTCTCGTTGCCGAGGACGAGGCGCCCGCGCCCCGCCTTGACCCTCTCGATGGCGGCCACCTCGTCCGGGGTGATCCCCGGGGAGTCGACGTAGCCCGGCCTTCCTTCGGCGGCCAGCGGGGCGGCCGCCGTCAGGGCGGCGAGGAGGGCGAGCGAAAGGCACAGGCTGAGGCGGGAATGGCTAGCGGACATCGATCCGTCATCGTGCGCCCGCTGTCGGCGAGGGCCCGCCGGGGCGGCGGGCCCGCCCCCCGGGCGCCGGGGGCACTCCGGGCGGCGGCGGGGCGGGACGGCCTCGTGACGGGAACCGGGCCGCCGGTCGGGGGCGGAGCAGGGGCTGTGGGAGCAGGACAGGGCGGGACGGGCCGGCCGGGCCGGCCGGGAAGGGCGGGCCGGGAAAGCGTGGAGGAGCGGGAGGGGGAGGGCCGCGGCCGGCGCCGCGGGGGCCGGGAAGGCGGCCGGCGGACGGGAGCCGCGCCTGGCAAGGCGCGGGAGGGCGGCGTGGGGGCGCGCCCCGTCCCGGGCTGCATCCGGGGGAGGCCGGACGCTTCAGCAGGCATGGCGATCCGGAGGGATTACCAGTATTGTAATTTTGACTGATCATAACGGCTGCGGCGAGTCGCTGTCAAGACCGGATCCGGGCCCTCGCCGCGCCGTCCCCCGTCCCGGGGCCCTCCCCCGCCCGGGGCCGCGCGTCTCCCGGAGTGCGGGGACGCCGCCGGGGCAGGGAGGCGCTACTGCCCGGATGCGCCGCCGGCGCCTTCACCGGAGAGCCTCCAGGGCCTCCAGGGCCTTGTCGTAGTCGGCGGTCAGGATGTCGTTGGCTATGGCCTCCACGGGCTCCTCCTGGGGCGTCCCCGCCGCCTCCGCCTGGAGGAGGACGAGCGCCGCGTACGCCCGAGGGATGTCAAGCTCCCTGAGCGCCTCGCGCAGATCGGCCAGCGGCACGGCGGCTCCCTCCCCCGCCGCCGGCGGAGTGCCGGGACGGCCCGGGGCCCGCCCCGGGGCGAGGGACACCGCCCCCCTGATCCGGTCGGACAGCCGGGCGAGCCCCTCCCGGAAATCGGGCAGCTCGGCGCGGATCAGGGCCAGATCGCCTCCGTGGCCGGCGGCCTCCAGCCGGGCCGCCGCGGCCGAGAGACCCGCCGCGCCTATGTTCGCCAGCGCGCTCTTGAGGGCGTGCGCCTCCGTCGTGAAGCGCCTGAGCCCGGCGGCGTCACCGCCCGTGATCCCGTCCAGGGCCCGGTCCAGCAGGGGGGCGGCGCCCTCGGCGTCCCTGAGGAACGCCGCCAGGAGCCTGAGGTACCGCTCGACGCCACCGGCCCGGAGGACGCCCTGGCGGGTGTCGACGCCCTCGATGACGGGCCCCCGCGCCGGGGGATCCTGCGGCGGGGGCCCGCCGGCGCGGCCGGTCGCCGCGAGGGCGGCCCACTGCCAGGGATCCGCCGGCCTCCCGGCCGGCGCCCGGGCGGCTGGCTCCGGCGACCCTTCCGCCGGGGGGGCGGGGCGGCGCTTGACCACGGGGATCCAGCGGGAGAGGCAGGCGTCCAGGGCGGCGGGGTCTATGGGCTTGGAGAGGAAGTCGTCGAAGCCGTTCTCCAGGTACATCTCCCGCATGCCGGCCACGGCGTTGGCGGTGAGGGCCACTATGGGGATCCCTTCCCCGCCCTCGAGGGAGCGTATGGCCCGGCAGGCCTCCATCCCGTCCATCCCGGGCATCATGTGATCCATGAGGATCAGGTCGTAGGACCCCTCGCGGACGAGCCCCACGGCCTCGAGGCCCCCCGAGGCGAACGAGAGCCGCATGCCGTAGGGGACCATCAGGCCCTCCGCCACCATGAGGTTGCTCCCGTAGTCGTCCACCACCAGAACCTCGGCCCCCGGCGCCGTGAAGCTCGCCCGCACGGCCTCGGGCGAGGGATCCGCCTCCTCGGAGAAGCTTCCCAGGGGGGTCCAGTCTATCACGCGCTGGCGCAGCTCCGCGCGGAAGACCGAGCCCTCCCCGTAGACGCTCTCCGCAGAGATCTCGCCCCCCATGGCCAGGCAAAGGCTCCTGGCGATGGCGAGCCCCAGGCCCGTGCCCTCCACCCCGATGTTGGCCTTCTCGTCCAGGCGCGTGAACTCGCTGAAGAGCCGCGCCATGTCCTCGGGGCGGATGCCCACGCCCGTGTCCTCCACCTCGAAGGTCAGCCGCGCCTCGTCCGGGCCGACCCTCTCAGAGACCGCCGAGAAACGGATCCGGCCCCGGCGGGTGTATTTGACGGCGTTGGTGAGGAGGTTCAGGAGGATCTGGCGCACCCGCCCCGAGTCGCCCGCCAGGACGGAGGGCAGGTCGGGGGAGAACTCCGTCTCCAGGCGCACCTGGCCGTCCGTCATGCGGACGCGGATGAGGGTCAGGACGTCGTTCAGGACGGATGCCACGCGGTAGCGCGAGGTCGCGAGCTGGAGGCCGCCCGCCTCTATCTTCGAGAAGTCCAGGATGTCGTTGATTATCGCGAGCAGGCTCGCCCCCGCGCTCCGGATGCCCCGGATGTACTCGAGGGCCTTGAGCTTCCCGTACTCCCGCTCGGCCAGCTCCGCGAACCCGATGATGGCGTTCATGGGGGTGCGTATCTCGTGGCTGGTGCGGGCCAGGAAGTCGCTCTTGGCCCGGGAGGCCCTGTCGGCGATGCCTATCTGGCGCCTGAGCTCGGCCGTGCGGGCCGCCACGGCCTCCTCCAGGAGGCGCCCCGCCTTGCGTGTGCGGGCGAACATGAACGAGAGGAGGGCTATCACGCAGGCGGACAGCGCCAGCATGGCCACCATGAAGGGCATCCTGGCCCGCGCCATGGCCCCCCTGTAGTCGAAGACGCGCGAGCGCCAGCGCTCCGCGACGGCCTCGACGTCGACGTGGCTGAGAGCCTTGGATATGACCGAGCGCAGCATCCCCTCGCCGCGGGCCAGCCCGAAATACGAGCCGTAGCTGCGGCTCAGGGGCAGGTTCACCTTGAAGTAGGGCCTCTCGCGGTAGTTCATCATGCTCAGCAGGTCGTGGTGGCTTCCCATGACCAGATCCACCTCGCCCCGCTCGAGCCCCTCGAAGGGCCCCAGGTTGTCGGGATAGTAGAAGGTGCGCGGGTGCCCCGGGAACCACTGCCGGAACAGCTCGGTGCCGCCGGCTCCCTCGGTGAGGCCTATGCGCAGGCGCTTCACGTCCACCAGCCTCTGGTCGGGGAAGCCGGCGAGCGAGAGGAATGCGTAAAAGCCCGTCATGTAGGGCCTGTCAGGCCACAGGAACATCCCCTCGCGGCCGGGGGTGCGCTGCAGCTCCGAGACCATCGAGATCTCGCCCTCCTCCAGGAGCTGGTAGATCTCCGTCCAGGGCCGGGGGCCGCCGAAGGCGGGCCTCAGGGCGAGCCCGGACAGCTCGCGGATCTCGGCGAGCAGATCCGCCGCCACCCCCTGGAACTCCCCCGCCGGCTCGTTCCAGAAGCTCAGGGGGTAGTTGTCGTGCTCCATGCCGACCAGGATCGGGCGGCCGCCACCCCCCGAGTGCTCCCTGACCCAGGCGAGCTCCTCGGGCGTGAGGATCCGCAGGAAGCGGTCGCGGGCGAACTGGAGCCGCCCCTCGCGGTAGATCCCGGCGAAGAGGTCCATGCCCCCCCCGTGATCCATCGCCTTCTGGACGGCGGAGATCAAGGGCGCCAGCTCCCGGTTGGGTGTCGCGAGCGAGACCCCGCTCACCACCATCGGCAGGATCTCCTCGACCTCCACCTCGCCGAAGCGGGCGAAGGACGCCGCGTAGGGCTCCTCGGCGATGAAGGCGTCCGCCGTCCCTTCCGCCAGGAGGCGGTAGGCTTCGCCGTGCCCCTCCACCTCCGCCACCGTCCAGGGGCCCTCCAGTGCCTTTCGGGCCTGCTCGAAGGTGATGGAGATGGCGTTGGTGATATAGCGCACGGGCCGCTCACGGGATATCAGGTACAGGGGCGGCTTCCCGGGGACGGTGACGTAGACGAGGACCCGCTCGTTGATGGGGCTCGTCATGCTGTATCTCTCCATCCGATCCGGGGTGGGGGTCAACTCTGCCGTGAAGTCGAGGCTGCCGGTCTGCAACCCCTGGATGTAATCTCCCCACTCGAGCAGCCTCGGCTCGAAGCGGGCCCCGAAGAAGTCCGTGAGCCACTTCGCCAGGAGGCTCACCGTCCCCCCTATCTCCCCGTCCACCTTGACGAAAAGCTCGGAGCCTAACTCGTTCGCGATCGAGAAGGTGCCGTGCCCGGCCTTCACCCGCTCGATGGCCTCCCTTTCCTCCGGGGTGATCCCAGGCACGCCGAGATACCCCGGCCGCCCGGCCGGGGCGTAATCCCAGAGGACGGAGGCGGAGTGCTCCCAGGGATCCGGCACCTGGGCACCGCCGGACCGCCCGGGGGGCGCCGGGGCGCCCTCCGGGGGCGCGATCCCGCCCGCCCTTTCCGTCCCCGCCTGCCCGGGGGGATCCGCCGCGGCCGCCGGGCCCGCCAGCTCCGCCAGGAGAGCCGGGCAGGCCAGGAGGGCGGCGAACGCTAGGGGAGGTAGGGGCATGAGGGGAAGGTAGCGGTGATACATCTCTCCCACTGGGCCGGGGGGGGGCCCGGCGCGGCGCGGCCGCCGCGGCCGATCCGGCCGCTGCCGAACGGGACCGGGAGGCCCGGCGGGGCGGGACGGAGGCAAGCGTCGGCCGGGATGCGGGGCGGCCCCCGCCGGCGGGGCGGGGGGACCCGGCAGGGCCGGCCGGATCCCCGGGCGCGGCGGCCGCGCCGGGACGCCCGGCGGTCCGGCTGCCCCGAAAACGGCGGCGCGGAGGGGGCGCAGGGAGTGACTAGGGAATTGTTGGATAATAACTTGCGAAAGTTGAACACATCAACATAATGCATCGCCTTGCAAATCACATACTTAATATTGAAATACAATTAATCGTTAAGCAACTTGTGATTCCGCACGATGCTCATGCCTTCCCTCATGGCGCCATATGAGCACGTATCGCAATGTTATAAAGCCAATTTGGGCCTATATGCCCCCGTCATTTGATGAGAAACAACGCCCTCCTTTCGCAGCAACTCTTGCCGGAGCCCATGGGCCCGGAGGCCCGACTGCGGATCATGAAATGGCGTGATTGCCTCACCTGCTGCAACTGCCGGAGGGAAAGATCTCTAAGGATACCGACATGGCTGGCGGGAAGGAGTCCGGAGACATGGCGGCGGAAGCAAATCAGCCAAATTTCGCCATCATGGCCTTCGCAAAAAAATACGTAAACAGTATATTGCATGCAATTTAAATAATAAATATCACTATTATAAATAACTATTTTATATTTTAATAAATAAACTTAATATATATTCATATAATATATATACCGCATAAAAACAGGCGGTATGCCGGAAGATATGGGCCCAGGCAATGCTACAAAAGAATGATGCAGGCCGGGAAACCTCATCCTGGCAGAAATGCTCATTTCGAGCATATGAATGCACAGCGAAAGCTTTCATTCTTGCGGGCGAACCTGCAATTTCTGCTGATACTGGAAATAAAGAGCTCATCGGGAATTGCAAGAATTCAGGGAAGAGTATCGGAAAAAGAACGACCAACGCAAGGATTCGGATCATGGCTTCCCAATCCCTGAACCGGGGGAAGCCGCGCCAAGCGGCGTTCCCGCTCCAGACCGCGACACAGGTCCCGTCAATCCGGCCATCAGCCGCGACACTGCCGATCCGCAGCTGAAGGAATATCCAGGTGGGGGGATGCCCTGGCAAGGACACTTTTCCATTGCAGCAAAGCTACCAGTGGCACGCGGTTGCGGCGGCAGCTAAGGGTACCGGCCCAAACTGTGGGGATATATCAACTCTCCCAACTCGCCAAACGAATTCAAGTTGATGTCCTTGTTACTCGCTTCCCCCTGGAAACCCCATGCGGAACGAGGCAGGGCACAGGCTTTCTTGCCATATTCCAAGAAATTGGGGGGAAAGCATCTTTTTGACGCCCGGACAGCCGTCAAACTCATCGGCTCCAATGCTCTAAAAAAGGATTAAAGGAGGATTACTGCAAGGCAATAATATTTATCCGTTTCATAAAAATATCTGATATGGATACAGCTAAATGAAATCAATGAAAACGCAACCTTCCGGAGAATGGAACCATATTAATGCACATATATAAAATTTCTATGCAAATAATAAACTTAATAATTAAAATATTTATTAGATACTTTTCATGATCTGCATATTATATGATTAAACAAATCCCTACTCCGTCCGGCCATGCCTGCCCTCCCGCCACACAATGACGGAATCAATGTCCGCGAGCTATCTTCTTACGGTTCTTTCTTACAGTTCCTGAGGGGGCGGCGGAGGCCGCCGCAGGCCCTCAGGCGCTCGCGGCGGGCTTGGCGAAAATCACGAGGTTGTCGCGGTGGATGACCTCCTCGGAGTGGCAGAAGCCAAGGATCCCCTCGATCTCCTGGCTCCGGCGTCCCATGATGCTCCTTAGCTCCGGGCTCGGGTAGTTGACGAGGCCCACGCCCAGCTCGGCCCCGCCGTCCGAGTCGACTATGGTCACGGCGTCGCCCGCGGCGAAAAGCCCGTCGAATCCCCGCACGCCCTTGGGAAGCAGGCTCTTGCCCTGATCCACGAGGGCCATGGCGGCGCCCGCGTCCACCAGGAGCCTGCCCTTGGGCCTGGCCGCGAAGGCCAGCCAGTGCTTGCGGGCCCCCCGGGGCTTGTCCGCCGGGAGGAAGTGGGTGCCCAGCTCCTCGCCGTCCATGAGCCGGGGCAGCACGTCCCGGGTGAGACCGTTGGCGATGACGCTGGGCATGCCGCGCTCCGCGAGCCTGCCCGCGGCCCGGACCTTGGTGTACATGCCGCCGGTCCCGTCCGGGGATCCCTCGCGCCGCCCGGCCTTGGCGAGCACCGAGGGGCTGACCCTCTCGACGGCGGTTATGAGCGGGGGCTGGGAGCCGTCCCGGGGGTCGCGATCGTAGAGCCCGTCTATGTCCGTGAGGTTCACGAAGAGATCGCTCTCGGCGAGGGAGGCCACTAGCGATCCAAGGGTGTCGTTGTCGCCGAACTTGAGCTCGTCCAGGGCCACCGTGTCGTTCTCGTTGATGACGGGCACCGCCTTCATCTCCATGAGCGTCAGGAGCGTGTTCTTCGCGTGGATGAAGCGGTGGCGATCCGCCAGGTCGTCGGCGGTCAGGAGGATCTGCGCCGCCTGGAGGTCGTGGGCGGAGAGGGCCTTCTCCCAGCCGGTCATGAGGGCCACCTGGCCCGCGGCCGCGTAGGCCTGCTTCTTGCGGTACGTGAGCGGCCCCGGCAGCTCCTTCAGCTTGCGGCGGCCGGCAGCCACGGCCCCCGAGGATACCAGGATCACCTCCATCCCCCTGCGGCGGAGGAGATCCACCTGCCCCGAGAGCGCCCTGAGCCGGTCATAGGCGAGGCCCTGGTCGTTGCAGATGATGCGGGAACCGATCTTGACGGTGACCCGCCTGAATTTCCTGAAATCGGCGCGGCTGTGCATCTGTATCGGGGGGGGCATGCCCGGGGAACCGGGCACGTCTGAAAAGGCCGGGCTCGTCCCGGGCGGGGCCTGGCGGACGCGTGGCCTTCCCGCCCGCCCCCGGCATCTCCGGGCAGGGGGACTTCGCCATCGGGCCGGATCGGGGGGGCCGGCCCGCGGCCCTTCAGTTGGGCAGGGTCACCGGATCCTTCTCCCAGACCATGTAGCCCGGCCGGTTGGCCAGATAGGGGTTGAGATCCAGGATCGCCTGGAGGGTGGTGTTGTTGCGCTTGGCAATCATCGAGAGGGAGTCGCCCCGCTGGGCGACGTAGATCCTCCTGCCGCCTGCGGCCGCGCCCGCCCCCTCCCCGGCGGCGGGAGCCTCGCCGCCCGCGCCGACCTCCAGGCCGCCGGCGGGGGCCTCTTCCGGGACGGGCCCGTCCCCCGAGAGAGCGTTCAGGCGGTCCACCACCCGATCCTTCTCCCGGTAGACGTTGGTCAGCGCGCGATCCAGCAGCTCGGACTCGTTGCGGAGCCGGGTGAGCTCCGCCGCCAGAGCCTCGGTCTCCCCCCGCAACCTCTCCATCTCCTCATCGGAGACGGGCGAGCAGCCGGGGGACAGGATCAAGGACAGGGCGAGGGCGAGCACGAGGCACCGCGCCCCCGATGCCGCAGAGGGGCTTCCGGGCCGGGGCTGGGAGACCGCCCCCTCTCCCGGCCCGGAAGAGTGGCGGCCTGGCGCCGCTCCGGCGGCGTCTGCGGCGTGCCCGCCGGGGGACGGAAGCCCGCGCCCGAGGCCGCCGGCCTTATCGTGGGGAGACGGCCCGGTAACCATTGTCGTTCCCAGCGTCGGGGGTGTTGGCGACCGCCGCCGTGGCGGGTAGCATGCCGAGAGGCGGGCGGGGACGTCCCGCCCCCCCGGCCACGATCTGCCATCCCAGCCCGGAACGGACGGTCTCGAGAATGATGCCTGCTTCGGAAGACACTGGCCCGACCAAGACAACCTTTCCGGCTTTCAGGGAAACCAACGCAATTTACATTATATATACAATTTCATGCATATACAATATCGGCAACCGAACCCTGGGGATTCCGCGCGGCCGCCCGGCGGGGCGAGGGTGAAGGCGGGAGGAAGGGCGCGGCCCCCTCATGCCGGGGGCGAGGCTGACGGTTTGCCCTGACGGGGAGTGTTTCAACTTTAATTATAGCAGATAGCCTCCGATGAGACAAAAATATAATGCGGCATCCCCTCTCCCAGACATTCATAACGCATATGTTAATCCAATACTCCTCATGAAGACATTATTCCCTTTTTCAGGTGAAAACATGTGCCTCCCCCGCCTCTCCCCGTCCGGCGGCAACCTCGCACCTTAGCCCCCGGCAGGGCCCTTGCCCTCCGGGTGCGCCTCGCCCCGCGAAAGGGACGGCTGGAGCCCGCCAGGCGGGGCCCTCGGAGCCACGGGGCGCCCGGCCGGCACGGCCCTGCCGCGCCGCCGGACGGGGGGCGCGGCGGGACGGCGGCCGCCTGAACGGATGCCGGGCGAAAGGCCGGCGGGGGCTGACAGGATCCAGGGCAGAGGGCAAGGGCGGGACGGCGAAGCGGGACAAGCGGGTGCCCGCCCCGGGAATCACCCTCGGTTGCAGCATGAGGCCAGGGTTCTCTTCCCGCACGTGCCAGGGGTACGGCAGAGTCGATGCCGGCCGGGTAAAACGGGCAGGCGGCCTGACCAAGCAAGCAAAATGCGGGAGTCGGGGCCTTCTCGGCGGAGCCTTCGCGTGTCCCGCGACCGGCGTTCCCCTCCGGGGGACAGGCCCGGTCCCGCCCCTGGCATCAAACCCCTGACTGGGTGGGGCCACGGGGCTCCCCGCTGACGATGCCGCCCCGGCCGTCGGCGGCATGGCCGCAGTCTCCCGCCCAGGCAAGGCATCGGTGTCCGATACCCGCGCAAGACCTGAAGAGGGGGCGGCGCGCCGGCCGGCCGAGCCGGACCATGAATCCGCGACGCCGGTAACAGTGTCGGCAGACCGGCATGAAGCCAAGGCACGCCCCTTGCCCCTCTCAGGAGCCTTGCCCCCTCAGGCGCTTCAGCCGACGACCTCAGGTGCCCTCAGACGGACAGGTGCCGCCGGCCTCCGTCATTCGGGCGGCCTGTGCGCCATCCGGCGGCCCTTGACGGCCTTGACCGCGTCGGGGGATCTTCCCGCCGGACGCCTGCCGGCATCCCTGACCATGAAACCGCCCCCGCCGGGGGCAGGCTTCCCAGGAGCGCGGACGGCGGGAAGGGAAACCCCTCCCGGGCGCCTGACACCGGTCAGCGCCGCGGCCCGCATGATCCGGGGCGATACCCCGGCGCCGGCCGTGCCCGCCGCGCCAGC